>CBFDBT010000076.1:0-11252 GCA_965603115.1 uncultured Alphaproteobacteria bacterium
ACCGAACCACCGTCCGCAAATCTCTTCTTATAAATTACAATGTCAAAGATCAAAAATGGCCACTACTTTCTTAACAAATTGTTAAGGCCGCAGGGACCGTACCGCCGCAGCGCGCTTTTGTGGGCGCCGTGTCGGTGAAGCGGGTTTTAGGGGGTGTTGACCAATAGCGCAAGCCTTTTTTTATTCTTTTTCGATTAGTTATAAATACAGTGTTTTTTTGCATCTTAGGCACAATATATATCTTAAAATACGTAATCTTTGAAATTAAATTACGTGACCTATTTGTGCTTAAAAGCCAGAACGGTGAATCACTTTGCGGGACAAACCATTGAAAAAACAAAAAATACAATAAAATCAGATAGATAACAGAATATAGTGAATCGAATATTGCGATTCATCCGATTCACACAAAAAATATCGCCTCAAAAGCCTGCATTTAAACTTGAAAAATCTATCCATAAACAAAAGGCTCCGCACACATGCAGAGCCTTTCAAATTTTATAAGGTCACTATACCAGCGGGGGATATCAATCCTCTGTTGGCAAGAAGTCTGGCACTGACAAATAGCGCTCGCCCGTATCATAATTAAAGCCGATAATGCGCGTACCCGCTTTAAGCTCTTTTACCTTGTTAGCAATAGCTGCCAATGTTGCACCCGACGATATACCTATCAGCATACCTTCTTCACGCGCAGCCTTACGCGCCCACTCTTTGGCATCTTCTGGCGTAACTTGTAAAACCTCATCAAAAGCAGTGCGATCAACAATCTCAGGGATGAAACCCGCCCCAATACCCTGAATGGGGTGCGGGCTAGGCTCGCCCCCCGACAGCACAGGAGACAAGGTTGGCTCTACCGCGCAGGCTTTAATGTTTGGCCAGACCTCTTTTAGCCCTTTGGCAACACCCATTAAGTGGCCACCAGAACCGACACCTGATATCAAATAATCAAACCCATCCGGGAAATCAGCGATTATTTCTTTTGCAGTCGTTCTGCGGTGCGTTTCAACATTTTCAGGATTGGTAAACTGGCTTGGTATCCAGCCATTCTCATTTTCACTGAGCAGTTCATCGGCCTTGGCCATAGCCCCCTTCATGCCAAGAGCTTTAGGCGTAAGGACAAATTCAGCACCGTAAGCTAACATAAGAAGCCTGCGTTCAACCGACATACTGTCAGGCATCACTAAAATAAGACGGTAGCCTTTTACAGCCGCCACCATAGCAAGGCCAATGCCGGTGTTTCCGCTTGTTGGCTCGATGATCACACCGCCAGGCTTTAAAGAACCATCTTTTTCTGCAAGTTCCACCATGCCCAAGGCGATACGGTCCTTAATCGAGCCACCGGGATTTTGACGCTCCTGCTTTACCCATACTTCATGGTCGGGAAACAGACGTGATAGGCGAATGTGGGGGGTATTGCCTATGGCACCTAATATACTATCAAATTTCATGGGTTCGCTCCTTCATTATTTTGGAGCCACTCTACAAGAAAGCAGCATATATATAAAGGCATAAAACTATTGGTCTTGGATCAATTCGAGCCATTCATCTTCACTGAGGATAGTCACACCAAACTCGGTAGCTTTTTTAAGCTTTGATCCTGCTTTCAGCCCTGCTACCAAATAATTGGTTTTTTTCGACACTGAGCCTGAGACTTTAGCACCAAGGCTTTCAGCCTTAGCCTTAGCCTCTGACCGCGTTATCTTTTCCAGTGTACCTGTAAAGACCACCGTTTTACCAGCAACAGGGCTATCACTTGCCACCGCTTCAGCATCGTTAATGTTTAATTGAAAGACCAAATTATAGAGCGCTTTTTGATTGTGTGGCTCACGGTAAAAATCAATGATTGTATCCGCCATCACTTCACCAATACCATCAATGCCCAGAAATTCAGTGCGAGCCTCTTCATCACCTGCAATGATTTTTTTCATCACATCAGCAAAGACACTATAGCTTATATAGGTGTGCGCAATAAGCTTGGCTGTCTGGGCCCCAAGATGCCGTATGCCAAGGGCAAAAAGGAAACGGTGAAAATCAATAGACCGTCTTTCTTCGATGGCTGCAAGTAAATTGGTAACAGAAAGGTCGCCAAAACCTTCCTTTTCACGCAGTTCAAGCTCATGGGCCCTTATCATGGTGAATATTTCAGACGGTTCCCTGACCCATCCCCATTCATAAAAAGTTTCGATTTGTTTTTTACCAAGCCCTTCAATATCAAAGGCTCCACGGCTGACAAAATGTTTTAGTCGCTCGACTTGCTGCGCCGGACACACAAGACCACCCGTGCAGCGCACTGCCACATCATCGCCTTCCGCTACAGCTGACGAACCGCATTTAGGGCATGTATCAGGGAAAAGATACTCGCGGCTGTCCTTTGGTCGTTTATCCAAGACCACGCATACCACTTGCGGGAACACATCACCCGCACGCTGAAAAGTTACTGTATCGCCAATGCGCACACCGAGGCGCTTGATTTCATCGCGGTTATGCAGTGTGGCGTTCGAAACCACGACCCCGCCCACAGTTACAGGCGATAGTCTGGCAACTGGGGTGAGAGCACCTGTGCGCCCAACCTGAATTTCAATATCTTCAACGGTTGTTGTGGCTTTCTCGGCTGGAAATTTATGGGCTATTGCCCAACGCGGTGCGCGCGCGATAAAACCAAGACGCTGCTGCCAGTCAAGGCGGTCTACTTTATAGACAACACCGTCGATGTCATAATCGAGCGAGGCGCGCTGCTCTTCTATGGCATGGTAATGGGCAACGACATCTATGACGCTGTTAAGGCGCTTGAAAAGTGGGTTGATACTAAAGCCCCACTCCCTGAGCTTTGAAATGACATCCCACTGACTATCAGCTGGCAGATCCGTGACCTCTCCCCATGCATAGGCAAAAAACTTGAGCGGTCTTGCAGCGGTGATAGATACATCAAGCTGGCGAAGCGACCCTGCCGCTGCATTGCGGGGATTGGCAAAGAGTTTCTTCTCGGCGTCTTCGCGAGCGGCATTAAGCTTGGCAAAATCACTTTTAGCCATATAAACTTCACCGCGCACTTCAAAAACATCAGGCCAACCTTCGCCTTCCAGTTTTTCAGGCACATCACATATGGTGCGCGCATTGGGCGTCACATTCTCACCCGTAGTGCCGTCACCCCGTGTCGCCGCGGAAACAAGGAGGCCTTTTTCGTAGCGCAGACACAGCGACAGACCGTCAATTTTAGGCTCAGCTGTTAGGGCAACCGTCTCCCCTTCGTCTAAACCAAGAAACCGTTGAATACGTTTTACAAATTCAACCACATCATCATCATTGAAGGCATTATCTAAACTTAACATGGCTACAGGGTGTTTTATTTTGCCAAATTTCTCAGAAGGCTTGGCCCCCACTCTTTTGGATGGGCTATCCGCGCGAACCAAATGTGGGAAACGTTCTTCGATCTCAGTATTGCGCTGTCGCATAGCATCATAGTCAGCGTCCGAAATACTGGGAGAATCTTTTTCGTGGTAACTCACGTCATGCAATTTAATCACCATAGCAAGAGATGCTAGCTCACGCACAGCTTCTTTTTCTGTCAGTTTTGCAACATCGATTGGGGCATCAAAAAGATCAGCCATGTTATTCTCTTGCCAGTAGTTGATCAGCGGCAGCCCGCGCTGCGTCAGTTACTTCAGCGCCTGCTAGCATGCGCGCTAACTCTTCGCGGCGCTCATCACTCGAGAGCTGTTCTACAGCCGATATTGTAACATCTGAGCCATTCATTGTCTCGCTAGACTTGGTAATTCTGAAATGATGGTCACCAACCGCAGCCACTTGCGGACTGTGGGTTACCACCAACACTTGGGCGCCTGAAGCCAGCCTCGACAGGCGCTCTCCCACGGCGTCAGCCGTTGCTCCGCCAATACCGCGGTCAACTTCGTCAAAAACCATGACCGGAACACCGCCCGATGTTGCCAGCACGACTTTAAGCGCCAAGATAAATCGTGCAAGCTCGCCGCCGGACGCTACCTTGATCATCGGCGCGAAGGGGGCTCCCGGATTAGTAGAAACTTCAAAAACAACTCTATCACCGCCTTCAACTGTCCAATGCTCTGGGCTGAGTTTTTCAATTGCTGTTTGAAAAGAGGCTTTTTCAAGCTTGAGCGGCGCTAGCTCAATATTAACACCCTTATCTAAATCGGCTGCGGCTTTAGTGCGACATAGGTGTAAAGCCTCAACACAGTGGGCCATTTTCTTTTCAGCGTCTTTAAGGGCTGCCTTTAAAGCCGCGACATGCTCCTCACCCGCATCAAGGGCTTTTAGGTTAGCCGCTAACTCATCCCGCTTTTCTGCAAGGTCGTCTACCTGACAACTGTATTTTCGAGCGACACCTCTCAGCTCAAACAATCTTTCTTCAGTACTATCGAGCAGCGCCTCGTCAAACTCGATGTCATGACTTATGCGCTCAAGCGCAGCGATGGCTTCATTAAGCTCAACGGCTGCCCGATCAAGTGGCTCGAAAGCCGGATCTAGAAGCTTGCGTGCTTCTGCGTCCATGCGACCCATTGTGCGCAGAACCGACCTAACCGTTGCATCAACACCGCTGCGGTTGGTTAAGTCTTTCATCATTTTAGAAAGGTCTTCACCAAGCTTTTCGCCCTGCATCATAAGTCTGCGCTTATCGTCGAGCGTTTGTTCTTCACCTGCAATAGGGTTTAAGTCCGTGAGTTCACTGACAGCATGGCGCAACCACTCTTCATCACTTCTGGCCTTTATCACTTGGGCTTCAGCTTGTTTTAACTCTTCTTGGGCTTTACTGAGATTACCATAGGCTTTAGCTGTCGCATCCCGTTCTTTTTTATAACTGCCAAAGCTATCCAGCAGAGCTCTGTGGGCCGCGATGTCAAGCAGCCCTCTATCGTCATGCTGACCATGCACTTCAACAGCCAAGTCCCCGACCTGTCGCATCAACCCTATTGATACGGGCTGATCATTGATAAAAGCGCGGCTGCGACCATCTGCAGTAATTATGCGCTTGAGCAACAACTGGCCTTCTTGGCAGTCAATCATTTGATCTGAAAGTATTTTGAAAATTTTGTGGTCCAGCGGCAAATCAATATCTGCGATCACTTGTCCTTGCTGTGTGCCGTGGCGAATAAGCTTACTGTCTGCCCTTGCGCCCGTTGCCAAGCCAAGACTATCTAAAAGTATAGATTTACCCGCGCCAGTTTCCCCAGTTAAAACAGAAAGGCCTGCAGAAAAATCCAACTGCAAGCTTTCTATGAGGACAATGTCTCGGATGGCAAGACTTCTAAGCACTCCCCCTGCCCCTTTATTTGCATTTCATTTGAAATACACAGCAATCAGTCATTAGCGGTCCTGACGGTTTTCCGTCAATAATTTATAGCTACGCTCATACCATTTGCTGCCCGGATAATTTGCTCCAAGAACAGAAGCATTTCTTTCTGCATCAGCGACCAAACCCAGTGCAAGCTCTACTTCAACCAAGCGGTGAAGGGCTTCAGGAACATGGCTTGATGTTTCGTATTTACTTGTAACAAGCTGGAAACGACCAAGGGCGGCTAAATATTCCTCACGATGCAAATAATAACGCCCAACATCCATTTCTTTACCGGCCAGATGATCGTTAGTAAGGTCTAGCTTGAGACGGGCATCCTGTGAATAGGTAGATTCAGGGTAGCGGCGGATAAGCTCAACCAAAGCATCTCTAGCTTTAAATGTCAGGTCTTGATCCCGACCAACCCCAACAATTTGGTTATAAAAAGAGACAGCTTTAAGATAATAGGCATAAGGAGCAGACCTGTTACCAGGGTGTAACTGCAAAAAGCGGTCAACAGCAAGAATTGCATCGTCGTATCTACGAGACATATAATGTGAATAAGCAGACATTAACTGAGCACGACGAGCCCAAACGGAATAAGGATGCTGTCTTTCAACTTCGTCAAAAGCAATCGCCGCAATTCTCCAACGCTTCTTATCTGCAAAGTCTTGCGCCACGTTATAAAGTTGCTCAACTTCTAGCGCGACATATTTCTCTTCTTTATCTTTACTACAAGCTGCTACAGCCAAAACTGTCAGCCCTAAAATAAATCCTCGAAAATACTTAACTATCATAATTTTAAAGTCCAAAATTCTTACTAAGTTGAAAATGCTTTATCGCACTAACCTCTTAGTTGTTATATTGTTATAGCCTACACCTTACATGATGAAGCCATAAGGGCAAATCAATATGCCAATAATATGGCAAGACTAAATATAGTCTTCCTCTAGCACAGCATGTCTCAGTCTGCCAGACTCATTGCCGTTTTTTTTAAACATCTACAATGAACAAGGATATATCAGCTCTGCTGACTAGCGCAAAAGGCCAAATCCTGCTTAACTTGACTGATTTTGATCTGGTAGTCGAAAAACACATTGATAATAATCTCAAAAACGCAGAATTGAACTAGGGCAATCACAATTATCTCTTATGAAAAGAATCGATATTCCGCGAAAATATCACGAGAGTACGAATCAGGCAGAGGTAAAATCAGGGCAAGCCAGCAGCATCTATTCACGAGTTGTACGTTTACTCAGGAAGATCTTGTCCTCGCACTAGAGCATCATAGTCGTGCATAAGTTTTTGCGTAATATCCCCAACTTCAAAACTATAAGGTCCAATTTCAGACAGGGGCGTAACCTCAGCAGCCGTACCCGTCAAGAAAGCTTGTTCGAACCCTTCCATATCCTCTGGCATGATAGAGCGTTCAATGATTTCATAACCACGGTCTTTAGCCAAGTCGATCACCGTACGGCGCGTTATTCCATCCAGAAAACAGTCTGGCGTTGGCGTATGGATTTTACCATCTTGAACAAAAAAGATATTGGCGCCTGTGGCTTCAGCTACCTGACCGCGCCAATCGTACATCAAAGCATCATCGTATCCTTTAGATTCAGCTTTATGTTTTGAAAGAGTGCAAATCATATAAAGCCCAGCTGCCTTTGCTTTGGTTGGTGCTGTGCGCGGGTCTGGACGCATCCAGTCAGAAATATCCAAGCGCAGCCCCTTCAACCTTGCCTCAGGTGTAAAATAGCTGGGCCATTCCCACATGGCGATAGCAACATGGATAGTATTATTTTGTGCAGAAACACCCATCATCTCACTTCCGCGCCAAGCTATAGGGCGGCAGTAAGCATCAACAAACCCATTTACCTTCATCACCTCATTACAAGCGTCATTAATTTCAGCTTCAGTGAAAGGAATTTTCATGCCAAGCAACTCGGCAGAATTAAACAAACGGGCAGTATGTTCCTTGAGTTTAAATATTTTACCATTATAGGCACGCTGTCCTTCAAAGACCGAGCTGCCATAATGCATAGCATGGGTTAGCACATGAACCTGACACTCTTTCCACGGCTTAAGTTCGCCGTCCATCCAAATCATGCCTGAGCGATCTGCAAAACTATTATGTGCCATTATTGTAACTCCAAAAGTCTTTATGAGAGACAGTCCAATGGGGCTTCTCTATTTTCTTGATTTTCGTATCAGCATGCGCCATATAAGTCAACATGCCTGACCTAAAAACGACACACCCTGCTTTATTTTTACGCGAAGAAGAACTTCGACGCGGGGTAGAGTTGTTGTATTTTGCTTACCGTGATTTTACACGGGATCCAGACTCACTGCTAGCACAATCTCAATATGGTCGCGCACATCACCGTGTTTTATATTTTGTAAGTCGCAATCCAGGCACATCTGTCTCGGGTTTGCTATCGCTCTTGCGCATCACCAAGCAAAGCCTGTCGCGAGTATTGGGCCAGCTGGTAGAGGATGGTTATATAGAGCAGCAACAGGGAACAACCGATAGACGTCAGCGCCTTCTTAATCTCACAGACAAGGGCACAGCATTTGAAAAAGAGCTTTTTGAACCTCAAAGAATACGCATGGCGCGCGCTTATAAAAAAGCAGGGCCAGAAGCCGTCGCTGGATTTTGGCAGGTGCTTTTAGGTATTGTCGACGATGACGAATTGAACGCAGTTTTGGAACATATTAAAAATATTGAAGGAAAATAATGGCACATAATACACATTTAGGACGCGGGTACCGTATCTTCAAAAAAGAAACCTATGTGGAATTTGAAGATAAATATAAAAAACTGGCGGAAATTGGACAGTCCCCCAAATCAATGGTCATAACTTGCTCTGATAGCCGCGTGAGCGCTGAAGCAATTTTTCACGCTGAGCCCGGTGACCTGTTTGTTGTGAGAAATGTCGCCGCGCTTGTGCCGCCCTGTGAAGAAGGCGGTTCACATCATGGAACATCAGCCGCGCTTGAATTTGCTGTTAAACATTTAAAAGTAGAAAACATCTGCATCTTAGGGCACACAAAATGTGGGGGCATCGCCGCAGCCCTATCAGCACCAGACGAGCCGAAGACCTTCATAGAAAAATGGGTGCATATAATCCATACCAAGAGCAAAGAGATATTAGCTGATGATACATGCGGTAGCAAAACTCGGGCGCTGGAAAAAGCGGCCGTTGAACAGTCATTAAAAAACCTAATGACATTTGATTTTATCGAAGATGCCGTTAAGGCAGGTAGCTTGCGTCTTGTTGGCAGCGTCATTGATATCGCTACAGGTGAATTGCAAACATTCGAGCGCGATGAGCAAAAGTGGCAGGATTTCACTTAAAGCTGCTACCCTACTAAAGCGTATTTATTGAAATAACAAAAAGGGCCGGAACGATAAGTTCCAGCCCTTTTCTAATATGCATCAGTATGAGTTTGACTTATTTGTCATCCCAAACATTTTCACCACGCTTTACCGGTGCCCATATTTTCTTCATTGAGAAATACAGGATAATGGTAAGGAGCAGCAAATATGAGAGAACACTTAAACCCATAGAGTGGCGTTCTTCTAGCTTAGGCTCACCAACCCATGTCAAAAACATAGTGATGTCCTTAGCAATTTGGTCTTCGCTTGCAACTGTACCATCTTGGTATTCAACATGATCATCAAAGATAGGCTGTCCCATGGCAATCTGTGACCCCTTAAAGTAAGGGTTATAGCTCATGCCATCGCTAAGCTCGAAGCCATCCGGCTCATCTGAGTAGCCCGTTAGCAGGCTATAAAGATAATTTGAGCCATTAGGACGCGCCTTAGTCATCAGCGACAAATCCGGTGGGAAAGCCCCGCCGTTAGACGCACGTGCTGCATTCTCGTTAGCAAATGGTGCTGGAATACCGTCTTGTGGCAATCCTGCGCGAACGGTTTCGTCACCCTCATCATCGATGTCACCAGCGACTTCATATTCAGCAGCAAAAGCTTTGATCATATCATCGCCGTAACCAATATCTGCCAAATTGCGGAACTTAAAGTATTTCAGGCTGTGACAGCTTGAACAAACTTCACGGTAAACCTGAAAACCACGCTGGGCAGACGCTTTGTCATATTTGCCATACGGGCCATCAAACGACCATTTCACTTCTTTAGCAGGAGCACCAGCTTCAGAAGCGGTGACACCAAAAGCTAAACCAGCAACAGCTGTAAGAGCAACTGCCATAGGTACAACGATCTTATTTTTAAACATTTTCATCAATCGTCTCCCTTACGCGGATTTCTTGGTCACTGCAGAAGATATACTTTCCGGCAGTGGCAAGGTTGTTTCAAATTTCGCCAACAAAGGCATGATCACTAAGAAGTGTGCAAAGTACCACGCTGTTCCAAGTGCTGACACCATTGGCCAAATACCCTCTGGTTTTTGCGACCCAGCATAGCCAAGCACAAAGACATCAATAAACAGAAGCCAGAAAAAGAACTTTGACATTGGACGGAATTGCAAAGAGCGTACCTTAGAACCATCAAGCCACGGCAGCGCAAACAATATCAGAATGGACGCAAACATAGCAAGTACACCCCAAAGCTTGGCTGGCAAAATGAACTCAATGGTGAAGGATTTCAAAATTGCATAGAAAGGCAAGAAATACCATTCAGGCACAATATGATCTGGTGTCACCATCGGATTAGCCGGAATATAGTTATCTGGATGGCCCATAGCATTTGGCGCATAAAAGAGGAAGGCTGCAAAGAATATCAAAAAGACACCAACACCAAACGCATCTTTAACAGTGTAATACGGATGGAACGGAATACGATCCTGATTGTCTTTGGTCTCAATACCTAATGGATTATTTGACCCTGGGATATGAAGTGCCCATATATGCAGGATAACCACACCAGTGATCAAGAAAGGCAGCAAATAATGCAGGCTGAAGAAGCGGTTAAGCGTTGGGTTATCAACACTAAAGCCACCCCAAAGCAGAGTTACAATATAGTCACCAACAACTGGAATGGCAGAAAATAGGTTTGTGATAACAGTGGCACCCCAAAAGGACATCTGTCCCCAAGGAAGCACATAACCCATAAAGGCTGTTGCCATCATCAACAGGAATATCACCAAGCCAAGCATCCAAAGCATTTCGCGAGGCGCTTTATAAGAGCCATAATAAACACCACGGAATATATGAATATAAACCACGATGAAGAAGAAGGAACCACCGTTCGCGTGCATATAGCGGATGAGCCAGCCAAAATTAACGTCACGCATGATGCGCTCAACACTATCAAAAGCGAGATCGACATGCGGCACATAGTGCATAGCGAGAACGATACCCGTAATAATTTGGATAACCAGAGCAAGACCTGCCAGCGAACCAAAGTTCCACCAGTAGTTCAAATTGCGAGGAGCTGCATATCCAGGTCCAAGCGCGCCGTGCAAGAGTGAAATGATCGGGAGACGCGCTTCCAACCAGTTTACAGCCGCACTATTAGATTCAAATTTATGTCCTTGAGCCATTTTTTTGTCCCCTAACCAATTTTCAGTTTTGTTTCACTGAGGAAAGTATACTCAGGAACGGTCAAGTTTTTAGGTGCTGGGCCCTTACGAATACGACCAGCTGTATCATAGTGAGAACCATGACATGGGCAGAACCATCCACCGTACTCACCGCGCTCATCGCCGCCTTTTGTACCACTTGGCACACAGCCAAGGTGCGTACATACACCGATCATCACCAGCCACTTATCTTGTTGAACACGATCACCATCACTTTCGGGGTCAACAAGACCTTCCAAAGGCACTGATTTAGCTTCCGCTATTTCAGCAGGTGTTCGGTGGCGAACAAATACTGGTTTACCACGCCACTTAACGATCATCGCTTGACCTTCTTCGATGGCTGAAATGTCAACCTCGACAGATGCTAATGCGAGAGTATCCGCAGC
>CBFDBT010000077.1:0-11215 GCA_965603115.1 uncultured Alphaproteobacteria bacterium
AATAGCACCAGCCGCAGCATTACGGCCGTAAATAGCGCCCTGAGGACCTTTGAAAACTTCAATTTGGGTCAGGTCAGTATATTCGCGGTTAAAAGCAGCCGGGTTTGTATAAAGAACACCATCAAGAATATAAGCAAAACTATTTTCAGCGTCACGTGCACCGTTAATGCCGCGAATGTTAACCTGCGTATCACCTGTTTCAGCAGCGTTTACCATAGAAACACCAGGTGTAAGCTTAATGAAATCTTCAGCGCGTTGAACGCCAGCGCTCTCAAGCACTGTTTCTGTTAGCGCAGTCACTGTACCAGGAACATCACTAAGGCTTTCAGACCTACGGCGGGCTGTGACAATAATTTCTTCAACTGTGAATGTGTCACCCTCAGTGTTATCTTGGCTATAACTTGGTACTGAACAAACTGCCAATAAACTGACGCTTGATAGCAATGTTAATCCTAAATTGTTCTTCATGGTATTCCCTCCCAAGGAATGCGGGTTATACTTTTGTAAATGCTCAAAACATTTATCTATTAGAAAGTAATTTATTAAAGCATAATATTTGTATACAAAAAAAGCAAGGGAATTGTATACAACCAATTATGAGCAATTTTCATAATAAAACTGTTCTTCTTTCACGCTTTATTCGATATCACTAATATATGCTAAAACCTCTTGAATATCAATAACATCAGCATATTTCGCGTGCATATCGTGTAAGTTAGCTTCATGAGCCTGAGTATTGCGGTCCCCCACAGCCTGCTTCGGCACCACAACCGAATAATTATGTTGCAATCCATCAACAACAGAAGCGCGGACGCACCCTGATGTGGTCAAGCCTGTGATCACCAGTGAATCTACACCAATATTTTGCAGTTCTTTGCCAAGGCTTGTTTTATAAAAAGTACTGGCCCATTGTTTTTCTATAATCACTTCGCTGTCGCGTCGCCCCAGTGCAGGGTCAATTTCTATCCACGGCGATGATGGGACCAGTAGGTTTAAGGCTGGTACGCGCTTTCTAAAAACACTGGCCTGTTCCTCATTATAATAAACAGTCGTAGTGAAAAATATTGGCAGGCCTTTAGCACGAAAAGCATCAAGCAAAGTCCTATTGGCAGCGACAACATCAGCGTTATCACTGCCCAGTGGACAGGCTTCATCGGTGAAACCATTGACTATATCAACAACAATGATAGCAGGTTTTTTACCTAGCCCAACGCTATTGCGATCTAAATCCATAGACACCTCTCCACTCTAATTAAGCTACCACCTTGGCTGTATAGGTGCCTCAAGGCCTGTATCCCGCAAGCAGTTCTCACGTAAACTATCCATATCTGGCCCATAGTTAAAGATGCCCTCTGGAAGGTTTTTAGCCATTTCAGCACGTTTTTCCGTTGTAGCAGCCTCATCAACACTATAATCAGCATTAACTTTCACACCATAATTATCAAAAGCACCCTGCGTAGTAACAAGTCCGCGTTTAACTTCAAGGGCCACAAGGGGTGTTTCACGCTCAAGCGGGTTGCCCCAGCCACCACCGCCCCACGTAATGTAATCCAGTTGGTCGCCTTCAAACACCTCGATACCATCACATTTGGAAGGCAGAACTTCTTCACTGCCATCAGCGCGACGCAAAACCTTTTTAGAACGTGCGCCCGGCTCACCACCATTTACGCCCCACGGGTATGTAAACCAACGGTCATCATGGATAGAAATAATACCGGAATTGAGGAATTCATAGGTCATGAGGATGCCGTTGCCGCCGCGGAAGAAACCAGCGCCACCGCTATCAGCGATAGATGTATAATTAGTAATCCTCATCGGGAAGTAACGCTCAAGGAATTCATTGGGCACATTGGTAAAGCCCGGCCACAGTGAGTGACCATCAGGACCATCACCAAATGGACGGCCTGGGATACCACCAAAGCCAATTTGGAAAAGCTGGAACCATTCCCCTGAGTCTTTATCATTACCGGAGAACATAAGGTGTGGACTTGATGAGAAACCAGCGGCACTCAAAAATTCTGGCTGACCCTTACCCAATAGCGCACCGAGCAAGTCGAAAATACGACCCAGCGCGTGCGTGCGGCACGAAAGTGCTGCCGGAAACTTTGGCTTAAGCATGGAGCCTTCAGGGATGCGCACATCAACAAGGTCGTAAAAACCATCATTAAACATAACCTGCGGATCGAAAACCATGATCATATAGATACCAAAGAACATCTTGAGCATATTTTCATTGAGGTAAAAGTTGATAGAACCAGCCGCTTGCGGATCGGTGCCATCAAAATCAAGAATAACTTTATCGCCTTCGCGCCACATTGTGCACTTGAGCTTATAAGGACCATATCCACGACCGTCATCACAGACAAAGTCTTCAAAACTAACTTTATCCTCGCCGATCGCAGTACTCATCAAATGACCCATCGCGCGCTTGTTACGGGCGAGCAGACTATCGGTTGATGAAATAAAGACTTCTTCACCGAAGCGTTCACAAATCTCTAGGATACGCTTTTCAGCAACACGGCAACTGGCAATAATGGCATGCAAGTCAGCGCGGCACCACTCGGGCATACGCACTTGGTGCATAACCAAGTTTAAAATATCTTCCTGCAGAACATCTTTTTTATAAAGTTTGATCGGTGGGATGCGGATACCTTCTTCGAAAACACTTGTCGCATCGGTTGGCAAACTTCCCGGAACCTTGCCGCCAATATCTGTCTGGTGACCAAACATACTGGCCCAAGAAACCAGACGACCCTTGTTGAAAATCGGCCTGATGATGAGCCAATCGTTATTATGGCTGACAGCGCCCTCACATGAGTATGGGTCTGAAAGCCAGATGATATCACCCTCTTCAATATCGCCATCATAGCCGCGCATAAAGCCATCAATGAAGCTACCGAACTGACCGACAATCATTTTGCCTTGATAGTCGGCAATTAAAGGAAAGGCGTCGCCCTGTTCGCGAATACCCGGGCTCATCGCTGTGCGAAACAGCGTTGCATCCATTTCTTCACGTGCGTTTCTGAGTGCATTTTCAATAATATCAAGGGATATAGTATCAACCTCAACTTTGTTGAAGGGTGCTGAATTACTCTGTATAATAGTTGCTGACATTTGATTGCTCCCTAAATCTTAAGCTGTTGGGTTAATGATAATGTTACCGTATGTATCTACTTCACCAATATGGTTTGGAAGAATAACAGCGGTGGAGTCCATCTCAATTGCGATACAAGGACCGGCCATTTTATCACCGGCTTCAAGCTTTGAACGATCATATATAACCGCTGGCTGCTCAGCGCCTTCAACCCACATTGTATGATCGCGTATTTTCGCTTGGTCCGGATTACCGTCTCCCTTGGTCAAGGCTTGCGCTGGCATTTTAGCCCCTTGGCCAATAGCCACAGCGCGCAGGTTCACAATTTCATGTTCAACATCAAGATTGAATGTGAAAAGACGCTCATGCTCGGCGTTAAAGGCTTCAATAAGCTCGCTTATGCCATTGCCTGCTTTAAACTTTTCAAGGTCCAGCGGCATATCAACCTCAAAACCCTGTCCTTTATAGCGAATGCCGCCTTCAAAAAGCAGCGTTTGCTTGTCACGGGACACTCCTTCTTCTTCAAGTTCTTTTGCCACAGTTTCCAGCATATCATCAAGCCACTGCGCCACTTCACCATCAGTGGTTTGTCTTACAGAGCGGTTGAATGAGCGCGCATGCTCATAACGCATTTGCGTTGTAGCATCACCCGCAGCACATAGAACCCCCGGGCTTATTGGCACAATAACTGGATAACTACCCATCAGCTTACCTACAGCATTAGAATGCAGAGAGCCGGCACCACCAAAACCCATAAGAGCAAAGTCACGCGGATCATAGCCTTGCTGAACCGATACGAGGCGAAGAGCGCCATACATATTCTCGTTTGCAATATCAATGATACCTTGCGCTGCTTGCTGAATAGTCACATCAAGGGCATCGGATATGGTTTTAACCGCTTTGGTCGAGGCATCTTTATCAAGCTTGAAAGACCCACCGAGCAGCGACTCTGGCAGATTGCCAAGTACAACATGCGCATCGGTCACAGTTGGCAGTTCGCCACCTTTTCCGTACGCAGCTGGTCCCGGCACTGCACCAGCACTTTCAGGGCCTACACGAAGTGCGCCCGTTAGTTCCGGAACGTGGGCAATAGAACCACCACCCGCACCAACTGTCTTCACATCAAGGGAAGAAGCGCGCACCGTGAGGTGACCAACCGATGTTTCACGGCGTAGTCGCGGTTCACCATTTTCAATCAGCGCCACATCGGTGGATGTGCCACCAACATCAAGCGTAAGAATATTTTTTGCCTCAGTATGTTCAGTAACCCAAAGAGCGCCAGTAACACCACCAGCGGGACCTGACATAAGCAAATTAACCGGTGTATTTTCTGCTTTTTCGGAACCCATCAATCCACCATCAGAGCGCAGCAAGTTAATACGGCCTGTCATGCCAAGCTCGCGCAATTTATTACGTAGATTAGAGACATACATAGCCATAACAGGTCGCACAAGTGAGTTTGCAACCGACGTTAAGGCACGCTCATATTCTTGCATTTCGGGTAAAATTTCATGACTGAGAGAAACCGGGATATCAGGGAAAACCTCACGAGCTATCTTACCGACGGCAACTTCGTGACGACCATCAACATAAGAGTTTACAAGGCAAATTGTCAGGGCCTCAATACCCTCAGTCTTTAATCTCTCGATTGCTTTTCTCGCACCGGCTTCATCAAGCTCGACTATAGTTTCACCCTTTGCACTCATGCGCTCAGGAACTTCAACTGTACATTCAAGAGCTGCAAGCGGCTCGGGCTTTGGCCATGTAATCCAAGCGGCCAGACCACCCGGGACAAGAGAGCGCGCAACTTGCAGAACCTGACGGTACCCTTCGGTCACTATCAGTCCGGTTTTGGCGCCTTTACCTTCAAGCACAGCGTTGGTAGCGACGGTAGTTCCATGCAGGAACTGCTCAATATCACTTGGAGAAATTTCAGCTTTCTCACAAATAGCAACGGTTCCATTTATGACCGCGATTGATGGGTCTTGTGGCGTGCTTGGCACTTTATCGCGCCATGTTTGCCCTGTTGTTTCCTCAATCAATAGCAGGTCGGTAAAAGTACCTCCTACATCAACTCCTAAACGATACGCCATTGCAATCCATCTCCTCTTTTTCTTCCAAGTGCTGATTTCAGCTACCTCGATATCTTTAATCTAACTATTTTATAAATCTGAAACTCAATCATCATATGGTTAAGCAGCATTACCTTTAGGAAAGCCTCCAGCCTTACTAACCATAGCAGGCGTTAGCCGACCGAGTGCTGGCTCCAAGCTCTCTGACAGGGCAATTAACATGTACAGCAAATCCTCGGTACCAATATTTCCCGTTGCGTTGGGTGCAAATGGGCACCCACCCAATCCGCCGACTGACGAATCAAAAATTCTAACGCCAGCCTGATACGCCGCCCAAGCATTCGCAATCCCTGTATTGCGCGTATTATGAAAATGGCCGCGGAAATTCATTTCGGGTAGAGCATCACGGAGTGAGGCGAATAAGTCAAACACCTGTGCAGGCGTGCCAACGCCTATCGTATCAGCAATAGCTATCTCATGGGGGCCTGACTCAGCAACTGACTTTGCCATATCAATCACAACCGATGAGTCAATCTCTCCCTCAAAAGGACAGCCAAAAGCTGCCGAGAGCGTAACCTGTGCTTTCAGCCCATCACGGTTGGCAAGCTTGATAATATCTTTAGCTATTTCAACCGATTCTTCTCGGGTTTGACCCTGATTTTTCTGAGCAAATGTATTGGACGCTATAGCCACACAGCCTACTTCGTCTATACCGCGCCTGCCATCTTCTTTGGTCGCCAGTCCGCGCATATAACCGCGCTTGTTAAGAACCAAGCCTATATATGTTGTATCATCACGATCCGGCAGGGCCGCAATCACTGCCTCAGCATCTGCCATTTGCGGCACGCGTGTGGGGTGAACAAAGCTTGCAACTTCAAGGCGGCGAACTCCCGCATCAATAGCACCGTTGATCAGCTGTACTTTTTGATCAGTGGAAAAAATGACCTTTTCATTTTGTAAGCCATCACGTGCACTAACCTCAATAATTTCAACGCTCTTCATTACCTTAGCACCTTATCTACATGCAAATTATTATGTGGCCATCTTTGAGCGCACACCTACAATGTACAGTGCACAATATACCTAACTTATGAATAATTAATTTAAATATTGCCACATCATATTGACTTTGTATACAATTAAGTTACATTGACCCTAGATTTTATTCAAGGAGACTTCTTGTGACCACTTCAAGCCCTTTTGGTGCCTTAAAAGGCTTACGCATGATTGAACTAGGTCAGCTGATTGCTGGACCCTTTTGCGGACAGCTCATGGCTGACCACGGTGCAGAAGTAATTAAAGTTGAAGCTCCCGACCGTGAAGACCCTATGCGCAAATGGGGGCAAAGCGCTCCGCTTTGGTGGCCTGTGGTTTCACGAAACAAAAAATGCATCACTCTTAATCTCCGTGTAAAAGAAGGCCAGGACTTGTTAAAAGAGCTTGTTCGTGAGAGCGACTTTGTACTTGAAAACTTTCGACCCGGCACTATGGAAAAATGGGGTCTGGGCTATGACGAGCTAAAGAAAATCAACCCGCGTATTATTATGATTAGAGTATCTGGTTATGGCCAGACCGGACCCGACTCAACCAAAGCTGGGTATGGTTCTATCGGTGAAGCCATGGGCGGCATGCGAAACCTTGCTGGCGACCCTTCCAATCCCCCTAGCCGCGTTGGGCTTTCCATCGGAGACAGTTTGGCAGCCACCTATGCAACAGTTGGCGCTTTAATGGCGCTTCGGCACCGCGAACAAACTGGCGAAGGCCAAGTCGTAGATAGTTCCATATACGAAAGTGTACTGGCCATGATGGAATCGGTAGTTCCCGAATATACACAAGAAGGTTATGTTCGCGAACGCACAGGGTCTGTATTACCCAAAATCTCCCCGTCAAACGCGTACCCTTCTCTAGACGGAGATATTTTAATCGCAGCCAACCAAGATAGCGTATATGGCCGCTTATGTGAGGCAATGGGTCGCCCAGAAATGGCAACAGACCCACGCTATATTGACCATCATGCCCGCGGCGAACATCAGGAAGAATTGGACGACATTATCGCTGACTGGACACGCACAATGACCTCAGCAGATATTCAGGCCTTGATGGACAAACACGGCGTACCAGCAGGTAAAATATTCAAAGCCCCTGATATGATCGATAATCCGCAATTTATAGCCAGAGACTCTATCGTAAAGGTCGATCACCCTCATTATGATAAATTATACATGCAAAATGTATCCCCAAAGCTATCCAAGTCACCGGGCGCAATAAAATGGGCAGGCCCTGTAGAGATGGGACAGCACAACAGTGAAGTTTATGGTGATATTTTAGGCAAGTCGGCAGACAATATGGACAAGCTGCACAAAGACGGCATCATCTAGCAGATTACAGCGAAACTTCTTTAAACCGCCTAAGGGCTGCAAAAAGATGCGTTTGCATAACCGCTTCACACCAATCCCCATTTTTCTCTTCAAAAGCCTCAATAAGTTCACGGTGATGCTCGTTACTGTTTTCAATGTCCATCCGGGAAAAATTTAAAGCTGTTTGATAGACAATTGGAGGCGAGACCAGCTTGAAAACTGTCTGCTTGAGAACTTCGCTTTGCGTGGCATCCAATATGGTATCATGAAAAACTTTGTTAGCGGCTAAAAACAGCTCAATATCGAGCTTTCCGTCCGAATCTAGCATCGCCTTAATGCTATTATATTGCTCACGTAAGATTTCTATTTGTTCTGGTGTAATATTTTTAGCGGCTCTACGCGCTGCCATACACTCACACATTGAGCGAAGCTTGAAAATATCTTCAATTTCCTGTGCAGTCCATTTAGCAACCTGCGCGCCATGGTTTGGTTTCATCACCAAATAGTTTTCAGATGCTAGCAGTTTGATAGCATCACGCACAGGCGTTCTGGAAACACCACACAGCTGAACAAGCTGCTCTTCTTTCATCCTGTCACCAGGGACAAAATCACCATTTAAAACGGCTTTACGTATAGTCTCGTAGGCTTTATCTGTCGATTTACTCATTCATGCATCTCACTTGACCGACTAAAGTAATAAATATTATCAACGGCTTTATATATGGTAACAATATTCTGCTTATGTATACAAAAAGTCAACCGTAATTCAATGTCAAATTGACGCAGCAAGACGCGTGCCTTGGTCAATTGCCCGCTTGGCATCAAGTTCGGCCGCAACATCTGCGCCACCGATTAAATGATAAGGTTTTTCAAGTCCGTCTGCTATCTCATTGCACGATATTTGCCCAGCACAGATAACAACATTATCCACATCCAAAATCTGCAATTCCCCACCTACAAGAACATGCAATCCATCGTCATCAATTTTGACATATTCACATGACGGCATCATAGCCACGCCCTTTTGCTTTAAACCGGTTCGGTGAATCCACCCTGTTGTTTTACCAAGCCCTGCCCCAACCTTACTATCTTTACGCTGCAACAAGTATACCTCGCGCGCTGGCGGCGTTACATCCGCGTGCATTCCTTCAACACCTGCTCGGGCTTTAAAGGTCATATCGACACCCCATTCCTTCATGAAGGCTGGAATATTTTGACTTGTTGCCTCGCCTGCATGCACAAGATATTCACTCACATCAAAGCCAATACCACCGGCACCTATTACGGCAACCTTTTTACCTACTGGTTTTTTGTCTTTGAGCACTTCGCGATAACTTAATACCTTGGCGTGATCAATACCTTCAATGTCAAGCGCACGCGGGATAGCCCCTGTGGCAATGATAACCTCGTCGAAATCACTGGCGTTGAGCTCTTGTGCTGTCACCTCTTTATTCAATTCCACCTTAACACCAGTGAGATTTAATTCGCGTTTAAAATAGCGAATAGTTTCAAAAAACTCTTCTTTGCCCGGCACCTGTTTAGCAATATTAAACTGACCGCCAATCTCGCTTGCACCATCAAATATAGTAACACTATGACCGCGCTGAGCAGCCGTTATAGCCGCCGACAGCCCTGCTGGTCCTGCGCCGACAATTGCAATATTTTTTAGGTCTTTGGCTGGAGTAATATTTAATTGGGTTTCATGACAAGCACGAGGATTAACCAGACAGCTTGTCATCTTTCCACCAAAGACATGATCCAAACACGCCTGGTTACAGCCAATACATGTGTTAATCTCGTCTGCGCGCCCTTCATAGGCTTTGTTAACAAAATCAGCATCTGCCAAAAATGGCCGGGCCAGAGACACCAGATCAGCGTCACCGCGGCTGAGTACTTCTTCCGCCTTTTCTGGTGTATTAATCCGGTTGGATGTGATCACAGGAATAGAAAAGCTATCCATATACTTTGCCGTTACCCAGGTGAAGGCTGCACGCGGGACTTTCGTTGCAATTGTTGGAATGCGGGCTTCATGCCAGCCAATGCCGGTGTTGATAATGGTAGCACCTGCTTTTTCTATCGCCTTACCCAGCGTGACAACTTCATCGAAGCTACTACCACCTTCTACCAGATCCAGCATAGACAAGCGGTAAATGATAATAAACTTTTCACCAACGGCTTTGCGCACACGGTCAACAATAGTAACCGGCAACTTCATGCGGTTTTCATAAGATCCACCCCATTCATCATCACGGTGGTTAGTGCGCTTGACCAAAAACTGATTTAAAAAATAGCCTTCTGATCCCATAATCTCGACACCGTCATAACCAGCCTTTTGGGCCTGAATAGCAAGGTTTACAAAATCCTGTATTTCCAACTCAATTTCTTCTGTGGTCGCAGCTTTCGGTTTAAAAGGATTAATCGGCGCCTGAATAGCGGATGGCGCAATAGAATTAGGGCTAAAGGCATAGCGACCCGTGTGGAGAATTTGCATGCATATTTTAGTGTCATATTCATGCACAGCATCGGTAATTTTACGATGCCCCTCAACGTCTTCATCGCTCGTCAATAGTTTGGTGTGTTCGTGGGTCGCACCACGTTTGCTGGGGCCAAACCCACCGGTCACTATCAAACCAACACCGCCGCGCGCACGCTCGCCAAAAAAGGCTGCCATACGAGCGTGTCCATCAGGGTCTTCTTCGAGACCAGTGTGCATAGACCCCATTAAAACCCTGTTTTTCAATGTTGTAAAACCCAAATCCAGTGGCTTTAATAAATGGGGGTAATTTTGTGCAGACATTGAAATTCCTCTCACGGATTAACTATATACTCTCATGATAAAACAAGGTAGCGAGCAACATAAACAAAGGCAAGAGAAAGACTGATCCACTGCCCTGAATAAGGTTATTTAGTTGAACTCTATCGACCACCGCAATTAAATAAATAAATAGCTCGTAGACGTCACTGGTCGCTCTTAGGTTATTTTATTATTAGTTCTGGTAGTAATATTTTGTTTACCTTTACATACTATGATACTACTCAAGTGATATCAGTGGAGTTATGAGTTAATGTCCTCATTCGGAAAAGACGGTAGTAGCATTGACGCTGTTAAGAGTGCCTCAGACTATAAGAGGCAGATAGTTCCGCATGCGGAACTAAGAGATGTGTCGCATTTCAAATTTCTTCTAAACTGGTGGGAACAGGTAAACCAAGAAAAGCAGCGGCTTCCTTCACGTAAAGATTTTAATCCAGCTGACTTTCAAACAATCCTGCCAAACATAGCGCTGTTTGATGTGTCTTATGGCGACGGTGGCATAGCAGACTTTACTGTTGCCCTTATCGGCACTGAGCTTGCTAATATCTATGGGGAAGCTACGGGAGAAACTGTTAGCACGTTCGACAATGAATATGTCGTTCAAACTGTCCTTACTATTGGAAGAGAATGTTTAATTAAACGGGAACCTATTGGAGTAATCTCCGAGGCCGCAACAGTTGAGCTACCCTTTTTGCGCAGCTTTGCCTTATATTGCCCCTTAGCCACCGACCACAGCCAGATTGACAAGTTACTAGTTCAAGTATCCTTTGAAAGTAACAAATAGGCGACCAACCCTAAGCCACACTTTCTCTAGTCAGCTATAGACGGTGACCTCAACTGGTCGACGCAACACTATACTCTAATATGGAATAGAGGGAGT
>CBFDBT010000078.1:0-11201 GCA_965603115.1 uncultured Alphaproteobacteria bacterium
TAGATACTCACTTCTGCCACACCGCTGTAGCATTTGCGCGGGGACGTTGGCCACAAACAGGCCCAAGCTGTAATTTGCCCACCATCGTCTTCCGCAATTATCTGAGAGCCTTTTATGCTACCCACTTGCCAGTTATCTTGAGATTTTGGCTCGGTCTCAAAGGTTGCCAAGCCGGTCTTGATGCCCTGCCAGTAGATATCTTCAACGGCTGGCCAATCTGAGGGTGTGTAAGGACGGATTTTCATCGTCTTATACAATGAGTGCGCTTGATACGCGGTAGGTTATAAAAGCCGCTAAATAGGCTATTGCAAACAAATAGCCCGCCATGAAAAAGGCCCACTTGCGACTGTTTGTTTCACGCTTGGCAACAGCAAGAGTTGATAGGCACATAGGCGCATAAATATACCAAGCAAGGAAAGAAAGTGCCGTTGGTAGACTCCATGCTCCATTTAACATCGTGGACAATCCTGCCGTGATAGCATCTTCATTACCTTGCAAGCTATAAACAGTGCCCAGAGCTGCCACCGCCACTTCGCGCGCTGCCATACCCGGAACCAGAGCAATTGAAATTTCCCAATTAAAGCCGATAGGTGCAAAGATATAACTCAGACCTCGCCCGATATAACCAGCAAAACTATAATAAATATCAGGCCCACTCATTCCAATAGGAGCTGCAGGATAACTTGACAGGAACCAAAGGATAATCATCGCCAGCAGGATAATCTTTCCTGCACGCTTTAAGAAAATACCAACGCGCTCATAAAGACCCAGCATCAAATAGCGAAATCCGGGCATTTGATATTTAGGCAACTCCATAATTAACGGATGCGCAGCACCCTTGGCCAACGTGCGTTTGAAAACATAGGCGATAATCAGCGCACTGACGACACCGAACATATAAAGCGCAAACAGCACAAGCCCTTGCAGGCCAAGACCACCCCAAACTGTTACATCTGGAATAAAGGCCGCGATGATAAGGGTATAAACCGGCAAGCGCGCTGAGCATGTCATCAAAGGTGCAATTAAAATGGTGGTTAATCTATCACGAGGATTAGAAATAGTCCTTGCCGCCATAATACCGGGGATGGCGCAGGCAAAAGAAGACAGCAGCGGAATGAAAGCCCGACCATTAAGTCCAACCTTGGACATTAGCCTGTCCATCAAAAAAGCTGCGCGCGCCATATAACCACTGCCCTCAAGCGTGAGAATAAAAGCAAAGAGAATTATAATCTGTGGCAGGAAAATGATCACACTGCCAACGCCTGCTATAACACCGTCAAGCAATAGGCTTTTCACCCAACTTTCACTCATGGCTCCATTTAACCAACCTTGCAGCCCCATGATGCTACCTTCAATCATGTCCATTGGCGCTTCAGCCCACGCATAAACCGCCTGAAACATAAAAAAGAGGAGAGCCGTTAGAACAATTGGTCCCATGATAGTATGCAGGATAACACTATCGAGAACACGACTAGCTTTATGTTCAATGCCTTCAGCAATCGTAACAGCCTGTGCGATAGAGCGGGCTGTGTTTTGTAGGTCTATTATAGAGCTCGCAGATGAAGGGGTGATTGATTTGGCAGGCAATTCATGAATTTTTTCCTCAAGATGCGCCAACAGATTAGCACTACCGGGACCGCGCACAGCTACCGTTTCCACAACAGGGATATCTAGCTTTTTCGACAAGGCCTCAACATCAATTTCAATACCATCGCGCTTTGCTAAGTCCATCATATTTAAGGCAACCACCATGGGAAGGCCAAGAGACTTTAGCTCGATAACAAAACGTAGATGTTGGGATAAATTGGTGGCATCAACAACACAGATTATCAGGTCTGGCCGTTTTTCCCCAACTTGCTCACCCATCAACACCGCGCGTGTCACTTCCTCATCAGGGCTTTTTGCATTTAAGCTATAGGTGCCGGGCAAATCAATTAGGTCAACAACACTATCCCTTAAAGGGAGAGCTCCAATACGGCGATCAACCGTGGCCCCCGGATAGTTAGCAACTTTTTGGCGAAGACCCGTTAGGGCATTAAACAAGGCTGATTTACCACAGTTGGGATTACCAACAAGCCCCAAAACCAGCCGTTCACTCATGCAGCATTCTCACAGAATTCTGCTATCAAAATTTGAGCGGCTTCTTTACGCCTTAGCGCGACCAACATGCCGCCAACACGCACGGCCATAGGGTCACGACCAAAAGGGCTGTCATGGCGAACTTCAACTTTCAGACCTTCTCCAAAACCCATTTCACGTAAGCGTTCGGCAATCATAAATGATTCGTCACTGGTATCAGCTGTAATCTCGCTGACAATACCAGTACTACCGGGTTTCATTAGACCTAATGATGTTAAGCTCATGGTTCCATATCCTAAAAATTAACACAGCTAAAGACTACAGGAGATTGAAATACAAATCAAGCTATTGCGAAGCATTCTCAATAAGAGATCATTTTAGTCAACTTTAAAATTCAAGCTTAATGAGATTGTTTACAAGATTAAATAAATGCCCTTTTAGTGGGTCGGAAATCGTGGAATCCCAACCATACGGCGGACTTTCATCCATATAAGCCGACTGTGCCAGTTCAAGTTGAAGTGTATGAATCCCATCAAGTGGGTTGCCATAATTACGTGTTATATAGCCCCCCTTGAAGCGACCATTTGTCACAGAAGTAAAGTCGTAACTAGCTGAATGGTGATAAGACTCCAACATTTCAGTGATTTTGGGAGAACAAGTTGTCCCATCATTAGTACCCCAGTTAAAATGCGGTAAGCGCCCTTCAAAAAACCGCTCAACCTGAGACCGGATCGAATGGGCATCAAGAACTATACAGTAACCATGCAAGGCTTTTATGCGCGCTATCTCCGCTTTCAATAAACCGTGATATGGCTGATGATAATAGATAACCCGCTCGACTATCTCAGCTTCATCTGGCGTTTGCCCCGCTTTGTAAATCAGATCATTATCAAATGTTGTGGTGGGACAAAGCTCGGTAACGCTCTGTCCTGGATAAAGGCTAGCTCCTGCTGGGTCGCGGTTGAGGTCGATTACATATCGACTAATATTTGCTTTGATAACCGTCACATCCAAATCAGGTGCAAAATCATAGAGCTTTTCAACGTGCCAGTCCGTATCTGGCAAAAGTCGAGCTTTCTCAGTCATGCGGTCTTTAAGCGCAATCGGTAATCCCACCCCCGCATGTGGGATAGAAATAATCACGGGACTACTTCCCGCCCACTGATCTATTATAAGCGGGGTATCACTCATGCCTTTTCACTTCCACTTGGTAATAGATCATTCGCATAGGACAAATAGTCTCCATCAAGTATTTGCTGTTTTATGGCCTCCATATCCGTAGCCATGATACGGTCATGCTGCCAATGTTTTGCAACAGAGCGAACATGATCGTAGGCTTTGCCAAGCTCAGGTGATGTTTTTAAAGGCTCGCGAAAGTCGATGCCCTGACAGGCACATAAAAGCTCCACCGCAATAATGGTCGCGGCATTATCCGCCATATCGCTAAGACGTCGCGCGCCGTAAGTTGCCATAGAAACATGGTCTTCTTGGTTGGCTGACGTTGGCACACTATCCACCACAGTTGGTGCCGCTCGCTGTCGGTTTTCAGCGACCATCGCTGCAGCCGTCACTTGGGCAATCATAAAGCCAGAATTCAGCCCACTATCAGCGACCAAAAAGGCAGGCAGTTCACTCATGGCAGGGTCAACCATCAAAGCTGTTCGACGCTCTGATATACTCCCGACTTCAGCGATTGCCAACGCTAGCATATCAGCAGCAAAAGCCACGGGTTCAGCGTGAAAGTTACCACCAGACAGCACTTCATCTTCTTCAATAAAAATTAGAGGGTTATCCGTTACCGCATCCGCTTCGTCGTGTAATGTGTCCGCAGCACTATGAATTACATCAAGCACAGCGCCCATCACTTGAGGCTGGCACCTTAGAGAATAAGGATCCTGAACACGCTCACAGTCTGCGTGAGACGAACGAATTTCACTCCCTACCAGCAATTTCCTAAGCTTGGCTGCCACTTGTTGCTGTCCCAACTGACGCCTGACGTGGTGAATCCGTTTATCAAAGGCAGCATCGGTGCCCATGAGAGCATCAATACTGAGCCCGCCCGCCACCATGGCTGCTGCAAAAACATTCTCGATTTTAAACAGGCCTTTCAGGGCAAGGGCCGTTGAGACTTGAGTGCCGTTAAGTAGTGCCAATCCTTCTTTTGCTTTTAAGCGAAAAGGTTTTAGACCCGCAATTTTCAAGCCCTCAGTAGCTGGAATTTCTCCACCCAAATGCCGCACGGTGCCAACACCCATCAAGGCTGATGCCATATGCGCAAGTGGTGCCAAATCACCTGACGCACCCACCGAACCTTTTGACGGAATGATTGGATAAACTTCATGACTAACCAGCGAAAGCAGGGCATCAATTATTTCTTGGCGAATACCTGAATATCCCTGCCCCAAGCTTGAGGCTTTTAGCACCATGATTAATCTGACAGTGCTATCTTCAAGCGGCTCTCCCGTGCCCGCCATATGAGATAGAACCAGATTTTCCTGCAATTGTTCTACCTTTTCAGGCGGTATATGGGTACTGGCGAGCAAGCCAAAACCAGTTGATATCCCATAATCAACAACACCGTCAGCAATGCGCTGCTCTACTAAATCTCGTGCAGCTTGAATGCGCTCCCTTGCCGCATCATCAAGCTTTACTTTGACAGATTTCAACCAGATAATCCGCAATTCATCAAGCGTTAAAGTCCCAGGTGTTAAGGTAAATATATCGCTCATCATTCTTTTCCTAGCATTGGCAGGTTAAGGCCTTTTTCCCGCGCGCAATCTTTGGCAATATCATAGCCTGCATCAGCGTGGCGCATCACACCTGTCGCAGGATCATTCCAAAGCACTCGACCTATACGTTCAGCAGCTTCATCGCTACCATCACAGCAAATCACAAGGCCAGCATGCTGGCTGTAACCCATACCAACACCGCCACCGTGGTGCAGGCTAACCCATGTTGCCCCAGATGCCGTGCTCAACAAAGCATTTAGGAGTGGCCAATCGCTCACAGCATCAGAGCCATCCATCATCGCTTCGGTTTCACGGTTAGGACTCGCGACCGAACCGCTATCGAGGTGATCTCGCCCGATAACGACAGGGGCCTTTAGCTCACCATTTTTCACCATTTCATTAAAGGCCAGACCAAGGCGATCACGATCACCAAGCCCTACCCAGCAAATTCGCGAAGGTAATCCCTGAAATTGAATACGCTCACGCGCCATATCCAGCCAATTATGTAGATGGGGGTCGTCAGGAATAAGCTCTTTCACTTTCTGATCGGTTTTATATATATCTTCAGGGTCTCCGCTCAGAGCCACCCAGCGGAAGGGGCCAATGCCGCGACAAAAGAGCGGGCGAATATAAGCCGGTACAAACCCGGGGAAATCAAAAGCATTTTTCACCCCTTCGTCCAGTGCTACTTGACGAATATTGTTGCCGTAATCAAAGGTTGGAATGTCCATTTCATGAAAAGCGAGCATAGCTTTGACATGTATGGCCATACTGGCTTTAGCGGCTTTTGCTGTCCCCTCTGGGTCGCGCTCGCGGGCGTCTTCCCACTCAGAAACCGTCCAGCCAATAGGCAAATAGCCATTCACTGGGTCATGGGCACTTGTCTGGTCGGTAACCGCATGAGGGCGAATGTCCTTTTTAACCATATCCGGTAATATTTCTGCTGCATTACCAAGTACGCCAACACTAATAGCTTTGCCCTCTGCATGCGCCTTTTCAACCAATGCCACAGCTTCCTCAATGGTATCGGCGCGAACATCAAGGTAGCGTGTTTTAAGACGAAAATCGATACGGCTTTCTTGGCATTCAATAGCAATACAGCTTGCCCCTGCCATCGTTGCTGCAAGCGGTTGTGCGGCCCCCATGCCGCCAAGCCCAGCGGTTAAAATCCATTTACCCGCTAGATCCCCACCAAAATGCTGGCGACCCATCTCGACAAAAGTTTCGTACGTGCCCTGCACAATACCTTGGCTACCAATATAAATCCAGCTACCGGCTGTCATCTGGCCGTACATCATAAGGCCTTTTTTGTCGAGCTCGTTAAAATGCTCCCAATTGGCCCAATGCGGCACAATATTAGAATTGGCAATTAAAACCCTTGGAGCATTTTCATGAGTTTTAAAAACACCCACTGGTTTGCCGGACTGCACAAGCAAAGTCTCATCCATCTCAAGCTCTTTGAGGGTTTCAACAATTTTATCGAAACACTCCCAATTGCGCGCGGCTCTCCCTATGCCACCATAAACAACGAGGTCTTCAGGGCGTTCAGCAACCTCAGCGTCCAAATTATTCATCAGCATTCTAAGCGGGGCCTCAGTCATCCAGCTTTTAGCATTCAACTCAGTGCCCGTAGGGGCTTTGATTTCACGACGGTTTTTCATTATCCAATTCCTTTGAATGCACCGGACAGTTCAAACCGACTACCCGGGTGATATAATTTTGCCACAGAGGCTACGAGCCCATCAGAATATGTACGGCGAGCGATGATGAGAACGGCTTCCCGCTCAGACATTTTGAGAGACTTAGCCATATTTTTAGACGGCATATCCGCACTAACAATATGCTCAGCCTCATGCAGGGGAACCTTGTTCAAGAGGTATTCAGTGGGGGATGTGGTGGAAAAATCCATCGTCATCAATTCTGGGGCTAGCGAGCTGCGCACATACCGATCTTCTAATTGCTGAGGAATGCCATCCGCCATATGCACAAGACTGAGATGAATAACTTTGCTTTTGGCTGGCAACTTCATCTCTTTGGTTATTTCTGCACTGGCTTCTACATTTTCGCGCAGCAATAGCTTCATAGAATATAGCTCTCCACGCCCACGAATATCTTCAGCAATTGAACGCACCTCCAGTGGATGCCCCCTAAGGCGCCGCGGCGCTACAAATGTTCCACGACCATGTTCACGCAGCACAAACCCTTCGTCTGATAATTCTCTCAGAGCCCTATTGGCCGTCATGCGAGATACAGATAAATCTCTCACCAATTCATTCTCGCTGGGTATTTTATCACCGGGTTGCCAGTGACCATCCCTGATGTGGTCAAGAATATGCTGTTTAACAGTTTCATAGAGCGGCTGGGTCATGTCATAAGCTCCCGCATGGTGGCTGCGTACCGCTCTGTAATCTCGTCCTGTTTATGGTGATACCTATCGCGCACCTGCCACTCGCCAGCCACCATCACATGATTGACAGCTCCCTCGCCGCCCGCAAAAATAAGACTATCAAAAATATGCTTTTTTGGTTTGACCACTAAAGCTGGATGCTCAGGATCTAGAACAATAATATCAGCGCGATATCCTTCCGCTATTTCCCCTGCCTTGATGCCAAGAGCGCTATACCCGCCCATAGCTGCTTGCGTCCAAAGCGTTGTACCCACATGAGGACTACTGTCATTGCAGGCAACCGAGCGGCGTCTCTGGCTTAAACGCTGGCTATATTCGAGCAAGCGCAACTCTTCTAGAGGATTACGGCAAACATGGCTATCACTGCCAATAGCAATGCGCCCACCTCCCGACATATAATTCCCTACGGGGAATATACCGTCCCCTAAATTAGCTTCCGTAGTTGGGCAAAGCCCCACTACAGCTCCCGTTGATGCAAGCGCAGATGTTTCATCCGCAGTCATATGAGTCGCATGGATAAGACACCAGTTTTCGTTAACATCTGCATTATCCAGCAGCCATTCAACCGGCCTTTTCCCAGTTGCCGCTCGGCATTCCTCAACCTCAAGCAGCTGCTCTGCAATATGGATATGCACAGGTTCACCCGACGTGACGCCCCTCAAGACTTCTTGCATGAAATCCGAAGGCACAGCTCTTAGCGAATGAAAACAATGACCGAGCCTGTGTCTGTCGCCCAGATTTAACTCTGTCTCTTTTCTAAGTGTTTGCATCGCCTCAATAGACAAGAAATAAGCCTGCTGCTCTGACGATAGCGTCTTTGTGTCAAAACCAGCCGACTGATAGTGGGCTGGGAGAAGTGTCAGGCCGATACCTACCTCGTCAGCTGCTCTCAGCAGGGCTTGCATCATCTCGCCTTGCTGGCCAAGATGCGCATTATGCAGATAATGAAATTCGCCAATGTGGCAATACCCAGCCATCAAGCATTCAAGGTAAAGTTCAGCGGCTATGGCTTGTAGATATTCAGGAGTCATCTTGGCTGAAAAAGCATACATAGCTTGTCGCCATGACCAAAAATCAGATTGTCCAGCGGGCTTATATTCCGCTAGTCCGGCAAATCCCCGTTGAAAAGCATGACTGTGAACATTCGCCATAGCGGGTATAGCCAAACCATCAACTACCTCAGCCCCACTGGCTTCAACACCAACATCAAGTGATCTAACTACCCCCTCTTGAATGCCAAGGCGCACATTCTCTTGCCACCGGCCACCAACATAGGCTTTATCAAAAAATAAAAACTTCATGTTTATAGCGTCTTTCTTAAAAGAGACTTTAACTTGTATATACAAGTTGACGGCTTGACAATAACCTGTCAATCCTTTCATTATGGAAAGATAAAAAGCGGGAGATTTCTGCCATGAGTTATTGGGATATATTATTCACTGATGTGCATCTCGCTTGCATGACGGAGGGCGACTCGCCTTACGGCATAATTGAAAATGCTGCTCTGGCGGTCAAGGATGGGCAAATTGTGTGGCTTGGCAAACTTGTCGATGTTCCAGTAGGTTCCGAGCCTATGATAACGCGCCACTTAGGCGGTGCCTGGATCACCCCCGGTTTAATTGATTGCCACACGCATATGATATTTGGCGGCAACCGCGCAGAAGACTTTGAAATGCGCCTTCAAGGCACCTCTTATAGTGACATTACAAAGTCTGGTGGCGGCATCCACTCAACCGTTAACGCCACGCGAAAGGCTAGCGAGGATGATCTTTTTGTCCAGGCCTATCAATTTGTTGAAGAAGCCCAACAACAGGGCATAACTACATTAGAAATTAAATCCGGTTATGGGCTTAATCTCGAAGATGAAATTAAAATGCTGCGTGTGGCCAAACGCATAGGCGAAAGTCTTGATATAGATATCACAACAACATGTATGGCAGCCCATACTATTCCCGCTGAATATAGCGATAAGCCGGACGCTTATGTTGACATCATTATTAATGATATTATCCCAACAGTCGCTAAAGAAAATTTGGCCACTGCTGTGGATGCTTTCATGGAAACCATTGCCTTTACCGCAAAGCAAACATCGCGTATTTTTGATGCTGCCAAAGAAAACGGTCTTGCCATAAAACTGCATGCTGACCAGCTATCCAACACCAAAGGCGCTAGTTTAGCAGCTAAATATAATGCTCTCAGCGCCGACCATCTTGAACACACCACCCTACCCGGTGTTAAAGCCATGGCCGAAGCTGGTACAGTAGCGGTGCTATTGCCCGGCGCTTTTTATAATCTGCATGAAACTAAAATACCGCCCATAGCCGCGCTGAGAAAACAAGGCGTGCCAATGGCTCTTGCCTCAGACTTCAATCCCGGCAGTAGCCCTTGTAATAGCCTTCAGCTAATGTTGCACATGGGCTGCACGCTTTACGGTTTAACCCCTGAAGAAGCTCTAGCTGGCGTCACCCGCAATGCGGCCAAGGCCTTGGGTTTTAATGATAGAGGCACATTAGAAGCTGGGAAAAAAGCGCATCTTGCTATGTGGAATATTGACCACCCCCGTGAGCTCAGCTATTGGTTCGGGCGCAACCTGCTGGCTGAAAGATATTATTGATGAGTTCCAGAATTTTCGACATTATTCTACCCTCTGATAAAGTTGACACCATTTGCGAACTGGCTGAAAAATCTGGCGCGGCCAACGTGGTCGTCACCGCCAGCACCGAGCCCGGCACCGCACAAATGCGCATAGTTGCCAACAAAATTGATCGTCAACAGCTTTTGGATCGTATCCAGTTTGCCCTGCGAAAAGACGAAGGTTGGCGCGTGGTGATCAGCAAACCCGAAGCTATCATCCCGCATATCGCGTCTGAAGACGTTGGCGATGAAAAATCGAACATTCATAAATCCAAAACAGCTTCGCGGGAAGAGCTATACCAAAACATTATGTCCGGTGCTGCGCTCGACCGTAATTTCATCGTGCTCACTTTTCTCTCAACCATAGTCGCCGCCATCGGCCTAGTACAAAATACTGTCGCTGTCCTCATCGGCGCCATGGTCATCGCACCGCTACTCGGCCCCAATCTCGCTTTTGCATTTGGCACGGCCATTGGTGACAAAGGCTTGATGATTAAAGGTCTGCGCACTGCCGTTGTTGGCATGATACTCGCGATTACTCTCAGCATGTTGGTACCATTCCTGCTGCCTGTTAACCTAAACGCTATTGAGCTGATGAGCCGCACCACCGTTGGCTTTGACGGCGTTATACTAGCTCTGGCGTCTGGTGCTGCCGGTGCATTATCAATCACCACAGGGCTATCAGCCACGCTGGTAGGTGTTATGGTTGCGGTCGCTCTGCTGCCACCTGCTGTTACCTTTGGCATTATGGCTTCTGTAGGTGAGACAAACCTTGCTATCGGTGCACTGACCTTGCTGGCCGTTAATGTGGTTTGCGTTAATCTCTCAGCTAAATTCATTTTCCTCACCCGCGGCATCACTGCCCGCACTTGGGTTCAGAAAAAAGGTGCCAAGCAAAGCATGGCAATATCCATGATAGTTTGGGCTATGCTTTTGTCATTTTTGTTATTTGTTATTTATACGGGGCGCATTGGATGAAGATTAAAATACTGACAGCTATAATAGCGTTAACCCTCGCGGGTTGCTCGACCACGCCGCCGCGCAATATTGCAGATAGCTGCGATATGCTGGATGAAAAGGGCGGATGGTATAAAGCCGTTAAAAAAACGCAAAAAAGATATGGCACACCCATTCATGTGCAACTCGCCATAATGCGCCAAGAATCTTCCTTTAAGCATGACGCTAAACCCGGGAAAAAGCACCTTTTATGGGTCATCCCGTGGGGCCGTAAATCATCAGCCTATGGATATGCGCAGGTAAAAGATGAAACATTGAAATGGTATAAAGAAAAGTCTGGCAACCGGGGCGCTGAACGTGACAAATTTAAAGACGCCTCAGACTTTGTTGGCTGG
>CBFDBT010000079.1:0-11103 GCA_965603115.1 uncultured Alphaproteobacteria bacterium
TAGTGTAAGGTAGTTTTAATGTTCAGATCTATAGGGGATAATTTAATGAGCGCAATTCTTTCATCACTACGCAATACGGTTATAGCGGGTGTCATTTTGATGCTTTTAATCGTATTTTTTGTCAACGTAACGGCTGGACACGATCCAGCATTTATAACACGCTATATTCATGTTCTTGCAGGAGTAATGTGGATTGGTATTCTCTGGTATTTCAACTTTATTCAAATACCGACCATGCCTTCAATACCTGATGAGCTAAAACCAGCTATCGGCAAGCATATTGCGCCGGAAGCACTCTTTTGGTTCCGTTGGGGCGCAATGTTCACTATTATTTCTGGTCTTATTTTAGCGCATTTGAACGGATATGTTCATCAAGCTCTAGTGCTAGCACCTGACTATAGAGTTATTGGTATTGGCATGTGGATGGGTATTATCATGTGGTTCAATGTTTGGTTCATTATTTGGCCAAACCAGAAAATTGCTCTTGGAATGGTTGAAGCTGAAGCCGATGCTAAAGCTGCATCAGCACGTAAGGCAATGCTATTTAGCCGTACAAACACATTGCTTTCCATACCAATGCTTTATTGTATGATTAGCTTTCACTCATAATTGAGACGTGAAAAAACAGAAAAAGAAAAAGCCGGGTTTATCCCGGCTTTTTTTATGGGAACATCGGGGCTTGTTTAAGGCCTGTATCTTCCTCTAGGCCTAGCATGATATTCATATTTTGAATAGCTTGGCCGGATGAGCCTTTCACCAAATTATCAATAGCAGCTATAATGATTGCGCGGCCCGCTATTCGATCATCAACGACTTGTAGCGCAAAGCGGTTACTACCTCTGACCATACGTGTTGAAGGCATTTTGCCCTCTTCGAGTATCATGGCAAAAGGATTGTCTTTATAAATTTTACTCCACTCAGCACGAATGTCCGCTGCTTTAACACCATCTTGCATACGCACATATATTGTCTCTAATTCACCCCTGTTCATCGGCACAAGATGCGGTGTAAAACTAATCATAACATCTTCGCCAGACGCGGCAGATAGCTCCTGCTCAATCTCAGGCATATGACGGTGATGTCCAACACCGTAGGGATGCATAGCTTCTGACACTTCAACATAGAGGTTGGCTTCATTTAAAGCGCGCCCTGCCCCAGACACACCAGATTTAGCATCAATGATAATATCGTGAGGGCTAATGTTGCCAGACTTTAACAAGGGCAAGAGTGCTAACAAAGCAGCCGTTGGATAACATCCAGGGCAAGCTACAAGATGCGCCTTTTTAATATCATCTCGGTAAAACTCTGGTAAACCATAAACAGCTCGCATTTGTAGATCAGCAGCTTGATGCTTTTCGCCGTACCATTGACTATAGACATCAATATTTCTTAGCCTGAAATCAGCAGAAAGGTCAATGATCCGTACATCCCCTTTAATTTGATTTGCAAGGTCTTGGGTTTCTTCAATTATAATTTCATCGAGTAAAGTATGCTTGGTTGCATGTAAAAGCCCTTTGATGACAGCTTGACTTGTTGCATGAGGCAAAGCACAAAAAATCACATCGAGATCAACGGCGGGCCATTCAATATCGTCGATGGAAATCATATCAGGAAGTCCGTAACCAGCTAGATGTGGATAAACATCTTCTATCGGTTTTCCTGATTTGCGTTCCGCAGATAGAAGTACAATTTCTACATTCTCATGATTTACCAGAAGGCGGACAAGGTCAGCACCTGTGTAGCCACTGGCACCGAGAATAGCGACACGATATTTTGATGTGTGGGTCATGAGGAGCTCCTTTATTATTTCATATGAACATACTATAGCACAGAGCACCAAGTTAGCCTTGATGTTGCTCAAATGTTACTAAATTAGTTTAGTGTTATTTTAAATCAGGCGGTAAATCTGCAATGGCATCTTCAATATCAATGAAAGAAGGCATGAGACGTGTTGGTACATTACGTCGACCAATCTCAACAGAAATTTGCGGTGCATTGTTATGGAGGTGAGCGATAAGAACATAGCGAATGATATTCATAAACTGTCCATCTTCAGAGGCAATTTGATTGAAGCGTTGGGCAAATGGCGCAAAAACAAGATAACTAAGAAAAATACCGAGGAATGTACCAACCAGCGCACTACCAACCATCCCGCCCAAAATTTCAACAGGCTGGGATATAGAGCCCATAGTTTTAATAATTCCAAGCACCGCAGCAACAATACCAATTGCAGGCAATCCGTCAGCCATAACTTGCAGGCTGTGACCGGGTTCATGTTCTTCCTTATGGTGTTTTTCAAGATCCCGATCCATGGCATCTTCCATTTGGTTGGGATCTTCAAAGCTCATTGTCATCATACGGATATAATCACATATAAATTCAACGGCATGGTGATCTTCGGACACTCGAGGGAAATATTGAAAAATCTTACTTTCCTGTGGGTCCTCAATATGGGCTTCAATCGCTACTACACCCTTAGTGCGAATAGTTTTGACTAAGAGGAACAGCAGACAAAGCAAGTCTTTATAATCATCAGTATCCCATTTATTGCCTTTAAGCGCGAGTTGTAGTCCAGCTAGTGATTTTTTAATGTTATCAGGGGTGTTGCCACTAATAAAGCCACCAATAGCACCTCCCAGAATCATCATCATTTCCCAAGGAAGGGCTTCTAGAATAACGCCAAATGATCCACCGTGGAGGCCAAAAGAGCCAAACACCATGAGCATCACAATCGCTAGACCTACGAATACAAACATTTTTTCTCGCTCGCTAATTTATTCCAAGTTAGTAATGCCATTCTTAACTATATTTATAATTGCTGCAATATATTTAATGTTTCATTAAAATTGCTATTAAATATTCAACCAAAGACAGCCGATGTCGCCGATACACCAATGAATATCTCGTGAATACGGATCAGCACAAAATCTACTACAGCTGTAGTGAATAATAGAAATGCAAATTTCTTGCCAGTCACTCCCCGTGGCAAACGCGTGAAGGGTGCTAGTTTGACATCAAATTCATTGCCGCCATGGCTAGCAGTTGTATCACCCAACTTTGCCTTCCTCTCTCTTAAATGGATTGCGAGTACCCCGTAGAGTAAAAAGCCTCCAAAGAATACAGTGGTTCCGCTTTCCCCGTTTGCAATGAGATGCGACAGTGCCCATAGGATGATCGCCCAGCCTAGTGGTTGGCGTGAAAAATTGTCTTGAGAGTGACTTGTAAAGTGACAAATGAACAAGAAGAGACTGATGGGCATTATAACCATTGGTGCAAATGTTGCCCAGTGGGGTACTTCCCACCACATGTCAAAAGGTCTAGCATCAAAGCCTTTGAGGATTGTCCAAAATGCATAAAGTGTTCCTAGGGAAAATAAAATGCGATATGGCAACAAACCCAATTTATTAAGGGCCGCCTGCCGCCATTCATGCAAGCCGGTCAGAATATGCAAACCCAAAAATAGGCTAATGCCTGAAATTATGTAGAGCTCTGCTGACATAATGATGTGACCCTAATTATCTCTGAAAATATCTGTTAAACTATTCGGCGTTAATATCTCTGGTAAAATGATTGGTTTATCAGCACCGCTTGGATAATAGAGATAGAGTGGAACACCCATTCTATTGTGTCGCGCTAATACTTTGGCAATAGTTTCATTGCGATTTGTCCAGTCCCCTTTAAGAATTGCAATATTGCGGTCGGAGACGAGTTTTCTATTTTCTTCTCTATAAAGAGAAATTTGCTCATTAACTTTACATGTGATGCACCAGTCAGCAGTAAAATAAACAAATATTCTACGTTCGTCTTTTTTAAGCTCGATTAGACGCGCATCGCTGTAAGATTCACCATCTAAAATGTCATTATCTGTTGTCTCGTTTGAGGGTGGAAAGGCAATGGTAAAAGAAACGATTAGAAATAAGATACTACAGATATGAGCTAATTTTGATTTGCTTTGTTGCCAGAGCCAAATAGAAAAAGTAAAAATCACAAGCCCAATCAACAACATCAATGCGGCATCGCTTCCAACTTGATTTGTGAAGACCCAAATTAACCAAGCGGCTGTGATATACATAGGAAAGGCGAGAGCTTCTTTTAGCTTTTCCATCCAAGCGCCTGGTTTTGGAAGTATGCTTGAAAGGACAGGAAAGTAGCTAAGGAGTAGAAAAGGTAGAGCAAGGCCAAAGCCAAGAGATAAAAATCCAAGCATAGTGACGTAGATGGGTTGCGTGATTGCATAACCAATGGCCGAGGCCATAAAAGGTGCTGTGCAAGGAGTGGCAACTAAAGCCGCTAGAACGCCAGTAAAAAATGAACCTTTTTTATCATTGGATTCAGTTAAGCTTTGCCCTGCCCCCTCAATGCCTAAACGTATGGTATAAAGCCCAGATAGGGATAGACCAACCGCCACTAAAATAAAGACCATTGCTGCGACAAAAAGCGGCTCCTGCAACTGGAAACCCCAGCCTATGGTTTCCCCGCCAGCCCTAAGGGATAAAATTATAGCGCCTATCAGGCTAAAACTTGTGAGAATACCAGCTGTATAGGCCCAGCCTTCGCCTTTGTGACTTTCATGGCTGCGCAGAAGTGCAAGGGCCTTGAGAGATAAAACAGGGAACACACAGGGCATAAGATTTAGAATTACACCGCCTAGCACTGCAAATAAAATGAGCTGAATAACAGACATTTCAATCTGTTCGTTGGGGATCATCTTTTTAAGCGTGGCGCTTGGCACAGCTTCTTGACTGTAGTAAGCGATTTTTCCACTTTTATCTTTTAGGGCGAGAACACCACTAAGGTCTGTCGCCATAGGTGCCATAGCTTCTCGGTGTGAGCGAATTAAAAGACCACCTTGCTCTTTAGAGGTTTTTTGCTTAGCACCATTTTGTAATACACCGTTGCCATTAGGATAAAATTCAGCACTATCAATGGATGCCATTTCATCTTCTGACATATGGATGAGCAAAAGCATCTCATCATTATCAGATTGCATCTCAGCGGCCCAAAATGATGTGCTTGGTAAGTTTGTTCGTGCTTTTGTAAAGAGGGCTTGTGCCTCATCATTATAAATGGTCTCGCCAACATCTACAGTAAATTTAAGATTAATCGGGATGGATCCGCAGACATCAGCACAAAAAGGCCAATTGCCACTCAGTTGGTACTCAATGGTTTTATCAGCGTGATCCATTGGCGCAGAGAGTGAGGCCAATATTGTAACTGGCCCAACATAGCCATATTCAGTTTTCTCGCCGACTTTAATAAGCTTCGGTACAGGTTTTTGCAGATTAACAATTTCCCCCGGAGTGACATGAGGTCCGTCAAGCTGCCACAATGGCCTTTGTCCGTTAAAAAGAGTAAGCGTAAGAGCTACAGAAAACCTATCCCCGGGAGCCACTGACAATACCTCAGGGGTCACCACAAGAGTGGATACATCCTCTATAAGGAGGTCAGGTGTCTGAGCAAAAGAGGTATGCCAAGCGAGTAATAGCATAAAGATTATGGATATGATTTTACGCATTAAATACTCGATTTGTTTGTCCCTAATAAACTTTACTAAGCTAATACCACGGCAAATGATAGATAGCGGTAAAATTTTTGTTACAATTAAATATAGGCGGGTTCTCTACTTAAATGCACCCATTGGCCCAGGGAAGACCACAGGACTTTCTGAGCCGTCTTTAGCCACGCTAGATACACCGAAAAAATAATTATCTATGACGATATTTTCAAGCGTATGACTATTGACCATGCCAACATAGCGGCTTTTGGTCCACTGGGAATCTGTTGTCAGGCGCCAGTAAACTTTATAACCCGAGAGATTTTTCGCGCTTTTTCCTTCGGCTACATCCCAGCTTATTGTTGTCGAAGGACGCACTGCGCCCTTTAGCGTAACATTAGCGGGAAAAGGTGGCGCTCCGGCCATCGTTGCCAAAGTAACAATATTGAGCGATGTAAGTTTAGCGGCATACTCAAAATTAACACCGTCGATAACATCCCCATATTCAATGCCATTTTCTGTGCGGATGTCTTGGTGCTGACGATTATAATTTTCGTTGGTTTCCATGATGCGAACTGCAGGAGACCCCGTCTCATTAAAGGGTCTATGATGCCCGCCCCTGCCAAACCGATCAAGTCGGTAAATCATCATAACATCTAAGTTTGGGATATATTCATCTGCCAAACGGTCTATAAGGCGTGCAATATTTCGGCTAGGACTATCTACCTCACCGCCACTGTAACGACGTGTACGAGCTTCTTTTTTTGTTTCGGTATATCGCGTGCCTTCTGAAAATACACGGGCGGTGGTATTGTTAATAATTCCATTAATACCTTCAATATTGCCGATCATATCGTTGTTTAATACACCCGTTATTTGCCATCCTTTTTCTTTGGCATGTTTTGCTACAATCGCGCCGCCGTATAGGCCCTGCTCTTCGCCGCTAAGGCCCATGTATACAATAGACCCTGCAAATTTGTGCTGGGTGAGTACTCTAGCAGCTTCAATAACACCAGCAATGCCGCTAGCATTGTCATTAGCGCCCGGGCTATCTGATTTTCCATTGAGAGGGTCGGATATACGGCTATCAATATCACCTGACATCATTACCATACGATTTGGGTCTAGCGTACCCCGTTGTATAGCCACCACGCTCACTATTTCAGTTGGATTTGGTACGCGTTTTCCTGTGACAGTATCACTAATATACATTACTTCAAGACATCCACCGCAATTTCCAGAGATTCGTTCAAATTCAGCTTTAATCCAGCGACGGGCAGCGCCAATGCCTCGTGTTTGAGACACGGTATCGGATAAGGTATGGCGAGTGCCAAAGCTCACAAGCTTTTCTATATCTGTCTGTATTCTACTCGCCGAGGCATCTTCTGCCAACTTGTGTAATAGCTGTACTTCGCTAGGCGGCGTAGTTTGTGCATAGCTGATTGGCACGAATGTAAGGCTGAGTACAATGAATAATTTGACTTGTGATAAAATGGACATGAAAGCTCCCTATATTGAATAGTAATACTTAAATGATAAGATGCGTTATCACAATAGTGTGATTAAGTACTGAGATAAAATAGTGTAAACATCACTTTAGTTTTGCTCGTGATGTCGGGGATATAAGTATAATTGTTGGCTATAGTAATTATATATTAATAATTTGCATGCATTGTATACATAGTTATTAATGTGTTTGGGGGATGTGTACTCATATGTTAAATTTATCAGAGCTAGATATTTCTGCACCAAGCAAAAAGGCGTTTAAAGTTCTTTTTGATCATTGGATGGATACACGCGATGGGGATGCTATTCCGCGTAAATCTGACATTAATCCTATGAAAATCCATTCTATCCTACCGGAAATCGCTATAATGGAGCGCATTGATCAAGATGCGGTGGTCTATAGATTAGCAGGCACAGAATTAGCCGAGCGCTCTGGCTTTGATGTAACAGGTATTAATACCTTAGAGACTTTCCCCGTTAGCGCGAGAAAAGCTATAAATGAGGCCTATTTAAAAGTCGCGAAGAAACCCTGCGCAGCTTATCATAAAGTGATTATGACTTTTGAAAATGATGCGCAGAGTGAATTAGATTGCTTCTATTTGCCACTCCGTAATGACGATGGCGAGGCTAGCTATCTGATCTCCCTGATGTTCGCGGATAACAAAGACGAATATGAAATAGTTAGTCTAAATAAAAATATTGGATATATATTGCCGGCTATTGAATATTTAGATATTGGTTTTGGGGCATATGAAAGTGATGAAATTCCAGCCCATACCGCAACTATCTATAAACCCAGATAATATGTCTCCCTGTCCTAACTAACCTATACATTATAGCAAATAGCTATTTTTTATCCTTCAGTTCCAGCTTCATCGTCAGTAGATATTTTGCTACGGCTTCACGGGTTTCTTTTGACAGATAATCTTGTGGCGGCATTTCTGGATAGCTTTCACGTACTTTTATGGGGTTATAAATATACTCGGATACAGCCTCAATTGCATCAACAAGGGCCTCTTCTGCTTCAGTTTCTGTCGCCTCATCATCTTTAGAATAATAAATACTCTGAATATCTTCTATCGAGGGGCCAATGAGCACACCCTTAGTTATGTGACAACCACTACAAATCCCATAATAGGCACGACGCCCTAAGCTATGTTCAAATTCAGCCTTAGAGTTGCCCGCAAGAACATAAGGCGCCGCAGGCTCATCTAGCGTCATAGTTTTCAGATTAAGCGTATTCATTTTTTCGTAATCACACTGAAAGTAGCTCTCTAAGCCATATGAAACGTAGCGACTACCATTTAAAATACACTTGTCTTCTCCAAGCGCAGAGTTGGTATCTAGAAAATCCAAATTTCCTGTCATAAGTTTGGTCGCCTTTAGGGCTTTAACGGCAGGAATTGGGTCATAGCCATTATTGTGCATGACATTATTCAACACTATCAGCCTATCCGTATTAGGCTCAGACTCTGGATCATTGGAGGCTGATTGGAAATTAAGGTCTGTGACAAGTATTCCAACGGATTTGTTGCCACTGATTATATTATCTTCAATGACCACATCATCACCTGCCATTACCATAATGCCAAGACCAGGGGGTACGCCCGCCACAATAGAGCCTGGGGCCCCAAAGTTTGCATGGTTGTTATTGAGAACAAAATTTCGACGAATAACTACGTCATAGGTCGTTTTTACAGGAAGACCTGGCGTGATAAATACTAAAATACCACCTGTGTTATTATAGGTGTAATTGCCTTCTACCAAGGCGTGGCGTGAATTTTCTATCTCAATACCAGCGACGCTGTCGTAGACCTCGTTGTGAATAACATCGATATTGTCAGACATGCCAACATAGATAGCTGCATCTGCGATCCCTGATAATACGTTACCAGAAATTAGACCATTGGTGCCAAATTGGGGGAAAATTCCATAAACCCCTGCATCGTGTATGAGGTTATTACGGATAACAAAATTGTTGCCTGCCTGACCAAAAACGCCGTTACCTTTATATTTAACTATACGAAAGTTTTCGACGATGATATTATTGCCTGAATATAAAATGGCGTCATTTAGCTTGCCCTGCCCGTCAAGTGTTGGCCATTCACCATCGACTATAATTCCAGTCAGGCTAATGCCATCTTTATCCACATAAACTGTTTCATGATAAGTGCCTGGATAAACGTTAATGATATCACCAGATTTGGCTTGTTTAACGGCTTGCTGAATAGATTGACCATCACGCACTTCAATAGTGGTGCCAACTGTCTCTTTTAATGATGATAGTGAGCCGGACGATGTCCCAGTAGCAAATAAGGGATTGCTGCTTGTTGTTTGCACAACGCCACGAGAGTTAATTTTGCCTTTATAACTAAAACCTAAATAAAAGGCTGCGCCAATCATTGCAATGACAGCAATGGCTTTTTTAAAATCAAACATTATTCGATCCCCTCATCCTCTGTTTTACAAAAATAGTATGGTAATGGCTTATTTAAGTCTATTGTTAGTTTTCTGGCTGTTTTGGAGCATATCCTGAGGGCAAAGACTTTGGTCTAGTGGGTTTAAAGCTTTCATCAGTTAACGTCCCAAGAAAATCCACAATACGATCTAGCTCCACATCAGATAGTTTAGGCTCATGAATATGCCAATGAAGCAGTAATTCTTCACCCTCAGGAACGGCATGCCCTCGTCCTTCATTATAAAAGCTCACGGCTTCTTTTAGCGTTTTAAAACGGCCTGAGTGCATATAAGGTGCTGTTTTTACAATATTTCTCAGGGATGGAACTTTAAAGCCACCCCGACGGGTTTTATCATCATCAAGACTTTGAGCGCCTATATCTCTTGGTCGACCATCAGGCTCTGGCGTGCCGATAACGGCTATTTGCTGATTGGTAAACAGTGGCGGTGTATGACACTCCGCGCAGCGCGCTACGAAAGATCTAAATACATTCATGCCCTCAATTTCATCGTCTGATAGAGCTGCGTGATAGCCATGAGCATAGCGGTCATATCGGCTATTTAAAGATATCAGGCTCGCCTCAAAAGCGGCAATGGCAGTATAAACCTGATCAAGAGTTATTTCGTCACTCTTAAATGCCATAGAGAACAAGCGTTTATATTCTGGGATATTGTTTAGTGTGGACAAGAGGTTTTCTGGACTATTTCCCATTTCATTTGGGGCATAAAGCGGCCCTAGCATTTGTTCCTCAAGGGAATTTGCTCGGCCATCCCAAAAAAATCTCTTTAAAAAACCAACATTCCATAGGCTTGGGGCTGAACGTGCTGCCTCTTGCCCGGATATCCCAATGCTATGGCCTCGTCCGTCCCCAAAGCCTTTGTCTGGGTCATGACAAGAAGCACACGATAAGCTGCCATCTTTAGATAGAATAGGATCAAAAAATAAGTAGCGCCCCAAATCTATTTGCTGCGGGCTGAACCCGTCAGAGATTTGAGGCACTCCAATCCTGAGCCCCCCAACGCCTTGATTTTCTAACGAGGGATAAAGTTGATAGAGACTTCGAAACTCACAAGTATTATCTTCTGTTAATTCAAAGCTTGGCGGGCAATAGTTATTTAAAACTATGGGCTGATCTGCCCATAGTGAAGCGCTGATGCAAAATAAGATAATAAATAATATTTCTTTAACTATAGATAGTTATCCTCTTTATTTAATGTTTTAGATTATTATACTAATGCTTAAGCTCTTTCTTGATAAGATGGCATTTGACTAGAGGCATAACAGACGCCACCATCAACATTTATTGTCGTACCAACAAGATAATCCCCTGCCATTGATGCCATATAGATAGCTGTACCCGCCATATCTTCTGGTCGACCAATGCGCCTGTTGGGAATTGATTTTGCAACAGCATCGGGATGATCTCTCGTCACAGCGTTCATTTTGCTGGCAAAAGCACCGGGTGCAATAGCATTTACGTTGATATTATCTTGTATAAGGCGCTTTGAAAGACGCTTTGTGAGGTGAATAACAGCTGATTTAGACGCCACATAAGAATAAGTTTCATTGTCGGTTACGTAAATCCCGTCAATTGAGGCAATATTAATGACTTTGGCAGGTATTTCCGCAGTTGCAGCAGCGCGAA
>CBFDBT010000080.1:0-11056 GCA_965603115.1 uncultured Alphaproteobacteria bacterium
ATTTTTTTTAATTGATGTTTTTGTATCTGATGGTGGATCGTAAGAGTTCATAATTAAGTCATCATAGAAAGACTTGGTTAAAATATCATCTTCATTCCTCAGTAATTCAAGCCCATGATTGGTTAATCGACATGATGTGCTGTAAACATCGTCTAACAACATTGGTGTTATATGCTCATCCCCCGACCCTATTACCCTTTTTTGTGCTCTAAAAAATAAATTTACTGCAATGCCGACAATTCCAGTTGATAGCTCATACAATTTATAACTTAACTCAGGACTTAATTCAGTGGCAACATTTGTCCATTGATATCGCCAGAGGCATTTTGTGAAGCTACTCCAGGTTTCATTGTTTTCCATTCTATCCATAGGATGAATGCCACCAGCTTCGGCTCTTCGGGCAATACGGAAATTACTTGTTAATAGATCTGTCAAATTAGGGTTGCCACAAAGCACAATCGGTACACCGGATCTATTGATTAGTTTCATCAGAAAATTCAAAATTATTGAAATGCCTACAGATTTTGCTTTCGCTAAATTTTGCATTTCGTCAATAACTATTGTTCCAATAAAACAACTGCGAACTTTTCGTTCAATCTGTTCGAGTAATGTATCTATTGTTTTAGCTGGAACTGTTCTGGGGTTGTCGAGGGCAAGGTCAATCTGAGATAATATATCATGGCAAAGTCCTTTTATTGTTTTGTTCGCAGGGCATTCAACTTTGATCCATACTAACTGCTTCAACGGCAACTCTTTGCCCTTATAATTAGAATGAATTATTACTTGAGGGAAATAATCCAAAATTCGAGATAGCATCATTGACTTACCAACTCCGCTGACGCCAATAACCGTAATTGCTTTTGCAACAGGTTCAAAAAGGCCTGTATTCGGGGCTATAGCGGTCTCATCTTTCGATAAATAGTGTAGGTAATGGTTCGTCGTTGGTGAAAATGGATTTTTGCTCCTGTAACTTTCAACTAATGAACTTTCGATGTCTCTAAATAATGTTAAGTACTCGGGAAAGGGATACCTAATCTGGTCAATGCGTGTTAGATATTCTTCGCGAATAAATGGCTCAAGATTTCTTTCAGCAGGATCGTAGGAAGGGAAGTGAGCTAATTCGCGAAGTACAGATTTATTATCCTGTTTTGGCGGCAGCGCCTCAATTAAAGGATTATCCCTGTTTTCAGGAAGGATAGCTTCTGTATAAACGGCTTTTTGAATTCTCATTGCTCCTCTACCTCATCAACAATTTGATTGATAATTTCTAGGATAGATGAGTCTACTTTTTTACGTGGACTGTTTTTCTTCTTAACTTGCCTAATTTGACTATCGGCTGGTTCTTGCTGTTCTTCTTGTTTTATTGATAATAGCTCAGTTTTTCTATTCTCCCTGATATTTCTGACCTTGTCCTTTATATATTTGTTTTTAGGGGCCAATTTCTGAGCATTATCAGCTTCTTTAGAAAGTTCGTCTATCTGCTCACTAGTGTAGGCTGATTCCAGATGAAACTCATTCTTTTGGGATCTATACTTTTTTGAATCTTGAAGATAAAAAACTTCTGCTAAAGGCTGATTAATAAATATTTTAGAGGAAGATAAAATAGTACATTCGATAAATGAGGAACGTTTATCTGGTTTGATATATAGTCTGGAAAAATTATCGGCATCAACTCGGCCCTCAATCTTCCATGTATTGTCGCTGCGTGCTTTCGAGAACCAGCCTTCTGATTCAGCTAATTCGCAAGTATAAAAAATGTTCATAAACTTAAGACCACGGGGAGTTACAGTAACATAGATTTTTGGCAGCAATATAGCTCGAGCTTCTATTTCATCGATTGTTCGCAGTGCATGCCGCCGTTCTCTAATGTAGCAATTCCAAAAGTTTAAGGGGGTTGCCGCTAGATCTTCTCGAATTAAGAGGGGGTCATTGGCTAATCGATCAAGGCTACGACGATTGTTATGTTCGAGAACTGTTTTGATTATTATCTTTGTTACCTGCTTTAAAGTATATTTAGCATCAAGCTGAGGGTTTCGATCTCTGCGCTTTAATGGTTTTCCCAAAGTGGTTCCATCAAGTTGATGTAATGCCGAATCGTTAAGACTTTTAAACGCTCTCTCAACAACACCCTTCAAATCAGCTCTATTCGTGGGAGGAACCTCTACTGACATTATGGGAACTAAGGCTTGTTCTGGTTTTTCAAAATGCAAGCCCCCTCGATCACACAACAATGCCTGAGGTAAATGGTGGCATGGCCACTCATTTGGCGTTATATCTACACCATAGCGCTGACAATATTCTTTTTTGTCTAACAAAGCATTTAATATTGCTTGTTGTGCTGTGGACCAACTTTCATTCTCTAAGCCTACATACAGGCCAACTATCATACTGCTAGCCTTATCAGCTATAATATAAACGGCTGGTTTTCCAATTGTGCGATTTCTATTATGTTCTGTAACCATATGAATATCGCCAATAGTGGCATCGATTTCGAAACAGCTTCCTGGAAGTGGTGTATCTTGTGCGGCAGTTCCAAGTAGAGATCTATGATTCAGCTCCCAATCTTTTTTAGATGTTTGTTTTTTAGCAATATCAATATCTTTTAGTAGAATGTGTTTCCAGTAGCAAAATTGTTCATAAGTAGGAACATCTGGTAAAGATCTCGTAAGTTCAGCATTAACTAACTTATCTTTATAGTATGTTTCGGTCATTTTTATATGAGTTTTAGTAAGGGATAATGGGTTTTCCTTCAAATACCATTTTTTTAAAGCTCTCAAAAACAATTCTTGATCTTTAACGTACACATTGACTCCTTTACGGGCAGGGTATGCTGTAGTTTTCCTTCTCGCTGGCGCACCTCTTTTAATAACCCCAGCCTTTCTTCTTTTATCAGGACTCCCACAATTTGAGTAAGCAGGTAGAAGGGCATTCATCTGTTGTCCAAATTTCCAATAAGAATACAAAAGTCGATATAAATTTTGATGAGATGTATTAGCTCGATCTGCATATTTTTTTATTAACTTTGAGTATGGTTTGCTGGCGACATCAATCAATAAATGTTTATCTTTTATAGCTTCAGATAAAAGTTTAAACCGGCGTTTTCTGATGCTGAGTTCTGATTTAGACAGGTCTTGATCGTTTTTTAATTGATGTAGAGGTAAAGGAAATGAACTTTTTAATATTTGCTGGTCTATAAGCATTTTATGAAATGCATCGATTAATATCAGTTGAGGCCTGCGGACTACTCTCTTATTAATTATTTCTATGATGATCATTGAATTACCATCAGGAATTATATCAAGTATGCGCCATAAACCTGATGTAAAACCATCAACATCACCGAATTTCCAAACACTATTTAGCTCAAGATCCATATTTTAACGCCTTGATTTTGTGAATTTTTGTAATAATTATGGTATCTGAATCTAATGGCGAACAATTTAAATCGATTTCAATGATTCTATTAAATACAAGATATTTGAAAAGGATTAGTGCTTTATCTTCTTTAATAGAAAAGGAATGTTCGAAGATATTTATTATTTCTTTCAGTGGAACTAAACCAATATCTAGTAACTCTATGGACAAGCCAATTAACTCACTATCTACTTGATCATTATGTCGTATTGATGAAGTCAGCCATGCTATAAATTTAGCTTGAGTTTTAGCCTTATCATTTGATGTAAATATGTAGAAAGGGACACCCAACAATTCCCACCATACTTTTTCTATCTCCAATTTTTCAAGCACCCTTGGTTTAATCAGTTCAGATTTTGGCTTTACACTGACAGCTATATATTCATTTTTGTGAGAATTACACTTTGTTATGAGAAAATCCGTAGTTAATACATTTGGAGTTTTAGTGCCGGGGACTATTGGATGTTTGATTCCTAGGCATTCAGCTATACGGCAACTATGTTTGAGAGGAAGAAGAGGGAATTGTTCTCGAATATCTACTACGGACGATGAAAACTCGGCTAAATGGAAAAAAGTTTTTTCGAGTTGAGATAAAAGGTGATGAGTTCGATTTGCCTTTATTCCATGAATTTTAGCACTTGTGCCTCGACTATTAACGTCCTGAACACGAATCCAAGGCTTGTAATATCCCTTATCGCCAAGACCCATACCATTCTTTATGGCTCTCTCATAAGCTTCGATAGAATCCAATGCCCGCCTTCTGCCCACAACACTTAGCCTTATGTAAGGATTGATACACAAGATATATTATACACTGAACCGACTTTATTGTACAGAATTATGTAATTGAACTAACTATATTATCTTTGAACCAACTTTATTGTCCCATAATATTTGTATGGCTTGGCCTGCTGCATGACCGCTGGCCCATGCCCATTGAAAATTATAGCCGCCTAACCACCCTGTGACATCAACACACTCACCGATGAAATATAGACCCTCTTGGCTCTTGGTCTGCATGGTCTTTGAGCTTAATTCATCAGTGTTTACCCCGCCAAGCGTTACTTCCGCTGTTCGGTACCCTTCTGTGCTGGTAGGTTTTAGTTGCCAGCGGTTAAGGATATCTGCAATCGCTTCTAGTTGCCTGTTAGACAGGCCAGCCATTTTTTCATCTTTGAAGTATTTTTCCATCAAAGCGTGAGAGAGTCGCTGGGGCAAATAGTGCGAGAGGATAGTCTTTAAACTTGCTTTTGGCTGATCGTCCCGCGCCTTTTTTAACAAATCCAGCGCATCATCGTTTGGCAGTAAGTCGAGGGCTATTGCCTCGCCCTCCCGCCAGTAGGATGATATCTGCAATATGGCAGGGCCGCTGAGGCCGCGGTGGGTAAAGAGGATGTTTTCTCGAAAGCGTGTTGTGCCGCAACTGACAGTGCAGTCCAGTGATACACCCGAAAGGCTTGCCATCATCTCAAGTGTATCATCACTAAAAGTAAAGGGCACAAGGCCAGGTCGGGTCTCGGTAACATCAAGCCCAAATTGCTTGGCGATATCATAAGCAAAGCCCGTTGCCCCCATGGCTGGAATGGATTTCCCGCCTGTCGCGATAACCAGATTATCTGTGGTTAATTTGCCCATCGTTGTTTTGAGATCAAAGCCCCCACCACCCTCGCGCTCAATAGATTGCACGCTTGTTTCGCATTTAATTTCGATGTTCGCTGCGTCACATTCTTCAATAAGCATGGCAACAACGCGCTTTGCCCCTTCGTCACAAAATAGCTGCCCCAGCTTCTTTTCATTCCAAGTAATGTTATGCTTGGCCATCAGGTCCATAAAATCATAGGGCGTGTACCGGGACAAGGCGGATTTGGCAAAATGCACGTTGGAAGACAGATAGTTTTCAGCGTCTGCGTCCATATTGGTAAAGTTACATCTGCCACCACCGGAGATCAGTATTTTGGGGCCAATTTTTTTGCCATGCTCAATGATAAGTATTTTTTTATCAGCCTCAGCCGCCGTTATCGCGCACATAAGACCAGCGGCCCCGGCACCAATGATGATGAGGTCATATGAATGGGCGGGCTTTTGTTTGTCTGCAGCCAATTTGGTCTATCCCTTAAGATTTAGCGGTATTATATAAAGTTGCCGCATCATAGAGAGGCGCGCGCGATTGTAGAAGGAAATTATTTTTTATATAGAGGTCGAAGCTTCGCCACCGTCTGCAATGATAAATAGTTGTTTATAGACTTGCGTAATGAAGCAAGATGGCTATAGTTCGGCCCGTTCAGCCTGATGGCTGTAGTGTTCTGGTCGGAGCGGTGGCCGAGTGGTTTAAGGCGCACGCTTGGAAAGCGTGTAAACAGCAATGTTTCGTGGGTTCGAATCCCATCCGCTCCTCCAGAAAATACTATTAAGCTATTGAAATAGTTACTTATTATATTTTAGAAATTTTTTTACCCACCTTTTTACCCACCGAAATGAATGCCAATCATTTATTTGATATATCCAGAGATTATCGAATAGAGCATCTTGGATCATCTTTTAGGTTTAACATCCTAGGTACCTGCACCTTCTATTAAAGCTTCTACGATTTCTCTATTCTTGCCGGGATAAATGCCATTTTTATGAAGTAGCACCAGCAAAGGTTCAATTGAAATAGCGGCGGAATAACCAAGTTCTTGCCTTTGATTATCCCTTACTAAGGATTCAGTCATAACACCTAGTAAAAAGCCATATTCACTAATAACTGGGCCACCACTAAATCCACCTCTGCCCATACATGAGATTATAAAATGAGGGTGAGGCCCATTATATTTATCAACAACAGCATTAACTTCACCTTCAACAGCAAGAAGTACTGCTTCGTCCGCAAATGGTACTGGCGGGTACCCCATTAATAAAACTTTGGTAAGAACTAGCTCATCACCTATCCAATCATCGAGATGTCCGCCAATTAGAAGATGATCTTCCTTACTAAAGCCTGCGGGAGGATTATGAATTGATGTCATCTCCATATAGTGAGAAAGATCTATATTTGACTTTAACAAAGCAATATCAATTTTATCATCTTCACAATAGAGTATATTTTCTATTTCCAAACATTGATTACAATGTTCTGAAACAACCTCATGAATTTTTTTGCCCTTTGTTACATGTGCAGCTGTTACTAGCCAGCCATCACCTATATGGAACCCGGCCCCCGTTCTGAGATCACCATTTTCATCATAAACTGTAATACGTACCATTGAGAGCTTAAATGTTTGAAAGAGATAGCTAAAATTTGTCGGCTTTTTTTTATTGCTAGATGTCATTTGTGTTACCCGCTTTAAACCTTATTGAAGTTACCTAATTTATTCCGACCAATTCCAATCACTATATTTCTGAAAATTATGTGCAAGTTGATTAGGGGCATCAGCATTCCTGATTCCAGAACTAAAAGAATAGTTTTCTTTAATAACACTTTCAGATTCATACGGTAGAAATGGTTTTTTGATTTGAGGAGATAATTTTTTAATTGCCTCATAATGATTGCCACCTGGTGTTTTAAGCCAAGTTAGATTGATTACTTTTGCTCCTCTTTTTTCTAAAAAGGCACGGGCAGCTTCCAAAGAAAAGCCTTGAGTACAAATATCATCAAAAACTAATACAGTTTTTCCTTTTATGTTTGGTGGATTCACATATCTATTTTTTTGTGGTCCGGTACGAACTGGATCTGGTCTTAAGTGGATAGTATTTAATTGATTATCGTGCCCGATAAATTCCCCACTGTTCCTTGCCTTTTGAGATTTAATTGCTTTGGAGTGCCTTACGATAAAGTCTTCTAAGTAATTTGCTGACAACGACCCACTAGCAACTTTAATAGAATTAGCTAAGGTCATATTTTGGGAATTTGTGGTGTGACCCGGGTATGGGGCAACATATTTAGCCTCATTCCCTATCCCAGAGAAGTGAAGTCTTGCTGCCATTAATCTGCCCCAAAACTCAATGTTCCCGCCATCAAATTTCACAGCATATTTAGCATCAGTAGAATAAGTTGAAGCCTCAGGAAATTGTTTTGAATACTCAGCTAAGGGAGCGATTGAATATACTCTTAAGGGGCCATCCTCAATGGCCCAAAACCAGTCCCCAAGGTTAATACAGCAACAGTCAATGAATCTAGCCACGTCTTTTGGCGAGGTAAAATGAAATCCATAACCACTGTTTTTTGTATGCCAATCTGCGTTTAAGAATAAAATTTTCCCATTGCGCGCCGCTCGCATATCATCTGTTGTAGAACCAATATAGACAACTTCTTGAGGGGACCAACCATGTAAGGTTAGAATTTTTTCCATTGCGGCGGCATTTTGTTTATAAGGCATATGTACCCCGCCTTGATAGTAAGGTATTTGAAATCCACATAATTCAGAAAAGAAAGTTTGAGCATTTTTTTTAGAGGGGTTTATTGTCCAATTAGCATTGCTAACAATCACACTTTGAATGCCTTGAGAATTAAGATATTTGATGAGCTTGATTGTCTCTGACAATTTTTCCTTATGTAAATCACCTTTAATCAGCAACACATCACGCAAAGAAAAGATAGCTCCCTTTAGATTGAACAATTTTATATCTCCAGAACTTCCTCAGTTAAAATTCTACTATTCCACTTGGCCTTGCGACCCGCGCAAAGAAAATACCAATTATGTTTGCATGGGGAAATCGCTGTTTAATTACATATTGCATCGCTTTAAAGTGCCGCCCAGTCGTCAAGACATCATCATAGATAGCAATTCTATTACGGGGCTCATACCCATCAGGAACTATAAGTCGATAATTTTCAATGAGAGATTCAATGGATGGTCTTTCACCATCTTTATGGTTATGGGCTGCATCTTGTGTATTTATTTGTTCAACTAATTCACAAACATCCCAGCCATCGCCCTGAGCCATCACGTTTAACACTTGTAATAGTCTGTCATCATAAAGAGCATCAGATTTAGCCCGTGATGGTGGCACTGGGACGAAGGTTACAGTAGATTTAACATTATTAAATATAGTGTTTTGATAATTCCCAATGCTATTAATAGCTTGTACTTTATAGCGCCACTGAGCAGTTCCCCTCACTGAGATACACTTTTTTAGATTAGAAATAAGCTGATTAGTGCTGCTTTCAGCAAAACCAGCTCGTGCTGTATATTCACCTGCAAAATATACTTCATCATCATCCTCTAAGAAAAAATGATGGTGACGATAAAGGTCGTCTAATTTTTGATATTTAATAGACATAAGACTTACTGTAAGTTTTCTAATATATCTTCAGGATTTTTTACTCTAATAGCCCCACGACCTAAGAATTTTTGTGGCCAGATTAATTCTGGATTTTCAAAACAGCTATCAAGAATGAATAGTTTTCGTCCCTGCTCTAGGGCTGCCCTAGCCTGAATTAAAGTGCCTGACGTATTTCCGGCCTCTACAATTATAGTCGCAAGTGTTATAGCCGACATTGTTTTATTTCTCTCAGGAAAATAATGTCGGTTTACTCTTGGGTCTTTAGCTCGCATATACTTCAAGACTGGGACCTGACTAATTAGTAGATAGTCTTTGGCTAGCTTTATTTGCAAGTCTCTATTTCGAGCTGGGTAATAATTTGATAATGGAGTCCCTAAAACACCGATAGTATTACCGCCACACTCTATTGCCGTAGAATGTGCCACACGATCAACTCCATCTGCTAATCCTGAAACAATTGTGTAATTGTTCTCACACAATATCTTTGTCAGACGTTGTGTCCTTAAAACACCTTCTCTGCTAGGGTTTCGTGTCCCGACTACAGCCACTGATTTAGTTTCAATTAAGTCCCAGTAACCAGAATAATAAAATAATTCTAAAGGATCTCTAGCGTCCCTTAACCTTTGAGGATAATCACTTGTGCCATGCACACGAACCCCGAAATTATCTCCTAAAGAGTCTTTTAGAATTTTCATCACTTTGTTCGCTGCTTCCAAGGCAACATTCTCTTCTACCATATCTGACGGACGAACGCATTTTTCACTAAATACTTTGGCAAGAGCCTTAAATGTCATACCTTTACCGAGAGAAAGTGCTTCATAGGCCCCCATCTCCTTAAATGGAGAAATAGCATCATCAAACACATCGGTAGATGCAGAGAAAAGATTTGCGCTTGTCATAAATCAGCCCTTCAATGGAATGGTTTAAATAATATTACATTATCTATTCTTAAAGGCAATGGTGGTGCAAAGTAAGTAATGATGGCGTTTCTTTAATAACGAATAAGGCACTTAATCAAGAAAGTCGATAGTATTGGCATCCTTGAACGAATAGTCCCCAACTATATATTTCATGCCTGACCGGGTAGCAACGCACATGAATTATCCCTGGTAATTATCACATTGAAAACAAGTAATGCCGTTTCGGCGCCACATATCCACTACAGATTGCCGGTCATCTACAACAAAGGCAATTTCTTTACCCTCAGCTATAATAGTTTGAAGCATTTCTTCTTTAATAATATGGTCAGCTCGTGCATCATTTTCTGTACGCATGATCAGGCGATCAAAAGGGATGTTGTTCCAAACAAACCACTGCTCCGTTATTCTGCGGTAGTTTTCAGGGCGCCCAGATACGACTATGCATTCGTAGCCTGAATTAGCCCAGAGAAGATTGTAGAGGCCCACTACAGCCATGTTGGGCGTGTCATCTCCTATTGCATCAAAGAAGTCTTTCCAATTATTGGGGTCCAGCTCTAAAATTGGTCTACGATGAGAGATGTTGGCTAATGTGCCATCAATATCAAAGAGTACTATTTTTTGATTAATCATTCAGCACCCCATAGACTGGACTTTTAAGTTTTTATTCTCAATTTTAACGTGGTTCAACTCACCCGGTCAGCTCGTCATGAATGAACTTCAAATATTCTACTTCTTTTCGGTTTAACCCTTTTTCTTTTGTACCTTCATGCGCCCATAGATTTCTATACGAACTAAAGAATGAGAGCCATTTTAGCTTCTCTGCCTTGCTATTAAACCCGTGGCCTGCATCTATAGAGAATATTTGTTCAAAACTTTCATAGTTTGGAGGGAGTGGGTCTGGGAGTTTTGTCCAATACTTTGTAATAATTGACTGATAATCACTTATAAAAAACTGGTCAGTCCAAGGAATTTTATTTCTTCCCAGTCCCTCTTTATAGTTTTTCTCCATTTGTTCAGCTGCGCGCTTCTCACAATCACGCTGAATTGACCCTATTTCAAGATCCCAATTGTCCTTAAACAACTCTTTTAGCTTATCAATAACTGTTTTCTTTATAAATTTTTCTATTTTAGTGCCCAGCACTCTTCCTTCGTCTTGTATATTTTGATCTTGGCGTTCTTTCCAATCGACAAGATCTTCTGGCTCATAGTCTGAAAATTTTTGGTTAACAAATGTTTGAAAGACTTTAAACCATGTATTATCAGCACCACTACCCAATTTTCCGAGCAAGAGTTTTTCATACTCTTCGGGCAAGTCTTGCAACTTCTTAAGTAGAGCGCTGATATATTTTTGTATATGTTCAAATCTCACATCAGAATTAGAATCTGGTTTTATCTCACCTTTTTTAGCCTCATATGCATTCAAACTTCCTATTAAGCTAATGAATGCAAAAGTACCCCTA
>CBFDBT010000081.1:0-11044 GCA_965603115.1 uncultured Alphaproteobacteria bacterium
TGACTTATGGCGTCTGACGCGTATTTTGCGCGCTCAAAGTGACCGCGGTGGTGCGGTGTGACTGATAGAATTTTTGGAGTTCGAGCCATGGCAAAACCTGCTGGCATCAAGATCAAGTTAGTGAGCACAGCTGACACAGGATATTATTATGTAACCAGAAAAAATCCCCGTACTATGACGGAGAAAATGGTTAAGAATAAATATGACCCAGTTGTTCGCAAACACGTCGAATTCAAGGAAGACAAGATCAAATAAGATCGTGTCTCTTCTTATGAAAAAGCGCCGCTGTGAATAACAGCGGCGCTTTTCGTGTTTAATTTTCAATTCAATTCAAATCTATCAACTGTCAGCAATGATGACTTTATTACGACCAGAAGCCTTTGCTTCATATAGAGCCTTGTCTGCACTTTCAAAAATTTTCTCTGAAGAATACCCGCTTTTTGCTGTCGAGCTTACGCCAACAGACACAGTTATATGTATTGGCTCGTCCAATCCGGTAACTACAAATAATTCTTCATCCACATTTTGACGCAATCGGTCAGCTATAGTATGCGCTAGGTCCGTTTCAGTATCTGGCATAATTACCACGAACTCTTCCCCGCCGTATCGAGCAGCGAGATCAACACCACGAATATTATGAGAGATGCGCTGGCTAAATTCAGCCAAAATCTGATCCCCAGCAGCGTGACCATACGTATCATTCACTTGTTTAAAGTGATCAATATCAAGCATTAGAACCGAAAGCTCTTTGTCCTTGCCCTCAGCCGCCTTAATCTGGGTTTCCAGATGATTAGTCATATAATGACGATTATAAAGTCCTGTCACCGCATCCGTAGTGGCCAATTGCATACTAACATGAAAATTATCCCACAGGCGGTCCGCAAAGGCCTTGCGCTTTAGCTGGGTTTTCACCCGGGCAACAAATTCCATCCGGTCCACGGGGCGTACCACATAATCATTCACACCCATTTCCAGCGCGTTAACAAGAAGCTTGGTATTGCCATCATCGACCATAACAAGAATAGGAACATGTCGGGTTTCTTCAAATCCACGCATTTTAGAACAGATACGCAGACCATCAGTTCCCTTCATGGTAAGGCTGACAATAATGAGGTCATAATTCTTTTCACGTGCTCTGTCAGGGACGTCATCACCGCCCATCAGGAACGACAGGCTACCAAGGCCCTCAAGCGCTTTGGCAATGCGCTCTACCACACGTTCCTGCTCATCCACGATAAGAATACGAGCATCCGTCGGCAACTCTAAGGCCACTGTTTCTTCGCTCGTTTCATCCCAACCCAGACTAGCCCCCGTCGTCTCACGGTTTCTAAGCTCATCCATCATCACCTTAAGACGTACGAGCGAGCGCACGCGGGCGAATAGTGCAACATCCTGAACTGGTTTGGTCAAAAAGTCATCTGCGCCCGACTCTAAACCAGCAACTCTATCTGAAGGTTGGTCAAGGGCTGTTACCATTACAATAGGTATATGTGTGGTGGCAGGATCTGCCTTGATGCGTCGACAGACTTCAAAGCCATCCATCCCGGGCATCATGACATCGAGTAAAATAATATCAGGATGCTCGCGAGCAATAATATCCAGTGCCTCAGGGCCTGAATAAGCGCAAAGAACATCAAAATATTCGCTTGTTAACTTAGCTTCTAGTAGTTTGACGTTTGGTATAACATCATCCACCACCAGCACCCTAGCTGTCATAAAGACTCATTCCCAAATCATTTATAGTCAAAAAATATTTCGTAACATTATAGTATGTTAATAACATACAAGAATTAATAAATTCAAAAATTTAGCCCGCAAAATGTTTGACGGTTTCTAAAAATCGCCCTACTGAAATAGGTTTGGCTATATACGCTTCACAACCCCCTTGACGAATTTTTTCTTCATCGCCCTTCATAGCAAAAGCCGTAACAGCGACCACTGGAATAGACTTTAAATCTTCATCCTCTTTTAGCCACTTGGTTACCTCAAGGCCAGAAACCTCAGGTAACTGAATGTCCATCAAAATAAGATCTGGAGAATGTTCTCTAGCCAAATCCAAAGCGGTCATACCGTCACGTGTTTGAATAGTCTCATAATCATGAGCTTCGAGTAAATCACTAAACAATTTCATGTTCAATTCGTTATCTTCGACGATGAGTATTTTCTTCGCCATGAACGTCTCCTACAAAAACTCAAACAAGAGCTTACCCCATATAAATAGAACTCTTTGATATTAATCAGGAAAAGCTGAATAAAACAAGTATATTTAAAACAATATTTTAAAAATCTTGAACTCTTGAACAATTTAGTTGATGAACAAGACATCTAATTCAGTAATAAAATAATACGTTTTAATTAAGAATTCGAAAAACATGAACATAGAAAATGCATATATTGTAGGCCTTAAGGCAACTACCTATATAATGAGCCAAGAAGATTTGCTCATAAGGTTTGTTACACTTAGTGGCCTAAATGAAGATGAAATCAAATTGCGCCTTGAAGATAAATATTTTCTGTCTGCGTGCCTTGAATTTCTTCTCAATAATGAAAAAGACTTAATATCTTTCTGCGATGATTCGAATATTAACCATAATGACCCCCTTAAAGCTGCCCAAATTCTAGGTGGCGAGAATAATTGGAACAGCCCATAATGAAGATTGAGAATGCCGTAAAACAATTAGACGCATCAAAGCCTCTCGTCATCTGTGATGTCGATGAAGTCCTTATTAATTTACTGGACCCGTTACGGAGTTTTTTACATACCCATGACTATACCATTGATCTCACCAGTCATAATTTTGGCCGAACAATTAAAAAAAGTGGCTGCGGTAGCCCGATTGAAAAACATGACATCATGCGCTTGGTCGATATATTCTTTGATGCCTGCATTGAAAAATTACCCTTTTATGATGGCGCCCTCAACGCTCTTAAAATTTTAGAACAAGAGTGCCAACTCATGATCTTAACAAATCTTCCTCACAAATTTGGCGACCGACGCCGACAATTCATGAAAGAGTCTGGCGTGGCCTATCCTCTCATCACAAATGAAGGAGAAAAAGGCCCGACCGTTAAACAACTGGCGGCTGCGACTACAGGAAAGGTCATTTTTATCGATGACACCCCCTTGCACCATGGCAGTGTCGCCAAACACGCCCCCGATGTCCATCGGCTGCATTTTATTGCGCATCCTGAACTAGCAGCTAGTGTGCCAATGGCCGAACACAGTCATGCGCGCATTGACTGCTGGGAACAAGCTACGGATCACATGCTTACTATTTTGCGAAAAGAATAAACCATGCAAGAGATGACGGTTCATGCATGAAACTAATTCCACCTCAACCGTTTGCAGGGATTGCCTCAAAGTTAGTTTGATTCACAACAAGTGTGAACATTGCAACAGCAAAAGGCTAATCTCTCACCCAGAGCTTCTCGATCTAACAATCGCGCATATGGACTGCGATGCTTTTTATGCCAGCGTTGAAAAGCGCGATAATCCAGCGTTGAAACACAAAGCCGTCATCATTGGCGGGGAAAAACGCGGTGTGGTTGCCACAGCCTGTTATCTAGCGCGTATGCGCGGTGTTCATTCTGCTATGCCGATGTTTAAGGCTAAAAAACTTTGCCCTGAAGCGGTGATTGTAAAACCAAACATGAAAAAATATAGCGCTATAAGCCGTGAGATTAGAGCCTTGATGCAAGACCTTACGCCCCTTGTCGAACCCGTATCAATCGACGAAGCTTTTCTGGACTTATCAGGCACCGAGCGCGTTCACGCCATGTCTCCAGCTGCAACCATAGCAAAGCTTGCAAGAGATATTGAAATGAAAATCGGCATTACCGTCTCAATCGGTTTAGCGCCCAATAAATTCCTGGCAAAGCTAGCCTCCGATATGGACAAACCACGTGGATATTCCGTAATAGGCAACAATGATGCCCTTGAGGTGCTTGCCACTTTACCCGTTGAACGTATTTGGGGTGTAGGCAAAGCCCTTGCTAAAAAACTGGCGCAAGACGGTGTAACAGAGGTTAGCCAGCTTCAAGAAATGGAAATTGCCCCCCTGATGAAACGCTACGGCGAAATGGGCAACAAACTCTATAATCTTTCCCGCGGCATCGATAAACGCAAAGTGACCCCCTACAGTGACACAAAAAGCATATCAGCCGAGCGCACTCTTGCCCATGATGAATGGCAATATGAAAAACTGGAAGAGCGCCTGTGGCCGCTATGTGTTGAAGTCTCAGACGGGCTTAAAAAAGACGGTTTTGCCGCCTCAGCCATCACCTTAAAGCTAAAGGATAGCACACATAAGCTCATCACTCGCTCCCACTCTATTGATAACCCTACACAGTTAGCCACTGTAATGTTTGAGCAAGGTCAGCATTTACTCAAAAAAGAGACAGCCAAAACTATCCCTTACCGCCTGATTGGTATTGGGGCGAGTAATCTTACCAGCCCAGAGCAGGCCGACCCTCCAGACTTGATTGAACCGGATCGTAACAAGCGTGTCACGGCCGAAAAGACTATGGATAAACTGCGGGACAGATACGGCACTGACGCCGTGGTTAAGGGTCGCGGCCTCAAGAGCAAAAAGGATTAATGAATATAATAATAGTTAATATTTGCTCGGCAAAGACTGTCTGGTTAACAAAATATTAACGAACTTATCAGTAATTATACAATAATATCAATGAGTTATACTTATTAACTTTTGGCATATTGATTGCATCATATTCCATGTCTTTATAGATTTGGAGTGATAAAATGACCGACCAGAGCCAATATGAAAAAAACTTGAGCAGTGACGTAAACCCTTATGTCAGTGGACTAGCTGTCAAGTTAATGAAAACTGCTCAAGATGCGCAACTCAAACTTGATAGCGTGGGCTGGGAACTGATTACAGAAATGCTCTCTTACGCGGCAGCTGCCGAACAGCGCCTGGGTGAACAGCGCGAGCGCATCGCCCTCTTGGAAGATCTTTCAGTCACTGATGATCTTACAGGTATGCCTAATCGCCGTGCGCTAAGAAGCTTCATGTCTCGCACCCTATCTGGCGCAGCCCGCCATAATGAAAAAGGTGTTATTGGTTTTGTTGACCTTGACGGTTTTAAAGCCACTAATGATACACACGGTCACGACGCTGGGGACAAGGTTTTACGGCATTTGTCCGACACTCTGCGGTCTGCTATTCGCCCTATGGATATGGTTGCTCGTCTAGCTGGCGATGAATTTATCGTGGTTCTGTCTCGTTGCTCTATAGAAGAAGGCACAAAGCGCCTACGCATCATCCAGAAGATTATCAACGAACAGATAGTCGTTCACAACGGCAATGCCATCAAACTTAAAGCCAGCATGGGTATTGAGAGCTTTGATGCCACATCTGATGCTAATAGTTTACTCGCAGGCGCAGATAAAGCCATGTATGCTGATAAATCCCGTCGCGCAGGTAACCACTTAAAGCGCGCCCATTAATTTAAAACTATAGCAAGGGATGTTCTTCCTCTCTTGCTTTTTCATATGCTGATCTCTTATATCTAATGCTATAGCATGGCCCAAGCCGCCTATAAATTTATAATGATATAGAAAAGAGAACGTTATGAGCATTGAAGACAAACTCTCAGAGCTAGGCATCACCCTACCAACGCCAGCTGCACCTGTGGCTAATTATGTTGCCAGTGTTGTTACTGGAAACCTTATTAGTATTTCTGGGCAAGTACCCCTTGGACCAAATGGCATTGAGTATGTTGGCAAAACTGGTAGAGATATTAGCCCTGAAGATGCGAACAAGGCTGCGCGTTTATGCGCTATCAATCTCATAGCACAAATGAAAGCCGCCTGCGACGGCGATTTAGAGCGTGTTGCACGCATCGTCAAACTCGGTGGCTTTGTTAATTGCACCGATGACTTTACCGGTCAACCTGCCGTCATTAATGGTGCGTCAGACCTGATGGTTGAAGTTTTTGGCGACAAAGGCCGCCATAGTCGCTCTGCAGTAGGCGTTAATGCCTTGCCGCTTGGTGTTGCTGTGGAAATTGATGCGCTGGTAGAAATTAGCTAATATGAAACATCTTCCACCCCCCGCATGGCTAACCGAGCGACCCATTGCACACAGAGGTTTGCACAAAAAGGGTACCGAGAGGGTGGAAAATACGATCCCGGCTATAAAAGCAGCCATAGAGGCAGGATTTGCTATCGAAGTGGATGTCCAACTTACCAAAGATCAGGGTGTGGCTGTCATTCATGACCGCACCCTTGACCGACTGACAAATAAGAGCGGATATCTGCCAGAAATGACCCTTGAAGAGGTCACCGCAATAGAAGTCGCCGGCAGCAGTAGCCTTATCCTCAGCTTGCAGTCCTTGTTGGATTTAGTGGATGGTAAAGTCCCACTGTTTATTGAGCTTAAAGTTATTAGAGAAGATGACCCAAACGCCCTACCCGCTGCAATGATTGACATATTACGCGCCTACAAAGGACCCTTTGCTGTTATGTCATTTCATCCGCTGGCGATTAAATGGTTCAAAGATAATGCTCCAGACATCGTGCGCGGCGTGGTACTTGAACAATCGAGCAATCGCTTTAAATTGAATATGGGGTTCAGGCGCAGAAAATATTGCAAAATTGCAGGCGCTCAATTTGTCGCTCACAATATAAAGAACCTACCCGACTATTTTACTAAACGCTGGCGCGCTGCAGGCCATCCACTGGTGTCGTGGACGGTTAATACAAAAGAGCTAGAGGCACGGGCTGCCAAATATGCGGATCAACCCATTTTTGAAATTCCCGCTGTCGTTGGAGAGTGATTTGACCTTCAAAGCGGAAGTCATCGCTGACATAACCACAATCGATACGGCTGACTGGAATGCCCTTGCAGGCTCAGATAATCCTTTTGTTCGTCATGAATTTTTAAGCGCGCTTGAAGTTACGGGTTGCGCTGCGGCTAACGCAGGCTGGCAAGCCCAGCATATCCTCATTTATGAAGACGAGACACTCATTGGTGCCATGCCGCTTTACCTCAAAAGTCATTCTTACGGCGAATATGTCTTTGACCATGGCTGGGCGGATGCTTACGAGCGTTCTGGCAGACGCTATTACCCCAAAATGCAATCGAGTGTGCCTTTCACGCCCGCTACTGGGCCACGCTTTTTAACGGGTAATAGAAAAGATAAACAAGCGATCATTGCACTGCTTCTAAATGCCGCACAGCAGCTAACAGAAACACGCAATGCGAGTAGTTTGCATATTACCTTCCTTGACCATGAAAGTTGTAAAGGCGCGCTTGAATGCGGCATGCTAGAGCGCAATGATATCCAGTATCACTGGCAAAACAATAGCTATAAAAACTTTGATGACTTCCTCGACACCCTAACCTCGCGAAAAAGAAAACAAATAAGAAAAGAGCGCAAATCAGTTCAAGACTCTGGCATAGACATTCGCTGGCTAAAAGGAAAAGACATCACCCAAGGTGATTGGGAGCATTTCTATGAATTTTATATAGATACTGGCTCAAGAAAGTGGGGAACACCCTATCTTAATAGGGATTTTTTTAATCTTATCAGCCAATCTATGCCCGAAACCATAATGCTTTCTCTTGCCTACGAGGACGATGTGCCTATTGCTGGAGCTCTCAATTTTGTCGGCACAAATGCGATTTATGGTCGCCACTGGGGGTGCAGTAAAGATATTAAAAACCTGCATTTTGAACTTTGTTATTATCAAGCAATCGACTATGCAATTAAGCATGGCCTTACCTATGTTGAAGCGGGCGCACAAGGGCAACACAAAATTGCTAGAGGCTATGTGCCCACCAAAACATATAGCGCGCACTGGTTGAGTGATCCAGAATTTCAACAAGCCGTCGCGCACTACCTTGAAGGCGAGCGTTTGCAGATTGATCTTGAAATCAAAGCCCTCAGTGAGCACACTCCTTATGCAAAAACACAAAGTAATATCTGACCCTACAAAGGAATGATAATGGCAGTAACTGAGAGTATAGCTAAACGACGCGGCTACGATGGCCCTGCTATCTTTGAACGTGGCTTTCGTCCATTTTTCTTTCTGGCTGGCCTTTGGGCACTCATCCCGCTTGCGCTGTGGGTTCTTATTTACCTTGGCATGATAACGCCTATCACAGACATTAACTCACAGACGTGGCACGCCCACGAAATGATCTTTGGTTATGCAGGCGCGGCCCTTGCCGGGTTCGCCCTCACGGCCATTCCCAATTGGACAGGTCGCCTACCAATGCGCGGCAATAGGCTTTTTATGCTTGTTCTATTATGGTTGCTTGCTCGCAGCTTGAGTGTGAGCACTCTTTTTGTTGATGTCTCCATCTACGCTCTAGCCTTTGAAAGCCTGTTTTTCATTGGTTTTTCAGCCTTGGTCTTTCGCGAAATTTTAGTGGGTAAAAATTGGCGCAACTTGCCTGTAGCGATCATTTTCAGCCTTTACGGCCTCACTGCAATTCTTTCAACTCTCGGCAATATGGTGCTGATTATTTCTGATCTAAATTTTGACAGAATGGCAATAGCAACGCTCATACTTCTCATCAGCCTCATTGGCGGTCGTATTGTGCCAAGCTTTACGCAAAACTGGTTAAAACAACAAGGTGTGAGCCAAATGCCCGTCGCCTTCAACAAAAATGATGGTGCTATTCTCCTAGTGAGCGCGGCAACCTTAATCCTTTGGCTCGCCCTACCTTACGACCATATCAATGTCACAGCGGCCACATCGCTAACGGCCCTGCTTCACATCTGGAGGCTTTCTCGCTGGTGCGGCCTGGCTACTTTCAAAGAGCCACTTGTCGCCATGCTGCATATTGCTTACCTGTGGATACCCATTGGCTTTGCCGTGGCGACACTGGCGAGCCTTGATATTGTCAGCGAAACTACGGTCGTGCACGCATGGACAACAGGGGCCATAGCCAGCATGACCTTGGCGGTTATGATGCGCGCTAGCCTTGGTCACTCTGGGCGAGCGCTTAAAGCCGACAAGTGGACCACGACAGTCTTTAGCCTAATCACAGTGGCCGCTATCACCCGCCTTATCGCCGCAACCATGGCATCAACCGAGCTGATAACAGCATCAGCCTTGCTGTGGATTGCAGGTTATCTAGTTTATGTGATTAGCTACACACCAATACTGTGGAAGACGAAGGGGTAATAAAGACCACCCCTACCTTACAGGTTCTTTTTTCTTTGGCCCTTTTTTAGGAGAACTTTTCGGCAAAGCCTTTGGTGCATTGGCTGTGATTTCAAAATCGAGAGCATCATCCTTGAGTTTTACAATCACCTCACCACCGCGCTGCAAACGACCGAACAACAGTTCATCCGCCAGTGCTTTCTTGATATGCTCTTGAATAACGCGTGATAGTGGCCGCGCACCATAAACTTTATCGTAGCCTTTATTCGCGAGCCACGCTTTGGCAGCTGCACTTAAGCTGATTGCCACACCGCGGTCTTGTAACTGCATTTCAAGCTCCAGAATGAACTTTTCAACAACCTTGGCAACCACTTCTGGCGGTAAATAATCAAAAGGAATGGTCGCATCCAAACGATTGCGGAATTCAGGCGTAAAGAGCTTTTTAATAGCCTCTTCATCAGCGCCTTCATTAACATCCCTGCCAAATCCAATGGCAGATTTACTCATCTCCTGCGCCCCGGCATTGGTCGTCATAATCAACACGACATTGCGGAAATCAACAGATTTTCCGTTATGGTCGGTTAATTTACCGTTATCCATAACTTGCAACAAGATGTTAAACAGGTCTGGGTGCGCTTTTTCAATCTCGTCCAAGAGCAACACGCAGTGCGGGTGCTGATCAACAGCATCAGTGAGTAGTCCACCCTGATCAAACCCTACATAGCCAGGAGGCGCGCCAATGAGGCGCGAAATGGAATGACGTTCCATATATTCGGACATATCAAAGCGATGCAGCTCAACACCTTGTAAATGCGCAAGCTGTTTTGCCACTTCGGTTTTACCCACACCTGTTGGGCCAGAAAATAAATAACTGCCAATGGGTTTATTTGGCTCTCTCAGCCCTGCGCGAGCAAGTTTAATCGCAGATGAAAGCGCATCAATTGCAGTATCTTGACCAAAGACAACCCGCTTAAGCTCTTGTGGCAAGTTCTGCATGACCCTTGCGTCATCCTGTGTCATGGTCTTGGCTGGAATACGGGCAATTTTGGCCACAACAGCCTCAATATCCTTGACGCCAAGCTGTTTTTTGCGCTTGGATGGCGTCAGCAGCATTTGAGCAGCCCCTGCTTCATCAATAACGTCAATCGCCTTATCCGGTAACTTACGATCGCCAATATAACGGTGGGAAAGCTCAACAGCAGATTTAACCGCATCGGCGGTATAACGCACATTATGATGCTTTTCAAAATACGGTTTTAGGCCTTGAATAATTTTGATGGTATCGGGCACAGATGGTTCGACCACGTCAATTTTCTGGAAACGGCGCAGCAAAGCTCTGTCTTTTTCAAAATGTGCACGGAACTCTTTATACGTCGTAGAGCCCATACAGCGGATATCACCAGACGCCAGTGATGGCTTGAGCAAATTACTCGCGTCCATAGCCCCGCCAGAGGTAGCGCCAGCGCCAATAACAGTATGAATTTCGTCGATGAACAGCACTGCTTCCGGTAACTTTTCCAGCTCTTTTACCACTGCTTTTAAGCGTTCTTCAAAGTCGCCACGATAGCGGGTTCCAGCGAGCAAACTACCCATATCAAGAGAATAAATCACTGCATCTTCAAGCACTTCTGGCACATTCTTTTCAGTGATTAAACGGGCAAGCCCTTCAGCAATGGCGGTTTTACCAACACCGGAATCGCCCACAAGTAGTGGATTATTCTTTGACCGACGACACAATACTTGCACCGCACGGTCAAGCTCTTCCTGGCGACCAATAAGGGGATCAATTTTCCCCTCCTTTGCTTTTTCATTGAGGTTAACGCAGTAAGTATTGAGCGCACTATCAGTCTTTGGCCCCGCCTCATCATGGTCTGCAACAATATCTTCGCCTTCTTCTTCACCTTC
>CBFDBT010000082.1:0-10991 GCA_965603115.1 uncultured Alphaproteobacteria bacterium
GGTTAGCGCACAAATAGACGCAGCACCTGACCGTTTTAAAGGCTTGGTATCGGTTGATCTTAATGATCCCATGCAGGCTGTTCGCGAAATTCGTCGCTGGGTCGACGGCAAGAAGTTTATTGGTGTTCGCATATTACCGTGGCTGTGGAACCTGCCGCCAAATGATCGGCGTTACTATCCAATATATGCGGCTTGCGTGGACGCAGGTGTGCCTTTTTGCACCCAAATTGGTCACACAGGGCCTTTGCGCAGTTCTGATACTGGGCGCCTTATCCCATATATAGAAGATGTGTTGCTGGATTTTCCTGAGCTTGTGATTGTTGGTGGGCATGTTGGTTTTCCGTGGATAGACGAAGTTGTATCCATGGCGGTAAAGTTTCCCAATTTCTATGTCGATACGTCCGCTTATGCTCTTCACAGGCTGCCGCCGGATTTTGTTACCTTCATGAAGGGTATCGGGCAGAAAAAAGTGATGTTCGCGACCAATTGGCCGATGGTCACGCCCAGTCAATCTTTAAAACACCTTGATGCACTGGATTTAACAGATGATCAGTGCTCTGCGTTTTTGCATGAAAATGCGCGAAGGGTCTTCAAACTTTAAGTCTCATGTTCCTGTTTAAAGGGCACTCAAAATAGCATAAAATTAGATGGATATATTTTCTAGTAGACAAATAGTCTGGGGGCTAGCATTGTTTTCTTCAAGTCTGTTTGGGGTTCATGTTTTATAAACGGGGAGAATTCAGGTGGAAATCAAGAAAATATTACTCACAAGTTGTGCGCTTTTACTAACGATGGGCAGTGCTGCCGCTAATGCTGAAGATGAGATGCAGCTCTATTGGGGTGATACGCACCTACACACATCCTACAGCTTTGATGCTTTTCTCAATAATAATTTTAGCGCTGACCCTGACACCGCGTATCGCTGGGCTAAGGGTCAGCCTGTTATCCATCCTGGAAACCGTTCGCGGGTGCAAATCCATGAGCCACTTGATTTCTTGGTGGTGTCTGATCACGCCGAGCTTATGGGCGTAATGCGCCACGTCACTCGTGAAGGGGCGGAGCTTCCAGAAATTGGGATGGTCGATAGTTTTAAACGCTGGATGGCGATAAATAAAATCAAGGGAGCGCTTGCTGAAGACGATGGCGCCTCTATTTTTCTCAATATTCTACCAGAAGCAGGGGCCATTGAAGGCGGTGACCCTGTGGCAGACCCCAATAATTCTATGGATAGAGGCATGCTTGGTGAAACAGACGCTATTGAGGCGTCGGCGTGGGACGAGATTACAGATGCAGCTGAAAGGCATAATGATCCCGGAAAATTTACTACCTTTATTGGTTGGGAGTGGAGCTCAATTCCCACGGGCGCTAACCTGCACCGCGTAGTGCTATCTTCTACAGACGGTGCCACGGCCAAGAAGTTTTCTCCTTATGGCTCTGACCAAAGTCAGTACCCTGAGGACTTATGGGATTGGCTCGATAAAACCGAAGCAGAGACAGGTGCGGAATTTCTAGCGATCCCTCATAATAGTAATATCTCTAAAGGCTATATGTTCGCCGAAACCACACTCAAAGGCCACGCGATTACGGCTGACTATGCTCGCCGCCGCGTTTTGCGAGAGCCAGTGGCTGAGATCACGCAAATAAAGGGGGATAGTGAAACACATCCCAACGTCTCCCCTGATGATGCTTTTGCAGACTTTGAATCTTACGAATTTCACATTCAAAAAACAGGCAGTAAATTTAAATATCCAGCTAAGGATGCTGACTATATTCGTGGCGCACTTAAGACAGGACTTAAGCTAGATCAGTCTGTTGGCGCTAATCCTTATAAATTTGGCGTGATTGGTTCGACAGATGCCCATTCGGGGTTAGCTTCTGCAGAAGAAGATAATTTCTGGGGTAAATTTGCACGAGATAGCGTGCCGGAGAAAAAACGTAGACTTGCGATAAGTAGCGATAGTGAAGGTATTCGCAAAGTGACGGGGTGGAATATGTCCGCGTCAGGTTTGGCTGCTGTTTGGGCACCTGAAAATACGCGACAGGCCATTTTTGACGCCTTTAAACGCCGTGAAGTTTATGGCACTACAGGCCCTAGAATGCGCGTACGCTTTTTTGGCGGTTGGGCCTTTGCTGCTCTAGCAGCAGACGGTGGCAATATAGCCGAGATTGGATATAGCAGTGGTGTGCCGATGGGTAGTGATCTTGCGCGTGCAAGCAATGGCAGCAAAGCGCCCGAGTTTCTTATTCAGGCAGTGCGTGACCCGAGTGGTGCTAACCTAGACCGTGTGCAAGTGGTTAAAGGCTGGGTTACGGCTGATGGCGAGACCCACGAGAAAGTCTATGACGTTGCGTGGTCTGGTAATCGAGAGTTTGATGAAGACGGGCAGTTGCCTGCTGTTGGAGATACTGTTGACAGGAAAACAGGCAAAGCAAGCAATACAATTGGTACACCTGAACTTGTAACAAAATGGAGCGACCCAAATTTTGACGCAAGCCAGCGCGCCTTTTATTATGCCCGCGTCTTGCAAATTCCAACCGCGCGGCATTCCTTTTTGGATGGACTGGCGCTTGGTAATGGCGTGCCTAAAGAAGGCCCTGAGGTTATTCAAGAACGCGCCTATACGTCGCCTATCTGGTACACACCATAATAGTTTGAGGACTGTCATTAGATTAATTTAAGTTTGTTTTGGGGATAACAAAATTCATTTGGGGGTTATTTAGATGAGAATTAAGAAGCTATTACTCGGTAGTTGTGCGCTTTTACTAACTGTGGGCAGTGTTGCTGCTAATGCTGAAGACGAGATGCATCTCTATTGGGGCGATACGCACCTGCACACATCTTATAGCTTTGATGCTTTTTTAAATGGCAATTATAGTGTAGGCCCCGAAATGGCTTATCGCTGGGCGAAGGGGCAGCCCGTTATACATCCAAAGAGTCGCGCACGTGTGCAATTACAAGAGCCACTTGATTTTTTGGTGGTGGCTGACCACGCCGAGTCTATAGGGGTGATCCGGGCTATAAATCGTGGAGAGGCCGAGCTGCCTGAGATGGGCATGATCGCTAGCATTAAGCGATGGTTTGCAATAAACAAAATTAATGATGCGATAGAGGATGGCAAAGGCTCGTCAGCTTTTGTTAGCTTTTTACCCAAAGAGATGGCCAATCCTGGCGGTGACCCCATTGCTGATCCTAATTATTCGAAACCAGGTGGTATACTTGGCGAGACAGTCCCTATAGAGCAAACAGCGTGGGATGAGATTGCTGATGCGGCTGATAAAGCAAATGATCCTGGAAAATTTACTGCCATGATTGGCTGGGAGTGGAGCTCCATTCCAACGGGTGTTAACCTGCACCGCGTGGTGCTATCACCAACAGATGCTGAGACGGCCAAAAAATTCCTACCTTTCGGCTCTGATCAAAGTCAGTATCCAGAAGATTTATGGGACTGGCTCGATAAAACAGAAGCTGAAACAGGCGCTGAGTTTTTAGCTATTCCGCATAATAGCAATCTGTCCAAAGGCTATATGTTTGCTGAAACGACGCTCAAAGGCCACGCCATTACCGCTGATTATGCACGCCGCCGTGTGGTACGTGAGCCTATAGCTGAAATTTCTCAGATTAAGGGCGATAGTGAAACTCACCCTAATGTATCACCAGATGATGCTTTTGCTGATTTTGAGAGTTATGAGTTTCACATTCAAAGAACGGCCAGTAAATTTGGCTATCCGGCGACATCCGCTGATTATATTCGCGGGGCTTTAAAAACAGGCCTCAAGATTGAGCAAGATGTAGGGGTGAACCCGTATAAATTTGGTGTTATAGGCTCCACTGATGGACATACAGGCCTTTCTTCTGCTGAAGAAGATAATTTTATGGGCAAGATTGCACGGATATCAATACCAGAAAAGAAACGCGAACTTGTCGCTGCTAGAACTAAGGTTGGCGCTCCATCGGCTACGGGGTGGAATAATTCAGCCTCGGGCCGCGCTGCGGTTTGGGCACCAGAAAATACGCGTGAGGCCATATTTAATGCGTTTAAGCGCCGTGAGGTTTATGGCACTACGGGCCCTAGAATGCGCGTGCGTTTCTTTGGGGGGTGGGACTTTGACGCCCTATCAGCAGATGGCGATAATATCGCTGATGTTGGTTATGGCGGCGGCGTGCCCATGGGTAGTGACTTGGCGCCTTCAAGCGGTGAAGGTAGAGCGCCCGAGTTTCTCATTCAGGCAGTGCGTGATCCAAGTGGAGCAAACTTGGACCGCGTGCAAGTGGTTAAAGGCTGGGTCACCGCGGACGGCGAGACCCATGAGAAGGTTTATGATGTGGCGTGGTCTGGCGCAAGAAAAGTAGGCGACGACGGACAACTTGCTGCTGTGGGTGATACCGTTGATCGATTGACGGGTAAAGTCGCAAACACAATAGGTGCACCAGAGCTGATTAAAAAATGGAGTGATCCAGATTTTGACCCAAGTCGGCGCGCTTTTTATTATGTGCGTGTCTTGCAAATACCAACCGCACGGCATTCCTTTTTGGATAGTTTGGCACTTGGTATTGATGTTCCAGAAGAGGGTCCAGTGGTTATTCAAGAGCGGGCCTATACGTCGCCTATCTGGTACACACCCTAATAGTTTGAGGTTTTGAAGATGAAAAAATGGTTACGGGAACCGCTGGTTCACTTTTTACTCGGTGGTATCCTGCTCTTTGTTATCAATGGACTGATCTATGACAATGATGCTGGTGATGCCTATAGCATTACAGTTGATGATACGGCGCTTGAACAGTATTTTCAATTTAGCGAAAAGGCCTTTGATGATAAGCGGGCGAAAGCGGGTTTGCGGGCAATGAGCCCTGAGGCGCGCGCAGAGCTTGAGAGCAACTATATCCGAGATGAAATATTGTACCGCGAGGCTTTGGCTATGGGGCTTGACGCTAACGATGATGTCATTCGTGCGCGTCTCATTCAAAAGATGGATTATATCATCCTTGGTATTGAAGGTGGGGAACCGGCCGTTAGTGAGGCTGAATTGCAGAGCTATTTTGATAAGCATGTGCAAGACTATAGACGCTCACCGATCATTAGCTTCACCCATGTATTTTTTCGTAACAAAGACAGAGGTCAAGACGAGGCTAATAAACTGGCTGAGACGGCCCTTCAAGAGCTTAGATCCAAGAAAGTTTCTTTTGACCAAGCCGTTGCTTATGGCGAACGGTTTTATTTTTACCGTAATTATATAGCTCGGTCATCTGAATTTATCACAAGCCATTTCGGTAGCGATATGATGCTGACTGTATTTGATGACACAACTGATTTACATAAATGGCAGGGCCCTTACGTTACAGAATATGGTGCACATTTGGTGCTGATCCGTGAGCGCAGCCCTGCGCGGTTGCCCACGCTTGAGGAAGTGGCTCCTGAGGTGTTGGCTGATCTTGAGCGATATAAGCGTGAGCAGGTAAAGCGACAGGCGGTTGAGGCTCTAAAAAGTAAATATCGGATCGTACGCTAATGTTTATCAAGTCCATTATGCTGGCATTAGTATCCTTATTTTGTTTGACGATGCCTCTCTTGGCCCATGAGGGGCGCCCCATATATATTGAGGTAAACGGCGAGGCTGCAGGGCTTTTTGAGATGCGCTGGAAAATCCCGCCGGTAATGGCAGATAGCGACCTGCCTCTCATCACCTTGGGTGGTGCTGACTGTGCGATAGAGGGGAGTCCCCCAAGGACTGGCTATTTAACAGGCTTTGCACGCTACTACTGTGTAGGGGATGGTATGCCCTCAGTAAAATTGCACTATCCGGGCGTAAATCCAGTGCTATCCACACTAGTGAAATATGAGAGGTTCACGGGTGCGCGCTACTCGCTTCTCCATGGACCAAGCACCGATGAAATTGCCCTGCCTGAACGTATGAGCGGGGTAAAAGTTATCAAGGATTATACCGTAACAGGTGCTGAACACATATTAAGCGGCTATGATCATTTGGCATTTGTATTGTGCTTGATGCTGCTCGCCCGCTCAGCACGCCGGATAGTATATACAGTTACGGGCTTTACACTTGGTCATTCCCTAACCCTTGGCCTGATGACCTTTATGGAGCTGTCCCTGTCACCCGTTCTTGTGGAATCGCTCATTGCTTTCAGTATTGTGGTCCTTGCGGCTGAGCTTGCGCGTGGTAGCGGTAAGACACTTGCCTATAAATACCCCGTGCTTGTGGCATGTGGCTTCGGCCTACTGCACGGCCTTGGTTTTGCCGGTGCCTTGTCTGAGCTTGGTCTGCCACACGATATGAAAATAACTGCGCTGGCCTTTTTTAATATCGGTGTGGAGCTTGGCCAACTGGCCTTCGTGGCAGTGGTTTATACTCTTTATTGGCTTGCTAACCACCAAGCTGCAGGCGCCGTGGCGCTGCACAGCAGCAAGCTTCAATATGCTCTACTCTTTGTGATTGGCAGTATGAGCAGTTATTGGACCATCGAGCGCATCATTGCTTAAGGTGTCAACGCTTTAGCTTGTAGCATCAAAACTTGCGCTGATTGCCCGCATAACAGCGATTTTCTCTGACATATTTGCGCGGAAATTAGGATCAGTTGCAGTGGTGACAATGACCATATTATGCTTGCGTGAGACCCAAATGCTTTGCCCCCAAATGCCATTAGCAAAAAATTCCCCATCATAATCTTTGGGTACCCACCATTGATATTGATAACCACGGTTGCCGCGAGCATTTTCTGGCTGCACATGATCGTCTGATGGGACGGTGGCTTCATCCACCCATGTTTTAGAGACAATGTTTTTACCGTGCCAAACGCCATTATTCAAAAATAAAGAGCCAAGCTTTGCATAATCGCGGGATGTCGCGTTCAAGCAGCAAAAGCCTACAGGAACCCCAGCTGCAGTGCTCCATGATGCCTTTGATGTCATGCCAAGTGGTTGCCAAAGTTTTTCAGCGAGAATTTCTTCAAAAGGTCTGTCGTAAAGGCGTCGTATAATGGCACTCAAGACATGGGTATCGGAACTACGGTAATAAAAGCGTGTGCCAGGCTCTTCGAGCTTTGCGTAGCCAGCAAGTTGACCATCAAGAGAAATGCCAAGGATCCAAGCTTTGTTGAGCATTAGCTGAACTGAAGACATGGCAAGAACAGTATTGCCGCCAGGCGTGCCATAATTTTCTGTGAAATCAACACCAGAAGACATTTGTAATATGTCTTTAACGCGGGCCTCACCATATGCGCTATCTGCAAGTTCTGGCAAGTAGACAGAAACTTTATCTTCCACGCTTTTAATCAGGCCCTCGTCTCTGGCAATACCAATAAGTGTTGAGACAAAAGATTTGGCAACCGACCAACTGGTATGTCTGCTGGTCTGGTCTGCGCCATTTAAATATTCTTCTTGCACAATAGTGCCATCTTTTATGATGAGTAGGCTTGAGCCTTCCGTGCGTTTAAGAAAATCACTAACGCTGCGCTGCTCGCCGTCAAAGCTATATGTTAGGTCTTTTGGTGCGAGGGCCACAGGGTAGGGGGTAGGTGTTCTAGACGGCGCAATAGCGACGCTGGGCAGGAGAGTATCCATATTCCTAAAGTTAGCTGATCTTGTATCTGCATTAAATACGGAGAGCATGCCTGAGGCTGGATAAGAAGACCATGGCTGTGTGACTATCAGAACAACAACTGCCAAAAGGCCAACAACTGTAAGGCTAACTTTTTTCAATATACTCATATCCCCGTCCTCTTCTCTACCAAGTGTTTAATAGTCCGGCTCTTGCCACCAACGAGAGCAGTCAGGCATATCCTTGGAGGGTTTGCAAGGGAAATTGGCATCACGTTTTTCTAAAAAGGCGGTAACACCTTCACGTACATCCTCGCTCTGGCCCCTAGAATATATCAAGCGGCTATCAATGCGGTGCGCCTCCATTGGGTGAGATAATGTCAGTCCTTGCCACATCATTTGGCGAATGAGGGCAACAGATACCGGAGCGCTGTCAGTGATATAGCTCTTTGCTATTTCCCTCGCTCGTGCCATTAGCGCATCGGGCTCTGTTATTTCAGATACAAGGCCACCTTTTAAAGCTTCCTCAGCTTCAAAGACGCGACCAGAAAAGCACCAGTCGAGGGCCTGGGCAATGCCGACAATACGTGGCAGGAACCAACCCGATGCAGCCTCGGGTGTAATGCCGCGACGGGCAAAGACAAACCCGAATTTTGCTTTATTTGAGGCAATGCGAATGTCCATAGGCAAGAGCATAGTAGCACCTATACCAACGGCTGCACCGTTGATTGCGCATATCATTGGTTTGATGCATTTGAATAGGCGCAGTGTCACGCGGCCGCCGCCATCACGGATAGATGGATTGTCCCAGTCGGTATTGTCACCACGCCCAGCGCTTTGTTCGCGGTCAGGGCGGGCGTCATAGTCAAAAGTGTCAGCGCCCGATGAAAGATCGGCTCCCGCACAAAAAGCACGGCCTTCACCTGTTATTATAACAGCTTTGACATCATCGTCCCCGTCAACTTCATCAAGGGCAGCAATAATTTCATGCATCATCTGAGCTGTAAAAGCATTCATCTTGTCCGGGCGACTGAGTGTGATGGTAGCAATGTTTTCGTCTACACAATATTGAATCGTTTCATAAGACATGTCGTAAGTCTCCAAGTTATACTTCTGGTTAATTAGAGTAGTGGATGAGAGGAAAATAAATTACAACCCTTCACTTTTGCGGCTGCATCAAGCTATTCGGAATCCCTAATAATTCTAGCTTTAAGTAATTATATTTCAAAAATCTACAGAAAACAGGCCTTTCATTTTTCAAAGCGGCTTTTAATTCTTGCATGATAGAATGATCTATGGAAAGCTATTTAACGGGAATTTAGGGAATTTTAATACGTAAATAGGGGAAAATAATGAAAATCAGGGAAGATATGCGCCTGCTAAACCATGTGAGTGCTGTGGCACTTATGGTGGGGCTCGCGGCTCCTTTTAATGCAGCTCAAGCGCAAGATGAGGGAGAAAGAAAAGCCGGTGTAGAGGAAATTGTGGTAACAGCACAAAGACGCGCAGAATCAGCACAGGATGTGCCGGTCGCGGTGACGGCTTTTGGTGTTGAAGCCATTGATCAAATGCAGATCGAAAATTTCAGTGATTTGGCATTTTTCACACCTAACGTAACTTTTTCAAAATCAAATTTTACGGGGTCAAACTTTCAGATCCGTGGTGTGGGTAACACGCTTGTTGCAGCATCAGCTGACTCTGGTGTTGGTATCATGGTCAATGATGTTCCCTTGAATACACCACGGTTATTTGAAACTGAATATTATGATCTTGCAGCTCTAGAAATTTTGCGCGGCCCCCAAGGAACACTCTTTGGTCGTAATGCAACATCTGGCACAGTGAATATGAAAACAGCTCAGCCAGTTTTGGGCGAGACGCTCGGTAGTGTTGAAGCTGAATATGGCAGTTATAATGCCAGACGTTTGGAAGCGATGATTAACATGCCACTCGGTCAAAAGGCGGCTTTCCGCCTTGCCGGCAATGTCGTAAAACGCGATGGATATTATGAAAATGTCGCAACGGGTAATGATGTTGATGGTCGTGATTCTTATTCGCTTCGTGGATCCATTAAGTTTGAACCATCTGATAGCACAACATTTGACTTGATGGTCTCATGGTTTGATGAAGATAGTAATCGCTCTCGCAGTGCCAAGACTATGTGTAATAACGACCCTGTTGGTGTGCTTGGATGTTTGCCAGATACATTAGAATTTGAAAGTCCTAACTCCTTTGCAACGCTCGGCACCTTGCTGTCTTCAGATTTTGTGTTGGGCGCACTTGGTTTATTCCAATATGCTGACGGAGACCCGAGTTTGAATGCTGGCAACCCTAATGATTTCCGCAAGATTTCACTAGATTTTGAACCTGAATATAAATCAGATGAGCTCCTTATTACAGCGCAAATAACGCAGGACTTTGGTGAGAGTTTTATTGGGTCATTGGTATTCGGTTATCAAAAAACAAGTGTTAATTCACGGACCGATTACACGGGTGACCTTACACCCGCCATCGTAGTGCCAGATGTTTTAGCGATATTTGCACCAACGGCCTATAATGCCTATTATGCAGACGGCAGCATTCCTGTATCCACCATTGATGATGGTACTTTCACGGGTATTGTTGGTGGCAACTATATGGCGACACCGGGAAATGCCGGTTCATCCTATGACCAATCTGATTCCCACTCAAGGCAATATAGCATTGAAGGGCGTCTGGCTTCGGACCTTGATGGACCAATGAATTTCCAGGTCGGTGGAATGTATGTGAATTATGATTCAGATTTTAGTTACTACGTGGTTGCTTCATCACTGGATTATTTTGCGGTTGTTGGGCCAGAGGCTATTGGTCTGGAATTAGGCTTTCCGTCACCATATGCAGGCCTTGGCTGGGTATCACCTTTCTATCATAATGATACTGCTCGTTACGGGCTTGAAAGTTGGGCTGTGTTTGGAGAGGTTGATTATGATCTTTCTGATAACTTAAAACTTACAGCTGGTCTGCGTTACACAGATGATACAAAGAATATTCGTGACCGCCTGACCCTGTTTGATACTGGAACTGCTCCAACTTGGGTGCCGTTTGGTACGACCGATTCTAACCCAATTTATGCAGCCGTTGGGAAAGATTACCGTGACAGTTTTAATGGCGGTGAGCCCCCTGCAAAATGGGGTGAAATGACGGGTCGTGTGGTCTTAAACTGGACGCCTAATTTAGAGGCCACTGATGATACGCTTATTTATGCGTCTTATTCTCGTGGTTATAAGGGTGGCGGTTTTAATCCACCAGCAGTAAACTCGACTACTCCAACGCACTTTGCCCCGGAATTTATCAATGCTTTCGAAATTGGTATGAAAAATACCATGATGGATGGCATGTTAATGGCAAACTTCACAGGTTTTTATTATGACTATAAAGGCCTTCAGGTATCAAAAATTGTTGACC
>CBFDBT010000083.1:0-10934 GCA_965603115.1 uncultured Alphaproteobacteria bacterium
TGGACAAATAGATATAGTATTGCTGCTATCATCGTCGCGGTCGTTTTTGCTGGCTGGTATGCCAGTGGCGTGCCTGAAAATGAATCTGAAAGTTATAAGTCTAAAATTGTTGAAACGGGTGATATTTTTCGAGCGGTTGCTGCTTCAGGGTCTGTTAATGCTGTAATAGAAGTTGAAGTTGGCTCTCAGATTTCTGGTCAAATAAAGGAATTATTTGCTGACTATAATGATGTGGTGAAAAAGGGAGAACTGGTTGCTTTGATCGACCCTGAAATATATGAGATGCGTATGCGGCAAAGAGCAGCAGAGCTCGCGATTTCAAATGCTGATCTTGTATCGCGCAGAGCACAACTTTCATCAAACGAAGCAGCGATGCTTTTTGCGCAACGTGATATGGCGAGAAAGCAGAAATTATTCAAGAAGGGTAATGTCTCTTCTGCCATGATTGAAGCGGCAGAGATGGACAAGCAAAAGGCGTTTGATAATGTACAGATATCCAAAGCCGCTATTGTTAATTCCAAGGCTAATATTCAACAGCGCCAATCAGCGCTTGAACAGGCTGAAGTGGAGCTCGCAAGAACACAAATCCGTGCACCGATAGACGGTGTAGTGATTGAGCGCCGTGTGGATGTGGGGCAAACGGTGGCTGCCTCAATGCAGGCGCCTACGCTTTTCCGCATCGCCAATGATCTGCGGGATATCCGCGTTGAAGCCAGTGTTGACGAAGCTGATATTGGCCAAGTTAAGTCTGGTCAGGCGGTGAGCTTTACGGTGGATGCTTATCCTGAGCGCAAATTTAATGGTGATGTGGAGGTGGTGCGGCTTGCCCCTGATATTTCTCAAAATGTTGTTACCTATACTGTTACCATCTTGGCTAGAAATGAAGATATGTCTTTGCTTCCAGGCATGACAGCCAATATAGAAATTATTACGGGTCGACGCGAGAATGTACTTCGCGTTCCAAATGAAGCGCTTCGTTTCAAGCCTAAAGGGCAAAATGTGAATGCTTCCCAAGGCAGGAGCTTTAACCCGGAATCTATGGCAAAACGCATGATGAAAACATATGTCGAGCGTTTGTCTCTAGATAGCAAGCAGCAAAGTATCTTACAGGATGAAATTGTCGCGGTTCTGAAATCAAATATGCCAAATTCGGGCGGAACTACTGGCGGAAATCAAACGGCCTCAATGAGAGTCACAATGCAAAAAGTAAGTTCACGGATTGCCAAAAAAATCATGGATATAGGTACGCCTGAGCAAATTAAGGCCTTCGAACAATTACAGAAAGAATTTAGCCATAAAGGTGGCAGTCGTGACGGCAAGCGAGCAACTCTATGGGCCATTGGCCCAGATGGCGAACCACAGCCACGTCAGGTACGAATTGGGCTAAGTGATGTTAGTAATACTGAGGTACTAAAAGGTATTAAAGCGGGCGAGCGCGTGATAATTGGTTATCAACATAGAGCTGGCAACTAAGATGAAGACGCCGCTTATTGAATGTATCAATTTATCTAAGACCTATGTCACTGGGGCGGGTGATGTTCATGCAGTTGAAAATGTAAGTTTTTCTATTCAAGCTGGCGAAATGGTTGCTGTGATGGGGGCTTCTGGTTCTGGAAAATCAACTTTTATGAATATGTTGGGAGCGCTTGATGTGCCCACGTCTGGTACATTGAAGGTGGAAGGGCAAGATTTGGGCTCTATGGATAGCGATGCTCTTGCGCTTTATCGCAATCAGCGCATAGGTTTTGTTTTCCAGCAGTTTAATCTTCTCACTCGTGCGGATGCAGTTGAAAATGTGATGTTGCCTATGCTCTATGCACGTGTTCCCAGAGATGAAGCAAGGAAACGTTCATTAAAGTCTCTGGCGCGAGTGGGTCTTGGAGATCGGTCTGACCATTTTCCAAACCAGCTATCTGGTGGACAGCAACAGCGGGTAGCAATTGCAAGAGCGTTGGTTAATAGCCCTGATATTTTATTAGCGGATGAACCAACTGGGGCGCTTGATACGGTAACCTCACATGATATTATGGAACTCTTTGTTGATTTATCCCGTCAGGGTATAACTATTATACTTGTTACCCATGAAGTGGATGTGGCTGATTACGCTACCCGTCAAATAGTCTTTCAAGACGGGGTGGTTATTGATGATCACCTTAATGAAAAGCACGTTAAAGCTAAAGGAGGTGCAGAGTGACATTTTTATCGTCTATTGCTGTTGCCCTGTCGGCCCTTCGAGCCAATAAGCTTCGTAGTTTGCTGACGATGCTTGGTGTTATTATCGGCGTAGGCTCCGTTGTGACAATGGTTAGTGTCAGCGATGGTGCTAGCGCCCGGGTGGAAAGTGTTATCAACAGTTTGGGTACCAGTACTTTAATGGTGTGGCCGAGCTCTAGAAAATCTGGTGGGCGGCACAGCGGGGCAGGATCAGCACGTCAGTTTAACGATAAGGACATTAAGGCCATAAAAACAGGCATTAATGGCATAGCAGCTATTAGCGGCGAGGTAAGCGGTAGTGCTCAAATCGTTGCGGGTGGCACCAATTGGTTTGCCTCTGTGAATGGTGTGAATGCTGACTATATGAAGATTAAGGACCATTCATTGCTCGCGGGACGTTTTTTCAACGATCGTGAAGAAAAGGCATCAATGAAAGTGGCTTTGCTCGGCACAACCGTTGCCAAAGAGCTCTTTCCTGACATGCAAGCCGCTGTCGGGCAAACGATTAGAGTTAATAAAGTTCCTTTTACTGTAATTGGTGTGCTGGCGCCTAAAGGACAGTCCTCATGGGGAAGGGACCGTGATGATGTAGTAGTGTTGCCACTTAACGCCGCGCGCAAAAGAGTGGTAGGGAAAGGTAGCGGACAGCCTAATCAGATAAGAATGCTGCATATCAAGGTTGATGAAGCTTATAATATGAAGCAAGTTGAAGAAGAAATTGGTGATATGCTGCGCTTAAAGCGCAAAGTAAAACCGGGTGATGCTGATAACTTTCGGATTATGAATATGGCTGAGATGGTTAAGGCCCGATCTGATACGCAGTCAACATTGTCTCAACTCCTCGCCATAACTGCTGCAGTATCGTTAATAGTCGGCGGTATTGGTATTATGAATATTATGTTGGTGTCGGTAACCGAGCGCACAAAAGAAATTGGTTTGCGCTTAGCCGTTGGCGCACGAAAACGCGATATTATGACCCAATTTCTGATCGAAGCTATTGCCTTGTCAATACTGGGAGGACTCATTGGGTTAACTCTTGGAGCTGGTATTGCTTATTATATGGCATCGCAAGGTGACTGGCCTATTCTTATATCGACTCAGGTTGTTGCTATGGCACTCGGGTCAGCGGTTATTGTCGGGGTTTTCTTTGGGTTTTATCCTGCTAAAACAGCTGCGGAATTAAACCCTATTGATGCTCTGCGCTATGAGTGATTGTGCTATTTTACTCTTTTAACCCGCAGCGACCAACTGCCTTCTTTGGGCTTTAAAATAAAGTTTTCAAAATTACCTTTGCTAATGGTAGCGATAAAAACACCTTTCTTTATTGATCTGCGTTTAGCGTCGCTTTGCTTCCAAACGGAACCGTCTTTCATAGTGAAAATATAAGTGCCGTTTCTTTCTTTTTTGTGGGATAAAACTTCCACGGTTATTCTGTTGATGGCACTGTCTTTTTTAAGAAAAGTATCCAGTAGCATTTTTAGAGTTGTGGGGTCATTGCTTGCCTGTGGATTACCAGACATTACGGGGCGCATGGGCCTTTCCAGCTTTAAGTTGCTTTCTTTAAGGCCAAATTTTGACTTTGATGCTGGAGCTTTTGCTTTTGGAAGCGCGGTGAATATTTTGTCGTAACAAACTAGTCTTTCCAGATCACTTTTAACCTTGGAGCATGCCCTTAATTTTTGTAAGTCGCGCGCATCATTGTCTTGTGATAGATTTACCGTTGTTGTGAGGATGAGACTGAGCGTTAAGCTTAATGCGAGCATGGTTTAAACCTTTATTGGTAGTTGTGTTGTGTCTTTAACGGCCGTTAGCGCGATAGAGCTATTAACCTCGCGAACACCATCAATCTGGCTGAGCTTTTCCCAAAAAAACTTCTCGTAATCGGTAATGTCTCCAACCACAATCTTTAACAGAAAATCAATATCCCCCATAAGCGTATGGCACTCAACCACCTCAGGGAATAGCTGAACTTGCTCAATGAAATGTGGCAAACTCTCCCTGTTGTTAGCCTGCATTTTGACATTGGCAAAAACCATAACGGATAGGCCGATTTTGGTGCGGTCTAGTAGGGCAACGCGCTTTTTGATGATGCCGGTTTCTTGCAGCGACTGAAGACGCCGCCAAACAACCGATTTAGACGATCCAATGCGATCCGCGATATCCGTAATGGGAACAGTATCGTCATTTTGCATTATTTCTAATATATTTTGGTCAATAATATCTAATTTATGTAACATAATATTGTCTTTATCATATTATACGGGATAATTTACCATTATATACCACATTATATCCATCTTAGGGAACTTATTTCTGAAATAGTGTCATAAACTGAGGTCATGATTAAAAATAACGAGTGCCCCACAGGTGGCCCTCAGTGGCTAAGAAAGGTTCTACAATGGTTATGGTTGGTAAAGCGCAGGCTAAATTTGCAGTAAAAGCGATGCATGAGCCGAATACTCTATCGAGAATTCTGGAGTTTTTTGCTCTCAATGATATTACGCCAGCCACATTGCAGGCCACCAAAGTTGGTGATGATATGCAAAATATTGAAGTGACCTGCTCAGATGTAGACAGTCGCAGAGCTGATATTATCGCCAATAATATCCGCCAAATGGTGACGGTGCGTACAGCTAGCCTTGAAGTAACATACTTTCAGCAGGCCGCTTAATATAGCTTTATTTCTACGACCTTTTACCTGGCATAGTTTCTTCAACGGAGACTATGCCATTTTTTTACCAGCCTGTTTGCTTGTCCCATATTTCTGAAATATCATCCCCGTCTTTTATGACATGATATTTGTCGTAAGGTGCGGCTGTCATGCAGACATGATTGGGGAAAATGCGAAGTTGGCTACCGATTGGGAAGCGTTCAAAATCTATCGGCTCGCTTGATGTTATCTCACCGTGTTCTTGGTGAACGCCTTTAACGGTCAAATGGGGGTTGATAATATCACCGCTTGCTGACGCTACCAGTCCGAAACTCATATCCTCACCATGATTAGCTGTGCTGCGATCTTTAGAGAGGGCCAAGCCGCCAGCATCCATGATTATTTGGTTCCTGTCTGGGCGATGACTGATAATGGTTGTCAGCACACTAACGGCCATATCCTCAAGGCTGTGGCTTTCAATGCTGGCCTGAAAGAGGTCACCAAAAACATAAACACCCGCGCGAAGCTCGGTGATGCCATCGAAATTATCGCCTTGTGTCGCGGTTGGTGTAGAGCCAATACTGACGGTATTACAAGGTAGTCCCGCTTCTTTTAAACGGCTTGCAGCTAGTAAGGCGGCTTCGCGTTCTTGCCGTGCGACGGCTTTGATCTCGTTGGTGGTTTTGCAGCCATAAGCATGACCGCCGTGGGTTAAAACCCCTGCAAAATTGGTGTGTGTGCCGCCATGCAAAACTTTTGCAATATCCAAGAGCGCGGGGTCATCAGCTAGTATGCCTGTGCGACCTTCACCGCTATCGATTTCGATCAAGACATCAAAGGCTGTGCCTTTTGAAAAGTTGTCGTAATTATTAAAGCTTTCGGCCGCAAAAAGACTATCGACAATCAGTTTGATATGCGCCCCTTTGCGCTGTAGATCATTTAATTGACCAAAGCGATTGGGAGTAACGCAAACCGCGTAGGTTATATCTTTAATGCCGTGATCAAGGAAATAAGCCGCTTCACCAAGGGTGGCGACCGTTATACCTTTAGCATTTTGTGAAAGGAGAGCCTCAGCAACTTTGACGCATTTTGCCGTTTTCAGATGCGGTCGAAGCGGTACGCCAAAACCAGACATGCGTGATGCCATGCGCTCTATGTTTGTAGCCATTTTTACTGCATCAAGAATTAGGGCTGGTGTTTGAATGTCTGTTAAGCGCATTAAAATATTTCCTTTTAAATAGAGCAGAAAGATATAAGCTTTTGTGCAAGATGGGAAGCATAAGACTTACGCAGGGGCAAAATATTATGATTTTGAAGTTTTTAAAAAGGCTGATTGTTACATTAATCGTTGTGATCTTTTTTGCATGGATGTTCTGGCCCAAGGGTTGGGTCGTGAAAGGACCAATACTCAGCGTGCTCACGGGTGAGATGGCTGAAGTGCCCGCTGATGCAACTATTGCTTCGCGCTTCAAACTGCCAGACGGGTATAAAATTGGTGTGTACGCACAAAATTTGCCCAATGTGCGTGTCATGGCGATGACGGCGGTTGGTGATATGGTTGTTAGTATGCCGCGCAGTGGCGTCATTGGGCTTGTACGCGCTGATAGCAATGGTGATGGTAAAAGCAATGGCACGGATATACTACTTAAAGATCTTAATAAACCCCACGGCATCACCATTCATGATGGCTATCTCTACGTTGCTGAAAACCAGCAAATTTCTCGCTATCTGTTTGATGCGGCCACTGGCGCTATAACAGGTAGCCAAGAGGTGATATTCACAGGATTGCCTGAGGGGGGAAATCACTGGACACGCACCATCGCTTTTGGCCCCGACGGTCGGCTTTATGTTACCGTTGGCTCAAGCTGTAATGTTTGTTTAGAAACAGAGGATTACCGTGCGTCTATGTTGGTGATGGACGGCGATGGCAGCAATGCCCGCACCTATGCAACAGGGCTTAGAAATTCGGCTGGTTTTGACTGGAATCCTCTAAGTGGTGCGCTTTATGCCACCGATAATGGTCGTGATCTCTTGGGCGATGATATACCGAACTGCGAGCTTAATCATATTGTTGATGGCGGCTTTTATGGTTGGCCTTTTGCTTATGATGATAATGTCATTGATGTGAGCATGGGCCGCGGTCATGAAGATAAGGTGGCGACAGCCCTGCCGCCTGCTCATGGTTTTGGCGGTCACCGCGCGCCGCTTGGTATGCGCTTTATTACAGGTGAGGGGTATTTGCAAAATAATGCTCTTGTTGCGCTGCATGGTTCATGGAACCACAGCGAGTTGGTGGGCTATAAAGTTGTCTCGCTTATCTTTGATGAGGATGGCTCTGTCATGCAGCAGGATTTTCTGACAGGTTTTGCCGATGGTGATGATGTTATTGGTCGTCCTGTTGATATTGAGGAGGGCCCAGACGGTGCTATTTATGTCAGCGATGATTATACAGGAGTGATTTACCGCATTGTATCAGGGGACATGGCAGTGGCTAGTAGTGCCAATGTTGAAGCGCCGCGTGTTGTCGATCCACTCGCTGGCATTGGTTCAAACGAAGTAGATATGTATGCGACGATTGGCAAAGAGCTTTACGGCAGCCAAAAGTGCGCCGAATGCCACGAAACTTCGGCCATAGGCATTGAAATTAAAGAGCTCGTTAAGCTTGGAGAGCGTTATACGGTGGATGATATGATCAGATTGCTTGATACACCACCGGGACCAATGCCCCGCGCAGAAATTGATGATGAAGCAAGAAAAGCTCTGGCGGTTTATTTGTTGGTAGAGAAGAGGTAACAAGAGTGCCCGCATTCTCAACTCTTCTTTTTATGATTCTGCTATTAGTTATATCTTCATGTTCCCCAGAAGGCGAGCCTCCTGCTGATAAGGTCTTTTCGAATGTTATGGGAGTGAATGATATTGCCTTAGAACTTTATAAGCCCAAAAATAGGCATGGTGTATTTAGTATATCTAGAGCTAACTGTGCGGGCTTTAGATCCGTGCAATATAATGGTGACACATATTATAATATGGGTGCTGGCGCAACATTGATGGTGAGAGGAATTATCGAGCCCGCTAGATATCTGGTTAAAGAAACTGTCTTGGCGCGAACAGGTAGAAGGTATACTGAGTCAGTTAGGCTCTCCATCCATGATAGAAGTGCTGGTAAAGAAATGGCTCAAAGAGAAGTTTGGAGAGATGATCTGGGAGTAAACACTAAGGATCATGAAGGAAAAGACGGGTGGGCTGGTGAGAAGTCAGCTAAATTTGTGAGAGCGGTATTAGGCCCTGATCAAGTTGAATGGTCTTCAACATGTACGAGGCGTTACCCTGAAACTGTATTTGATCTTACGATCTCTAATTTGAGTTATAATATTACTCATGATCAACTTCAAAATAAAAATCCAAATTGTAATCATATTAAGGTGAATGAGCGAAGAAATAAGTATAATGGCTTCTTGGTTGAGAGTAATGATTGGGCATATAGGGCAGGTGGAGGCATTGGAGGTAGTATACATAGCGTTTTTTGTGTTGATGATAATGTATTTGTCTTCTCTGGAACCTATTGGCATAGGTTATATATTGATTGGCTTTCGGTTGATGGGATATTGAAGGGTCAATTTTTTGTAACCGACAATAGGGGTGCTCACTCAGATAAATTTGACTTTGAATATATTGAAAATACCACAATTATAGATGATAAGATCTTTCTAAGACGGATACAAACAAGAGAGTTGCCAAAAGAAGGTGAGACGACGAATAATGGAACAGTTGCAGATATAATTATTGATTTAAAAAAGTCCTCACTGAGATATGGTTGGTGCAATAAAATTGGTGAAAAAACTTATTACAAGCAAGGCGAAGAGCGTTGTAAAAACAGAATCTCTCCACCAAATCCCATGGTTATTGTTAAGAAATAATTACCAGTCCCACTCGTCCTCTTCTTCATCGTCGGCTACAAGCTCACCGATAAGGTCATATTCGGTGCTGTCGGATATGTAGGCCATAACCATATCACCCGCTGAGAGGTCAAAGACACCGGGGAGTTTGACTGTGCCGTCAATCTCGGGGGCGTCAGCGTAGGTGCGGCCAACCGCGCCTTCTTCGGTAATTTCGTCTATAATCACCGACATTTCCATACCAACACGCTCGGCGAGTTTTTCGGTGCTGATGGTTTGCGCCACTTCCATGAAGCGTTCCCAGCGCGCTTCTTTCACATCTTCTGGTATTTGGTCAGGTAATTCGTTTGCCGCTGCACCTTCCACCGCTTCATACTTGAAGCAACCTATATGGTCGAGGCGGGCTTGCCGGAGCCAATCCAAGAGATATTCAAAATCTTCGTCGGTTTCACCAGGGAAGCCGACAATGAAGGTCGAGCGGATAACAATTTCAGGCACTTGCTCGCGCCATTTATGAATGCGCTCCAAGACTTTTTGCTCGTTGGCAGGGCGCTTCATGCGTTTCAAGACCGATGGGCTAGCATGCTGGAAAGGAATGTCGAGGTAGGGGAGTATTTTACCCTCAGCCATCAAAGGGATTACTTCGTCCACGTGCGGATAAGGGTAAACATAATGCAGACGCACCCAAACACCCATGTCACCAAGAGCAGCGGCAAGGTCTGTCATGTGGGCGCGAACCTCTCGGTCTTTCCATGTCTCGACTGCGTGCTTTTTATCAACGCCGTAAGCCGATGTGTCTTGTGATATAACGAGAATTTCGCTGACGCCCGCTTCAACCAGCTTTTCAGCCTCGCGCAGTACGGCGCGAACAGGGCGGCTCACCAACTTGCCGCGAAAGCTTGGGATAATGCAGAATTTGCAGGCGTGATTGCAGCCTTCTGATATTTTCAGATAAGCATAGTGGCGTGGGGTGAGGCGCACACCTTGTGGCGGCACAAGATCGCTATAAGGCTCATGAGCGCGGGGAACCGCTTTATGCACAGCATCAACCACCATTTCATATTGGTGTGGGCCGGATATCGCCAGCACGTCGGGCGCCACTTCACGGATCGCGCCTTCTTCCACGCCCAAGCAGCCCGTGACGATAACCTTGCCGTTGCGCGCCATGGCTTCTTTGATGGCATCCAGACTTTCTTCCTTGGCGCTATCGATAAAGCCACAGGTGTTGACCACCACGACGTCAGCGCCATCGTAGTCAGCGGCGATTTCGTAACCTTCGCTGCGAAGCTTGGTCAGGATGCGCTCGCTATCCACCAGTGCCTTGGGACAACCGAGCGAAACAAAGCCTACTTTTGAAATATGTTTATTCATGGGAGGGGGTATAGTGGAAGTGAATGAAAAAGAAAAGGGGGGTTTACGCAAGAATTTGTCACTCCGGCCCTTGGCGGTAGCCAAGAAATGGGCCGGAGTCTATTATGCCCATGGGCAGGTCACAAGCCGAACTGTTTATATTTGGATGATTGTGCAGGGTGGTATGTATAATGGATTGCGGGTCGTAGCCCGCAATGACAAAGGAAGGTGAGGGTGCTCTATACCCGTTCGCCGTGAGCTTGTCGAAGGGTTAATCGAACGGATTACGCCCGTACTTCGACAGGCTCAGCACGAACGGCTTTAAAATTCCGCCGGGAATGACTGATTTTAGTTGAAAATACTTTCTCCCATTGCCAATTTCATCGCATCCCAATAAGCTCTGGGCCGAGTTAAAGTTGGAAAGAAATTATGGACATTAAAGACTTTCGCAAAAACGCGCACGACATGGTCGATTGGATGGCGGACTATATGGAAGGTGGCGTGCGCGACTATCCTGTTCGCCCTGTTGTTTCTCCCGGTGAGATAAAAGCCAAATTGCCAACCAGTGCCCCTGCGGACGGTGAAAGCTTTGGTGCTATTTTCAAAGATTTTGAAGATATTGCAATGCCCGGTTTGACTCACTGGCAGCACCCGCGCTTTTTTGGGTATTTCCCAGCTAACAGTAGTCCGCCCTCGGTGCTGGCTGAAATGCTGACCGCGGCCCTTGGTGTGAATGTTATGATGTGGGAAACATCCCCCGCTGCCACTGAAATTGAAGAACAAATGTTAAATTGGTTGCGCGACATGAGCGGTCTTCCAGCTGA
>CBFDBT010000084.1:0-10800 GCA_965603115.1 uncultured Alphaproteobacteria bacterium
AAGGCGGTTGATCCTGCCCAGACACGCCCTTCAGCGATTTTGGCTACAACATCAAGCGGTAAGTTACGGCCTGTTGATACGAGGTCTAGAAATGCACGGTAGCCCGCTTCTACGGATTGCTGCATGATGTCTTTACTATCTTTACCAAGTGCGCGTGCTGGGTTGATAACACCTGCAAATTTTGTTGTGCCCACACCATCGGTGCTGATGCCAATTTCTGCTAGGGTCTTCTCAAAAGTTGGGAAAATACCAAAAATACCAATCGAGCCTGTAATGGTTGTAGGCGATGCGATGATTTCGTCTGCCGTTGCCGATATCCAATATCCGCCTGAGGCCGCTACAGAGCCAAAACTGGCGACCACAGGAATGCCAGAGGTTTGGGCAGCGCTGAGCTCTTGTCTTATCAGCTCAGAAGCAAAGGCAGAGCCGCCCGGGCTATCAACCCTGAGGACAATAGCCTTTGTGCGAGGATTTGACCGCGCGCGTAATATCTGGCGCACCAGTGTTTCAGCGGCTGAAACTTCCACATCGCCTTCGCCCATGATAATTTCGCCTTGGGCTGTGATAACAGCGATATGGTCTTTTGCCATTTGCGGCTTATTTGTTGCGGCTAGATAATCGCGGAAATAAATTTGTTTGAAGCTTTTACCTTGTCGGTTTAAGCCAAATACATCTATCAATTCACTGCGCCACTCAGATCTTGTTTTTAATTCATCAATCAGGCCACTATTAACAGCCATTTGAGCAAAATCTCCTCCAGCGGCGCGGAGAAGTGTAGGGGTCGCATTAATATTGTCGGTGATTTGCTTGGCTTTTAAACCGCGAGCGCCCGCCACGCTGCCTGTATAAGAAGACCAAAGGGCGTCCATATAGGCGTGGTTAGCTTCTTTGGCAGCTTCAGACATATCTTTTCTAATAAAAGGCTCAACGGCTGATTTGAACGTGCCAACTCTAAAAATATTCACGTTGGCTTTGATTTTGTCGAGCAAGCCTTTGTAATACATGCCATAGCCGCCATAGCCGGTTAGTAATATATTACCGTGAGGGTTCATGAATATTTTATCGGACTGGGCCGCGATTAAATAGTCTCCCTGAGAATAGGCTGAAGACACCGAATAAACAGGCTTGTCGCTTTCCTTAAAGTCTTTCAATGCGTCAGCTATCGCGTGTAATTTACTTGGCCCCGCGCCTTGCATTTTATCAGTAATAAGTACAATGCCTTTAATTCGGCTGTCCACTTTAGCGCGTTTAATCGCGGTTAAAATCGCATGGATAGATGTTTCTGGCGGTTGACGGGAATAATCACTCATAAGGAGGGAAAGAGGGTCGGGAGCTTTGGTTTTTTCAACAATCCGCCCTTCCGGTGCCAAAACAAGTGCAGCACCGTCTTCCATGGTGGGCAGGGCGGCTTCGCGCGATGCCAGGCCATAGATTGCAGCCGCAATGAACAGTATAAAGAGGGCCGAGACCGTTATGATCGATTGACGGATAAATTCTATCGTCTCTAATATCCATTTAAAGATAGTTTTAATCGTGGTCATTTTTTAATCCTGTTATGCGGTTCACTTTTGGGTCTAGGCTCTAGTATTTGGTGAACTTGTTAAATATTTTCAAGTTCTTATATAGTATTTTATACGTCATGAAAAGAATACAACATAAAATTGGAGGATAGTATGACAAGCCATGTACCAAACACCTATAGCCGCAGCCATCGCCGCAGTGCATCCACAGCTGATGATATCGATTATGAAATCAAAGGCTCGGAAATGCAATTTGTAGAGGTCGAACTGGACCCCGGTGAAAGCGCCGTCGCTGAAGCTGGTGCGATGATGTATAAGCATGCCGATATAGATATGGACACAGCCTTTGGAGACGGGTCGCATAAAAGCGCTAATAGCGGCATATTTGACAAGTTGGTTGGTGCTGGCAAGCGGCTTATAACAGGCGAAAGCCTCTTTACTACAGTTTTTACCCATCAGGGTCATGGCAAAGCCCGCGTGGCATTTGCATCACCTTATCCCGGTTCCATATTACCGATTAAACTTGATAGCGTCGAAGGCACACTCATTTGTCAAAAAGATGCTTTTCTTGCCGCCGCGCGCGGGGTTTCTATCGGCATACATTTTCAAAAACGTATAATGACCGGCCTTTTCGGCGGTGAGGGATTTATCATGCAAAAGCTTGAAGGTGATGGTTGGGCTTTCATTCATGCAGGTGGCACATTGGTTGAGCGAGAGTTGAAAGCGGGTGAAGAGTTGCATGTGGATACAGGCTGTTTGGCCGCAATGACGTCTACTGTTGATTTTGATCTCGTGCGTGCGGGTTCGGTAAAATCTATGATATTTGGTGGCGAGGGTGTATTTTTTGCGACGATTAAGGGCCCCGGTAAGGTCTGGCTGCAAAGTTTGCCTTTCTCACGCCTTGCAGGACGTATATGGGCGAATGCTCCGCGTGCTGGTGCTGGTAAAAAGGGTGAAGGCTCTGTACTAGGCGGCATTGGAAACTTGATAGACGGCGATAACTTTTAAGGCTAACGTCTTTTCATGAAAAAAATTCGTGATTTTACCGTTTATAAAGACCCAGAATATTTCTCGGCCTTTCCTAGTGTAGCCTTGCTTGCCAGTGGGGAGTTATTAATTGCTTTTCGACGGGCTAGCGATGATCGTTGGCTTATCAGCGAAGGCGATACGCCAACGGATGTTGATGCCGTTTCTGTCGATCATGTGCATTGGCGCTCTCATATTGCTGCTGTGCGCCTGTCGGCTGATTTATCAACACTATCAGAGCCGGAGACTTTGCCCATGGACCCGCAGGCGGCGGACCAAGACGGTAATCTGATTATGCTCAAGAGTGGACGTCTACTGCAATACGGATTTTTGTGGCGCCCCGTTCCTAATTCTGTGGCTGAGACCTTAAAAGGTCAGGCGAATGTTTGGTTTCACAAGGCGCATAGTGGCATTGGTACATTCATGGGCTGGGGCTCTTATGTTCGTTATAGTGATGATGAAGGCCGCACATGGTCTAAAAGAACTATGCTACCCGTAGCGGACGAAATGCTAAAAGCAGAGTGGCAAAAGCGGGGCTTTCATGGAGGTGCTGCGCGTGGTCGCGCTCAAGAACTCGCTGATGGACGCATAGCTTTATTTTCATACGGTGGTCAACTTGAAGGTGGCAGCACGCAAGTTGCAACGCTTTATACCAGTCAAGACCAAGGCGAAAGTTGGTCAACAGATGGAACATTCCACACGCTTGAAACAGGGGTGTTGCAAGAACCTTCGCTGGCGCTTTGGCCGGAGGATACTTTAACTGTTTTTTATCGCACTGCTGGGCTCGACGATCATTTGGTAACCGTCGCCGGCAGCGGTGACGCTAATGCGTGGAAGGCACCGCAAAAGCAAACCATCATTGGTCATCCTTATGATCCGCTAGTGCTGTCGGATGGGCGGCTATTTTTGGTTTACGGTTACCGTCATAAACCTTTTGGCGTGCGCGCTCGTCTTGTTGAAAAAGGGCAATCACTAGAAGACGCTGAAGAATTTATAATTCGTGATGATGCTATTGGCGGCGATGTCGGATATCCGTGGGCGGTCGAGCTGCCTGATGGAAATATTTTAGTGGTTTATTATTTTAATTATAATGATGGAATTCGAGGAATAGAAGCCTCAATTATTGAAGTATAGATCATAGTTAATTTCTAGATGCTATTTAATATAAAATCTTTTAGAAATAATTATTTAAACAAATATACGAAAATAAATAAAACTTGAATATTAATTACTTAAAATATACTCTCATTTAGATAGATGGGAGTTTATATGGCGCGAATATTAGAGCTATTCAAAGAGGAAGACTATTATCACTTATTAATAGATAATTTTCCCGGTGCGGTCATAGTTATTGATGCTAAAGGTTTAATTGAAGTGATTAACCCTAATGCTGAGCAGATGTTCGGCTATGAGGCAAATGAGCTTGTGAACAGTTCAATAAATACTTTAGTGCCCATGGATTTTCGCGACAAGCATCAATCTTATCTGGATAATCCTAGTCAAAAAATTAGTAAAGTTCTTGGTATGACCCGTGAAATTTTGGGTCTAAAGAAGAATGGGGAAAAGTTTCCCATTAAGATTGAGATTTCAGATGTTACGATTGGCGGCGAAAAAAAATTCATTGGTATAGTTTTTGATATCTTAAAATGGCAAGAATTAAATAGCTATGCACCAACTTCTCAATATGCACTTTCTGAGGTTTCTCGCCAACTAAAGGAGAGCGAAGCCAAATATAGAACATTGTTTGACAAGTCTGATGACCCTATGTGGCTAATAATTGATGATCAATTTGAGCTTTGCAACGAATCTTCGGTTAAAGTACTTGGCTATGCTAACCAAGCAGAGTTACAACACACACATCCATCAGAACTATCCCCAGAATTTCAAGCTGATGGTCAGTCCTCTTTCGAAAAAGCCAATGCTATGATGGCTCTGGCTATCAAGCAAGGATATCACCGGTTTGAATGGCTCCATAAACGCAAAAATGGAGAAATTTTCCCTGTTGAAGTATCCTTATCGCGGGTAGAAACAGGTAATAAAGAAAGTCTTTTTTGTGTATGGCGTGACATTAGTGAGCGCAAGAGGATAGAAAAAAAGATGCAAAAAGCGCGTGATGAAGCGCAAATGGCCAGCAAAGCAAAATCTGACTTTTTAGCTTTAATGAGCCATGAACTTCGTACACCGTTAAATGCTATTCTAGGATATACAGAACTGCTCTCCTTAAAAGTTGCAGGTCCAATGAATAAAAAGCAGGATAATATTCTCAAGGATATTCATATTGGTGCTGACATATTGTTCAAACTGGTTACCGACCTACTACAAATGACCGATATTGAACGAGGTACGCTCGATGTTGTTCTTGAAAGTCGTAAAGTAAGTTATATTCTTGAACATGCTGTGCCCTTGGTTGCTCCTTTGGCTAAGGAAAAAGAAGTGACTGTCCATGTTCATCAAAATTGTGATCTTGATGTTAGTATATTGGTTGATGAAGTTAGAGTTGAGCAGATATTGATGAATTTACTCTCCAATGCCATTAAATATAACGATAATGGCGGTAATGTCTGGTTATCGGCTCAAAAGACTTCGCCTGATAGCGTTAGATTCTTAGTTAAGGATGATGGTGCGGGTATTGATCCAAAGTATAAGGACTCTGTTTTTGGCCTTTTTACTCGAGCAGGCAAAGAAACCTCCGGAATTGAAGGCACTGGTATTGGCTTAAACATAGTCAAGTCTCTGGTTGATGCTATGCATGGCGAGTGTGGCTATGAAGACAACGAAGAGCAGGGGGTTACTTTCTGGGTTGATCTACCAGTGGCCTCTTAAATTCATTATATTGTCAGCGCGCTTTCAAGCTGTTACTTCTGTCTGGTATTATCGTTACAGGTAAATTCTCTGACTGTATTGTAAGATTATATTTTAATAGGCTTTGAAGCCTCTTAGGCCTCGATTGAATAGGGCAGCAAATGAATAATGACACACAAGCCGAACCACTAGCTGGTTATAAATATATTCCGTTTAATGATAATTTTGAGGATTTGCTTGGGCCTTTTCTTGTTAAACAAGAGGAGAGTGGCGAGGTATCTTGTGCAATTCAGACAGATGAGCGGCATTCCAACAGTATGGGGATATTGCACGGCGGTTTTTTGATGACTTTTGCTGATTATGCACTTTTTGCTTTTTCAGACTGTAGTGTAGAGCAGCCTTGTGTAACGATTGGATTTAATTCTGAGTTTGTTGCAGCTGGAACCGCCGGAGATGTAGTTATCGCTCGTGGTGAGTGTGTTCGAAAAACAAAGAGTATGATCTTTGTACGCGGCACCCTTACAGCAGGAGGGGATATTGTCATGACCTTTAGTGGCGTTTTAAAGCGACTAAAGCCTCAATAAGCTGTCAAGTTTATCCGTGGATTAATCCTCTGGATGAGCGACGTGAACCATGTCTTCAATTTCAGAAAACTTGTTTCTAGGGCCACCGTTTTTAGCCGCGGCTTCTTCGGCGGCTTCAATAACTTTCCAGTCCCGAAATGTTATGATCTCAAGGTTGCGCTCTTCTATGATTTGGTTGAGGCCTTTTCTACCTAAACGCCCAGATGGTTTGATGTCTTGTAAAATGCGTTTAGCAACGCCAACACCGTCTGGTTTGTTGGTGCCTATGGTTCCTGTTGGTCCGCGTTTGGCCCAGCCAACACAGTAAAGATTGTCACGTATATAGCCTGTATCATTATCAAAACATCCCTTTGACTTGTTGTAGGGAACATCTTTGATAGGGCTTGTTTTATAGCCTATGCAAGGAATGACAAGTCCAGCATCAAGAGTTTCTGTTTTTCCGGTACCAAAACATTTTCCATCAATAACTTCGGTGTGCTCAAGGCGGATACTGTTAACTTGTTCATCACCCAAAATGGACATGGGACGCCTGTAAAATTTTAGATGCAGACGGATTGGTTTATCTGTGGGCTTGTTTTGGGACATAGCCCTAAGGGCGGTCAGGTTTTTCTTCTTCCCGCCACTTAAATCTTCCGGCAAATCATCATCGCTCGGGAGCTGCTCAGCATCTACTAAGGCGACGCAGCGCTCTAGAGTGTTTAATTCCCCCAGCTCTTTTGGCGTGAAAGCGCCTTCAAGCGGACCTCGTCGGCCTAGGATATAAATATCTTTTATAGCACTTTCTTCTAGTATCTTTGATGCATGCTCAGCAATATCGGTATGGCTCATTTCTTTAGGTGTTTTCGCCAAAATACGAGCTACATCGATGGCAACATTGCCGTTGCCGATAACAGCAACTGCTGGAATATCAAGCGCAGGATCAAGGTGTGCAAAGTCTGGGTGACTGTTGTACCATCCGACAAAACTTGCGCTGCCTATGACGCCCTCAAGGTCTTGGCCCTCAATGCCGAGTGTGCGATCTTTAGCGGCGCCTGTAGCCAATATGACAGCGTCGTATAGATCTATTAACTCAGAGAGGGTTATGTCACTGCCTAGGGCAAGATTTCCAACAAAATGAACGTTATCTTGCAAGTTGGTTGCTTCGTAGCGCCGGATGACATTTTTAATGCTTTGGTGGTCGGGGGCGACGCCAGCGCGGATTAGGCCATAAGGTGTTGGTAGGCGGTCAATAATGTCAACGCAAACATCATCACGACCCTTTGTCAGGGCTTCTGCGGTATAATATCCTGCTGGCCCTGCGCCAACAATTGCAACACAAAGATTAGCACTCATAAATAAGCTCCCCATATCAGCTAAGTTAACTGTTGCACGGAATTTTCTGGATGAAAAGAGATAAGCAAAAATAAACTATTTTAGTGTTAAATATTTTACCTCTACTTTTGAATATTCTTAGTGTATAGTTGCGGCGGAATGCTTATTGGGGAAATAATATGTCAACGATCAATGCAGATGATGAATTAACACCGCTTCAATTAGATCCTAAGCGGTATTTATGGCTTTTTGCTGCTTTTTGGGGATTTGTGCCTATTGCTTTCATGTATACAGCGCATGCAACTGGCAATGGACTTTGGATATGGGGCTATTTTGTCTTTATTTTTATGGTGATGCCAACGCTGGATAAGCTTATGGGATCAAGTTCTTATAATCCTCCTGAGAGTGAATTTGTCAGGATGAGGGATGATTCATATTATAAGTGGCTTGCTCGCTTTACTGCAATTTCACCCTTTTTTAGTCAATTGGCGGGGGCCTGGTACATCGCGACCTATGAGCCAAGTTATGGAATTTATTTTGGCTTTGCATGGGCTGCTGGTTGGGCTTTGGGGCTGTCGGTTAATGCCTCGCATGAAGTTGGGCATAAAAGTAGCAAGATTGATCACTTCTTTGCCAGCTTAGGCTTAGCGCCTAGCTTTATGGGACATTTCCGTATTGAACATAATAATGGCCATCATATTCAGGTGGCGACACCAGAAGATACGGCTACTTCTAGAATGGGCCAAAATTTCTATAGCTTTGTACGCACAGAATTGCCGGGTGGATTTTCTCGCGCTTGGAATATCGAAAAGAAAAGACTGTCTAAAAAGGGCATATCACAATTTTCTCTCAAAAATGAAGTATTCCGCAATGCTTTGGTCTCGCTGCTTTATTACACTGTGATGATTTATACTTTTGGTTTTATTGTATTACCCTTTTTGCTTATCGCAGCTTTAATGGGCAACCTCTTGTTATCCTCAGCTAATTATATTGAGCATTACGGCTTGAAGCGCGAAAAGCTTGAGAATGGAAAATATGAACGGTGCCAGCCGCACCATAGCTGGAATAGCAATCGCTATCTCTCAAATCTTTTGATATTGCATCTTGAGCGGCACTCAGATCACCATGCGCATGCTCAAAGGCCATATCAGTGCCTCAGGCATTTTGATGAAGTGCCACAATTACCGTCGGGATATTTGCCGATGTTTTTCCGTGCATGGATCCCGCCTTGGTGGTTTAGCCTTATGGACAAGCGTGTAGCCGACTGGGCTGGCGGGGACATGAATAAGGTCATGATCTTAGAGGGCCGCGAGGAAGAAATGTTTGAAAAGTGGCATAACCCGAAAGACGCTGCTGCAGCTGAGTAAAGCCACAAATCCAAACCACACCCAATCGTCACTCCGGGCAGATGCGTAAGCATCGGTACGACCCGGAGTCCATAATTAAATTATGACCCCGCCAGTGGCGGGGACTCTATTCTCTGGTGCTGGATACCAGCCTTCGCTGGTATGACGAAAAGGCTTTAAACTACCGTACCCTAATCAGCCTGAATAAACTCTCTGATATCATCAAGCAGCACATCCATGCTGGGATGATGGATATACATCATATGACCCGCTGGATAATATTTATACGTCACCCGCTTTGGGTCTATGCCATTGCGGTCGAGGGAATATTCAGCACCAAACATCGGTGTTGCAAAGTCATAATATCCCGCAGCATTAAACACTCTGAGTTGGCTGTTACCGCGCATGGCTTTGCCAATATAGGGCGCAACATTCATATAGGGTTGGCGGTATGACTTGGAGTTTAGACGCCAGTTCCAGTCCCTCACGCCGCCAATGATAGTATATTCACGGTCAGGATTAAATTTGAGAATATCGCGAACCCAATAGTTAAGTGCGGCCGTATAAGCGCCGTCTATACCATAAAAACTTGGGTCAATTTCCGGTGTCTCTCCGGCATTATCTCTCTCAACTCCTTTGAAGCGACTATCGAGCCTGCCTAGGGCAAAGCCTTCGTCGCGCATCAATTCTTTGTTAAAACGCTGGAAATGGACACGCAGATTAGCGTGGTCGAGATATTTTTCACTAAGCCCTGTAAAATAAGCAAGCTTTGCGCGGATGGCATTTCGCTTTTCACCCTTTAGCCTGCTGCCAAGCAACAGCGCTGGGCCGTAGTCTTCCATGGCGAATGTGCGGGCTTCATCAACCCATGCTTCTATAGTTTTCCCCTGACCAGCTTTACCGTGATAATGGGCGGTCGCTGCCATGGTTGGTAAATTTGTCATATAACCAAGCTCATTGCCCTCATCGTAAGAGCGCACAGTGCCATTAATGGAAACGTCATCAAAGCCGCCTTCAAGCTGTTTGATAAGTGCTGCTGAACGCGTTGTGCCATAGCTTTCCCCACCAATATATTTTGGGCTATTCCAGCGGTGGTTTTCTCTCAGCCATATGCGAATAAACTGTGCGATGGACTTAGCGTCTTCATTAACGCCCCAAAAGTCCTTGCCCTTACCAACACCAGCCGCTTGACTAAAACCAGTGCCAACGGGGTCAATGAAAACTATGTCAGTGACATCAAGGATGGTGTCGCTGTTATCCACTATATTAAAAGGGGCTGCACCATCGTCTTCAGCGTCAGACGGGACGACAATTTTTTTCGGGCCAAAGGCACCCATATGCAGCCAAACAGAAGACGAGCCCGGCCCGCCATTATAGATAAAGGATACAGGACGCTTTCTTTTGTCACTGACGCCGTTTTTAACGTAGGACGTTGAAAAGATGCGCGCTGTTACGTCACCATCTTTGTTGCGCAGCAGGGTTTCACCCGCTGTGGCTTTATACTTTAATTTTTGACCGTTGAATGTGCCGCTGTGTTCTGTCACCGAGACAACAGGGTCAGCAACCGGTTTTGCTTTTTTTGCATCCTCTGCAATCGCTGCACTTGATAGTAAAAGTGTGAAAGCCGTAAAGGCTGATAATAGGTATTTTGTCATGTTTAAGTCCCCTAATAATATAAGGCGGGACAATGCTATGAAATGGCTATTATTGCAAGATAAGTTGAGATGTTTTTTAAGGATGTCGGTTGGACAATAAAAGGGGTGCCGAAGCACCCCCAGAGGTAATCAATTTGAATATTGATTATTTCTTATCCTTTTTCTTAGGATCAAAGTGCCAGTGGCCAAAGGCTGTGTTGCCGCGGGCGATAAGGGAGCCCCATTCCTTCATAAGCTTGCCAACAGCTTCTTTGCCACCTTCCTGCTTGGTAAGCGCATCCATCCATTTGACGTCATTGGGACTACGATACCACTCAAGGTCAGTAGGGCCATTTTCCAGCTTCCAGATGAAGGCTGCGTCCCATTCACCAGTTTTAAAATGCAGCGTTCTGGGGCCAGGCAACCCAGCTGCTTTGCCGGCTTTCATGAAATGCTCTCTGATGATTGTGAAAGCGCGCTCGGACTTGCCTGGTTTAAAGTCGATATAAGCCATGGTGAAATATGCTGCATTTTCGTATTTTACAGGGCCTTCATTGTCTTGGGCGAAGGCACTGCC
>CBFDBT010000085.1:0-10752 GCA_965603115.1 uncultured Alphaproteobacteria bacterium
GAGGCAGGTATTAAATCTGCAACTATTCAGGTTAAAGGTGAAAATGCTTTTGGTTGGCTTAAAACTGAATCTGGTGTTCATCGCTTAGTACGCATATCTCCTTTTGATTCTAATGCCCGTCGGCACACAAGCTTCGCATCGTGTTGGGTATATCCTGTTATTGATGATTCAATCGAAATTGATATCAACGAAGGCGACCTGAAAATTGACACTTACCGTGCTTCTGGCGCAGGTGGGCAGCATGTTAATACCACAGATTCTGCGGTGCGCATCACCCATCAGCCAACCGGTATTGTTGTGCAGTGTCAAAATGACCGCTCACAGCATAAAAACCGTGCTACGGCGATGAAAATGCTCAAGGCCCGTATGTACGAAGAAGAACTAAGGAGTCGTGAGGAGGCTGTTCAGGCAACACATGCTGCTAAAACAGACATTGGCTGGGGCCATCAGATTAGGTCCTATGTATTGCAGCCATACCAAATGGTAAAAGATTTGCGCTCTGGAGAAGAATCTGGCCAGCCTGACAAAGTATTAGACGGTGATCTTGATACTTTTATGCAAGCGGCGCTTGCTGCTCGAGTTGAAGGCGAGGGCGGTACTGTAGAGGATATTGAATAGACTTTAAGGCTAGCTGTATCTAAGAATAGAATATAAAAAGGCCGCCAAACTTGGCGGCCTTTTCCATAGAGTTTTTCTATAAGATTTATAAATAAGCCTGTTTATTCAGCAGCTTTCCCGCCGCCGACATAGGATGTCTTCGGCTTATTTTGAAAACTAGACTTTGCTGTGTCCTTATCCTTATCATCGTCTTTAGCGTCTGATTTTGCATCAGCCTTAGCATCATCTTTAACTGGAGCTTTAGGTGCTGGAGCACTCGCTCCAGACGCTGATGTGTAACAGAACTGACCAGTAAGCCTCGCGCCAGATTCAACTGCGAGAGTTTCATGGTAAATATCCCCCTCAATTATCGCTGTTGATTCTAAGCGAACAGAGCGGGCACGGACTTCGCCTTGTACGGAGCCACGAATTATCACAGAATCTGATTTTATTGTGCCACTGGCACTGCTTTCTTCGCCCATAACAAGACTGCCGCAGACCAGATCGCCATCAATGGAGCCATCAAGTTGAAGTTCGCCAGCTGTTGTGATGTTGCCAGTTATTGTCACGTCAGAGCCAATGATTGACGGCGTTGAATTGCTATCGCTTCTTGCTGGAAGCTTAACATGTGTTGGGTTATTTTGATTCATATCTACCTCGTATCCTTTGAACGTCTTGTGCTACCTCAATAAAGGGAAGTGGGTCAACGACCTTACCCTCAAACCATACTTCATAGTGTAAATGCGAACTGGTAGCGCGGCCCGTTTTACCCATGTCTCCAATTTTCTGACCTAATTTAACTTGGTCACCTTTTTTCACATGCAATTTATTCATGTGGCCGTAGCGAGTATGAAAGCCATTACCATGATCTATTTCGACCATTCGCCCGTAAGGACCAGATACGCCCGCTTTAATAACTGTACCTTTTTCTCCAGCTTGAATAGCAGTGCCAGGCCAACCCGCCATATCTAAGCCATAGTGGCTGGATTTACGTTTAGTGAACGGGTCTATGCGACTGCCGTATGGGCTAGAAATATAATATTTTGCTGCTGGTTGTCCGCTAGGAAAACTGTTTAATGCAGATGTTGCTATATTTAGACGCAGGGCATCATCTTGCAGAGCTAAATAAATGGAGTTATCATCATCTGAAAAAAGTGGGGCAAACCCTTCTTCAGGGAAATATGGCCCACCCATGCCGCGTGTATCGCCTTCATACTGCTTTACAAGCCGGTCAATATTAACAGGCGTGTTTTTTAACAGTCTGTTTATGTCAGTAATTTTTCTTTGCGAAATAGCATAGAGACTGCGTGCATTTTTTTGCTGCTTAAGGTCAATTTGCCGTAATTTGAGAAGAGCTTCAGCACGGGATGTTTCGTGTGGCATGTCTGAGTCAGCATAAGCACTTCCTGAACCAAGTATACGCTCGATCAACATGGCTTGACTTTTGTCTTTTATCGCCTTGGACTTTAGAGGCTTCTCTAAAGGAGTGCCTGCGGCATTCTCAAACTTAGGTGTACCATTTCCCTCGATGAGACTTTCAAGGTATTTCTGCCGCTCTTCTAGTTTTTCGGTGCGTAGTTCAACTTCAGTCGTGAGGGCGCTATAATCTTCATCTAGTCTTTGATACTCAGCACGTAGATCAGTAATCTGGTTGATTTTGTTTTCCATTACCATATCACGGGTAAGGTATGTAACCGTTGAAACTGCCACCCAGCTAAGAAAGATCATGAGACAAGCGGTCAAAAACATCTGCACTTCAGGATTAAATTTAAGAAATTTAACACGACCCTCAACGCGCATAAATATCTGGCGCTCTGGGTAGTATTTTTTCTTAAATGCCTGAAAGCGTTGGCTGAATGTTATCTCATCTATCAATTTAGTTCCCATACTTGTTTAACTGATTCTACGTTTTTTCGCAGGATTTGTCCACAGTTGTCGGCGCATCCAAGCCTGAATAAAGTCTAAGGTCAAGTCTTTATAGATAACCTATTGATATTAATAAGTGATTAACTTGCTAGCTCTTCATACCAAGTTGGGAATAATCCTGCTTTTTCGCGGGCTTCTGTATTAAAGGGCTTTTTTAGTTTTCCAGAAAAATATTCAGTCACCAATTTTTTAAAGTAACTTTCTGCTATTTTTCCCTCTTTTTCGGCTAACCAAGTAAACCATTTGCAACCTGCTTCTACATGTGTGATTTCTTCTTCGTAGATGACTCTCAGTACATCGGCTGAGGCAATATCTCCAAGGTTATCAAATCGCTTAATCATCGATGGTGTGACATCTAACCCACGCGCCTCAAGAACCAAGGGAACTACGGCTAGTCGGGCTGGAAGAGAGTGACTGGTTTGCACAGCAGACTGCCATAGCCCATCATGTGCGGGTAGGGCGCCATAATGACTACCCAGATCTGTAAGTCTTTGGTTTATTAGCATAAAATGGCGTGCTTCATCATCACCCACTTTTAGCCAGTTATCTGTAAAATCTTTAGGCATATGATTGCCAAAACGCGCAACAATATCAAAAGCAAGGTCGATTGCATTCAGCTCTATATGCGCCACAGCATGCAAAAGGGCGATTTTGTTGGCATCGTTCCCCGCCCCGCGTGGTTTTGGAATGTCAGACGGCGGTAATAATTCCGGTTTAGAGGGCCTTGACGGGCGAATTGGTGGCTTGCTATCGAATGTAAAAGTAATTTCACCAGCTCTCCAAGCATTATAGACATCTCTGGCTATCGCTGCTTTATCTAATGGATCAGCAGTTGTTAGGACTGATATGGTAGCGTTACTTAACGATTTCCACATTGCTATAAAGCCTGTGTAGCCTCAAGCACAGCCGCAGCATGTCCCTTGACTTTCACTTTACGCCAAATTTGCCGGATTGTTCCTGTGGCATCAATTAAAAAGGTGGCGCGCTCAATCCCCATATACTCTCGCCCATAAAGTTTTTTCAGCACCCAGACACCATATTTCTCAATGGTTGTGCCATCTTCATCAGCTGCTAGGCGTACCGTAAGAGCCTGTTTAGCTATAAAATTATCATGGCGTTTGACGCTATCTTTCGACATTCCTATAACGACAGAATCCCACTTAGAAAAGTCCCCAAGAAGCGCGGAAAAGTCTTTTGCTTCTGTAGTGCAACCGGGTGTGCTGTCTTTGGGGTAAAAATACAGAATAACATTTTTACCAATGTAATCAGATAGCTTTATAGCAGAGCCTCCATCTCCAGGAAGGTCAAAGTCTGGGGCTTTGTCGCCAATTTCAAGTGTCATAATTGTTCTCATTCTTTCTCATAGTGTTCAAGAGCAGGCTCAGCGATGATGCTTTGATAATAGAAACGAACATCAGCCTGACAGAGTTTAAGCTCTGATTTCAGCTGGTCTATATCCTCAAAACCGCAGCTTTTAGCCAGCAAAAACTTCAGACCTGTAGAAAAAGTTGTTTCATCGGCATCAACATCCCCTAGGCATAAGCGCAGCATACTTTGTACAGTTTGTTGTACTCTGTGGGCGTGCTTAAGCTTTCGCGCCGCCCCAGTTGGTAGAATATCGTGGTCCTCAAGGGTTTTAAAGGCATCATCCAGTATAGGGGAAAAAAGGTCTTTTATTTTATGGCCTTCACGCAACATGAGATATTGGCAAATAAATTCCATATCAATCAGCCCGCCGCGTGTATGCTTTATAGACCAAGGGTTGTCGGTGTTAAATTGGCTTACCAACTTTTGCCGCATCTCAGCCACGCTCTTTAAAAGGTTTTTCTTGTCTCTATGGGCTTGTAGGGTGCTTGTAATTGTGGTCATTAATGGTTTTGCGAGTTTGTCAGGGCATACCACTAGTCTGGCTCGGGTAAGAGCCATATGTTCCCATGTCCAAGCAGCCTTGGTATAATAATCTGCGAAAGTCTCAAGCGTAACAACCAGTGGCCCAGCAGTTCCTGAAGGACGCAATCTTGTATCCACCTCAAAAAGGCTGCCTTCCGCAGTTAGGGCGGTTATCGCCGTAATCACATTTTGACCAAGTTTAGAGAAATATTGGCTCGGGACGAGGGGGCGTGTCCCATCTGACATACTATTCATATCTTCACAGTGATATAAAAACACAACATCAAGGTCTGAAGTGTGGGTTAATTCGCGGCCTCCATATTTGCCCATTGCCAAAATACCAAGTCCACCGTCTTTAAAATTTCCGTGACGAATAGAAAAGTTGGCTTCCACAGCTGGCGTTAGAACCTTAAGAGTTGCATCTGCCAATCGGGTCATTGCTTCACCGGCTTCTATGGTGCTGGACAAGCTTTCGAGAACTTGTACGCCGACCTGGAAACGACGTTCGCTTACATATCTGCGAGTTATATCAAGTATATCTTGATAGTCCCGCGCTGACTTGAGGGCATATTCTAATTCTTGCATCAAATCCTGAGTGCTCGGCAGGCTTTCAAAAAATGAAGGGTCCAACACAGCTTCAAAAAGTGTAGGCCGCTTGGCTAATTGCTCTGCAAGGGCTGGGGCTAGGCCCATAATGCGGGCAATTAATTGAAAAAGAGCAGGGTTTGATTGAAATAGAGAAAAGACCTGTACTCCGGCCGGAAGTTCACGAATGAATCGATCAAATCGTGTAAGGGCTGCAGCGGGTTCAGATGTGGACAAGAAAGCAGTTAGCAACCCCGGTAAGCACTGAGACAGTAATTTGCGGGCTCGTGGTGTTTTTAGGGCTCTATATCGGCCTCTTTGCCAAGTATCAATGATTTGAAATGTGCCCTTTGGTTCGGGGTAATCATTTTCCTTGAGGAAAGAGAGCAGGCTATTACCTGTTAATTCAGCGATTTCATCGTCATCATCGGGCATAAGTTTATCATAGTGATTAGAAACAGTTATGGTAATATCTTCAAGTTCTTTCTTAAGAAATGTTTTATCATCATACCGCATAAAAAAAGCAACACGAAGCAATGCTTCATCGCTATCCGGAATAGCATGCGTCTGTTCGTCATTGATCATTTGCAAACGATGTTCGAGCGTGCGGAGATATATATAAGCAGACTTCAACTCGTCCCGAATGGTTGAATCGACTTTCCCTGCCTCTACAAGGGCATCTAGAGCATTCAGTGTTGATTGTGCTCGTAGCTGGGGTATTTTTCCACCAAATAAGAGTTGGTTTACCTGAGCATAAAATTCAATTTCTCTTATTCCACCCTGACCAAGTTTAACGTCAAAGCCTTCGAATTGGTTTTCTTCTTGGTGATAGTGGCGTAAAATCTGATTTTTAATAGCTTTGATGTCACGTATAGCTTCAAAATCCATAGATCTGCGCCAGACCCAACCAGACATGCGCTCTAGATAATCATTACCTGCTATTAAGTCTCCGGCAACGGCGGTTGCTTTAATCATAGCTGATCGCTCCCAATTTTGAGCGAGGGAGTGATAATATGTTTCGGCTGCATTCATTGAAAGTGCCAGTGCGGTTGCACCTGGGTCGGGACGAAGCCTCAGATCAGTTCGAAAAACATACCCATCCATAGTACGCTGTTCCATGATACGCACTAGCTCTTGCGTGACCTTTACAAAACAATCTGCCTGGGACCGTTTTCCAGTATATTTCACTATTTCTTGATCATAGAGCACGATGATGTCGACATCACTGGAGTAATTTAATTCATCTGGTCCAAGCTTTCCTAGTGCTAAAACCACATACCCTGTCCCATTTGCGAGTTCTTTTGTGATCGAACTGATTGGCTCATCTGGCAGGGCAAGTTCGCCTTTAATCATTTTTTTATAAAGTGCATGGGCCGTACTTATAGCGAGCGCACACTTGGCAAATGAGCTGAGGGCTTGCGTTACTTTATCTAGCCCCCATTCTTGGGACACATCCATGGCAGCGGTGAGTAAGGCAATATGTGCTTTTGCAATCCGCAAATCACGCATTAAGCTGTCTGTATCTTCTTCACATGGGCGCTCTAAAAATTGAACGAGTTCTGTTTGTAAAATGGTATCTGGATTTTCTCGTAATACCTTGATAAAGAACGAGGGGTCGCGTAAAATTAATCGTGCGAGGTAGGGGCTATTTCCACTAAGAGAAGCGGCTAATGCCTGCTGTGAAGGGGGAAAATCGACACTTAAATTATTATTTTTACAATATTCGATGATGTCTGCCCAAATTTCGTCTGATTTGGGGCTATCATATGGCAAAGGATATTGTGAATTGTTTTTTATCATCATCTAGACATTTCATTTCCATGGTGGGGTAGTCAAGTTTGAATCTGCATTTTTGCAGAAAAATCAGACTTTAAAGTGTTAACTGGGACATTTGATCCTTTGTATTGAGAGCATATTGAAACAAAACGTTAAATTTATTACTAAAGGCTTGTTAGTGATTACGGTGGTCATTGCTGTTGTATTTTCAGCTACGGCCCTACGTCTGCTATTTTCTCCTGTTGGCGTGCCCTATGCCACAGAAATGGTTGAAAGTGAAACGCAACGATTGCTCCCGGGTTGGGAGGTTTCATTTGAAAGTGCAGAGATAGGCTGGGGCTGGTCAGATGTACGCCCATGGTTAAGAATTGAAAATGCCACTGTCAAAGACCCCGAAGGTAAAATAGATGCCAAAGTTGAACACTTATGGCTGGCCATTAGCCGCAGTGATATCTTAGCTGCAAAATTAACGGTACGCGCCATAGAAATCGACGGACTCCATTTAGAGGTTAAAAGTGGAGGTGGAAAATCTAATTTTTGGAAAAATATTGACCTAAAAAATGGGCCAAAATCATTAGCGCCTATTGTAAAAAGCCTCTTCAAGCATAGCAGTCAGTTGAGCAAAGGAATGATGCGTGTCAGTGATGTGTCTATGACAAATATTGATGCCAATATTCTTGATGAACTTGGCAGTAAGCTGATGTTGGTGAATATCCCGACTATAGATTTCGAGGCCAGCCATGAACAATTGAAACTTTTGGTCAATGGTTACATCCAGTCAGGCAAAGGAAAAATTGATCTCCGCGTCACTGCAAATGGTGATGTGAAAAATGAAATAGTTTCATTTGATTGGGATAGCGACCCTGTTAACTTAAAAGATTTCACATCCCACCTCAAAGTTCCAGCTGTCCTTACCTATATAGATGCCCCTGTGGCTCTTTCATTATCTCTTGAAGCAGATGCAAGGACTGGTTTGACCTTTTCGGATTTATATCTTGAAGTCGGAAAAGGGCAGCTCTCTCATAGTGTTGCCTATCCCATCCCAGCAGAGGTCAATTATGTGGCGATAGAAGCAGAATTTGATCCCAAATCGGGTAATTTCCTAGTTAACGACTTTAAGGGTGAAATTAAAGATTATAATTTAAGCGGTGAGGCGCTTGTTTATTTTGATGAGGGTGTCGCGCGCCCTGGGATAAAAGCTAGTTTAGGCCTTAATGGATTAACTCTTCCAGAGCTCAAGGTATATTGGCCTAATATAGGACGTAACACTGCAAAAAAATGGGTCATGGACAATATGACCACCGGCTCATTTAGTAATGTTAATTTTATGATTGATGTTGGGTCAAACGGTGTTGGTGCTTTTCGTGATGGCAGTGTTTTTGACCTCACATTTAAATTTAGGGGCCTTGATGCAAAATATAGCAAGACGTTACCCATCATTACTGAGGCTGAAGGCTATAGTCGTTTAACACGCAAGATGTTTGATTTGACTGTAACTAGTGGTCAGGTTGATGGCATGACTCTTGGGACCTCTACATTTGCTGTGCATGATATTCACAAGCGTGGTGAGGCTTATAGTATTACGGATGTACACATTGCTGCCCCTCTTGAGCAGTTGCTGCATTTCACTGCCTTTGCCCCAATAAGTCTTAATGAACGCATGAATATCGCTCCTGAGCGCCTTAAAGGTTATGCCATTACTGATACAAATCTTCGAATTCCCATGGTCAAGGGTGTCACTGGTAAGGATATAGAGTTCACAACCCGTGTTCAAGGCACTGATGTAGAGGTTCATGACCTCTTGGGTGGTGAGGGTATCCGAAAGGGCACAGTAGATCTGACAGTTGATAAGCGTGGCCTGAAAGCAGAAGGTGATATAGACTTTAATGGTGTCTCCATGCATGCAAAATGGAGTGAAGATTTTGTCAAAGGGACGATTGACGGGGAGGATACAACAAAGTTTATTTTATCGGGTGCTATAGATGAAGTAGATCTTTTAGCTTTCAATGTTGATATTTCTAATTTCCTTGACGGCAAGGTTCCATCTGAAGCAACTTTTACTGGCCGTAAGTTTAATATTACACAGGGGCATTTTACGGCTGATGGCACACCTGCCATTATCAATGTTGACCAATTGGCATGGCAAAAAATATCAGGCCGTCCCGTGGTTATCTCTGGTTCAATGACCTTTTCACCGGACGAGATTACGCTTAGCCCATTAAATGCGCAGGGACCAGATATTAATATGTCAGCCGACTTATTATGGAAATTGGGTGACGATAAGCGCTTTGAAGCCCAATTTAACGTTGGTCAATTGGATAAAAATATATTTACCGCATCTGTAGAGCAGATCGGCATTGGACCGTACCACGCTACAATTTCAGCAAACGAGATTGATGTAGGTCCGTTCTTTGAAAGCCATCCTCAAGAAGCAGTTTCTGTTCCCGTTATCGCCCCTGTTGAGCCTTTAACGGCTTATATTGCACTCAGTGCCAAGAATGCTCACTTTCTAAATGGTGTAGAAGCAACGGATCTTACTTTGCAATCAACTTTTACAGATGATGGTCCGCAAGAAACTAAAGGTAAAGCCACCTTCAAAAGCGGAAAAGATATTAATCTTTCGGTTTTCATTGAAGATAACGGAACGAGAAGTCTGTGGGTTGAAACGGAAGATGCAGGGGCCTTGTTAAGCGGTACTGGGCTTTTCGCTCATGGAGTTGGAGGCAAGGTGACCTTTAATGGTCAAATTATGGGGTGGGGGGAAAGCTTAGAACTCAGCGGTTTAGCCAATGGCAAGAACATGAAAGTAATACCTCTGGGCATGCTAGAAAAGGAAGTTGAAATTGGTGTCATCACGGGCATAGATGAAATTGTAGGCGACAAAGGTACCGATTTCGGCACACTTGTAGTTCCTTTTAAATATGACAAAGGTCTTCTAGACATTAATAATCTAAGGGCATCTGGCAGCAGCATAGGATTAACCCTTGAAGGCCAGGCAGATTATAATAGCCAAAAAATAAATATGAACGGTGTTTATGTCCCAGTGTATGGGCTGAATGCGGCCATTTCCAACATTCCGATAATAGGTAACATATTAACTGGCAAAAAAGGTGAGGGTATCTTTGGCGTGGCTTACCGAGTGAAGGGGATGATTGATAATCCTACTGTCAGCATAAATCCATTGTCTGGCATCGCGCCTGGTATTTTCAGACGGATTTTCGAAGGCGGAAAAGGTAAAGTTTCTGACGTTAAGGACGAAAAGCCAAAGGAAGAGAAGCCAAAGCCTGAAAACGAGTCAGAATAAAATTTATTTCAATTCTAATATCGCGTGGTTTTTCTTGCCTTTGGATAGTTTGGCTGAGCCATCCTCGAAGTGATCAGCTGTGAGATTAGCGTAGGTATCGTCAACCTTTTGATCATTAATTTTTAGGCCTCCGCCACTCGCTAGTTTGCGGGCTTCCCCATTTGATTTACAAAAACCAACATCAACAAAAGCAGCGTTAATACCATAGCCCTCGTCAAGTTGTGCTTGGGTGATTGTTATGGTGGGCAAATCGTCCCCAGCGCCGCCCTGTACAAAGGTCTGATGCGCTGTTTCAGCTGCAGCAAGGGCAGCAGATTCGCCGCGGCACATTTTGGTGGCTTCATGGGCGAGAATTTTTTTAGCTTCGTTGATTTCAGAACCTTGCAAAGATTCAAGCTTGGCAATCTCGTCCATAGGAAGTTCAGTGAAGAGCTTTAAAAAGCGACCAACATCGGCGTCTTGCGTATTGCGCCAAAATTGCCAGTAATCATAGGCTGAAAGCTGGGCTTCATTGAGCCAAATAGCGCCGCTTTCGGTTTTACCCATCTTGCCACCGTCCGCAGTTGTGATCAAAGGAGTGGTCACACCATAAACTTCTTTTTGCGCTACACGGCGGGTTAGATCGATACCATTGATGATATTGCCCCATTGATCAGAACCACCCAGTTGCAACA
>CBFDBT010000086.1:0-10725 GCA_965603115.1 uncultured Alphaproteobacteria bacterium
CAAACTTAAAAATTAGAAAAATTATATTGGATAATACAATGCCAAAACCTACAGTTATTGACGAAATTCAAACACAAAAACTTGTTCTGCAAACCACTTGTGTGGGCGGCAGAGGCATAGTGTCTGCAGTTTCTAAGTTTCTTGCCGAGCGCGACTGCTATATTAATGAGCTCTCACAATTTGATGATCGTGAGAGTAAAAATCTCTTTATGAGAGTGGCTTTTGAAATTGAAAACAGCAACTTTACTAAAGAAAAAATTATCGCGGATTTTCCAGAGATTGCGGACAAGTTCGGTATGACGTGGGAAATCCATAGTGCCACAGCCCCAACGCGCACCCTGATTATGGTGAGTAAGTTCGACCATTGCTTGGTTGACCTACTATATCGTCATCAAAAAGGTGAGCTTAACGTAGATATAACAGCCATTGTCTCAAATCATAAAGATTTACGCCCCATGATCGAGCGTGAAGGTATTCGTTTCATTCATTTGCCCATGACCAAAGACACTAAAGTTGCGCAAGAGCAGGCTTTGAGGGACATAATCAAGGAGACCAAGACCGAGCTTGTTGTTCTTGCCCGTTATATGCAAATTCTTACCAACGAATTATGTGGTGAACTTAAAGGCCGAGCTATCAATATTCACCATTCTTTCTTGCCCGGCTTCAAAGGCGCCCTGCCATACCATCAAGCATTTGAACGGGGCGTGAAATTAATCGGCGCCACCGCGCATTATGTCACAGCTGACCTTGACGAGGGCCCTATTATTGAACAGGCAGTGCAGCCTGTTGACCATAGTTTCAGTCCAAAAATGTTGGTGTCCGTTGGGCGAGATACGGAAACTGTTGCTCTTGCGCGTGCAGTGAAGCTGCATACAGAGCACCGTGTTTTCCTAGACGGTAATAAAACTGTCGTCTTCAAATAAGACGACAGTACTAATTCTTAAAATTTACCCGGTGGCGTTATTGATCGCCGGGGATCAGTCCAAAAAGGCTTTTCTGAGATGGAGCACTGCACCCAAGCCAGCGCCCACTCAAGTTCTTTTTGGTAGTAAATCTCGGCCCAAATATTTTTTGGCTCTTTGCCATTGATATATTCAATGTCGGCCATAGCAACGTTTGATTTAAGAATAGGCGACCAGACAGCTGTCTTGATAGAGCCGATATTTTTACCCTTTTTACCTTCAAATAAAAAGCTACCCGTCGGCAGTTTATTGCCTTCAATAGCAAGCTTTACCAATCGCCTTTTGATAGGACTGGCCTTTTCTTTCATGAGCGCGCGTTTGCCTGTAAAATTGGGTTTATCAAAGCTTACCGCCCAGCCAAGACCAAGTTCAAAAGGCGAACGGTCACGTCCAGTCCTGATTGTGGTTTCCGTGGTGTTAAAATCATCCCCAGGCATGATAAAGCCTGCTTCAACACGCACCATCTCTAGTGCCTCAAGCCCGATAGCCCGCACATCATAAAGTCCGCGCTCTTTAACACCAAAAATAGCGTCCCACAGAGCTATGGCATTCTTTGGATCAGTCCAAACCTCATAGCCCAAGTCACCCGTAAAGCCGGTGCGAGATACCATCAGGTCGAAACCCTTCAGCTTGACATTAATAATACCAAATGGCTTGAGGGTATCAAGACCTTCAACACCCGCTGCAGTAAGCACTGAACAGGATGTAGGGCCTTGCACAGAAAGGGCTGCTATATCATGGGTTTCATGTGTAATTGTCACATCCATACCCAGTGCAGATATCATTAACCAGTCAAGTTGGTGGTGCTGTGCACAAAGGCGGAAGCCATCATCACCAAGATGAAAAATAGTTCCATCATCTATCACTCTACCATCATCATTACACCACACCACATAGGTCACACGACCGGGCTTGAGCTTTGAGATATCTCTTGTCACAAGGCGATTTAAAAACTTGACCGCATCAGGGCCTGTGATCCGGTACTTCTCCATTGGAGTCATATCCATCACGCTGCAACCACTGCGAATAGCAAAATATTCAGAGGCTAAAGTATCGTATATGCGTGCAGTTTGATATCCGTTCCACCCTGACCAATTTTGAACCAGACTGCATTCGTTTGTACGTGAGAAAAAGGGAGATTGCTGAAGAACCTGATTGGGATTAATCTTGCTCATAACTACCGCCCTCTCTTCATAGATACAATTCGCTTTGCAGCATTATGACCGGGAATACCCGTGATACCGCCACCTGGATGCGCGGCCGCACCGCAAAGGAACAAGCCTTCTATCGGCGTATCATACTGGGCTGTGCCATGAATAGGTCGCATCATAAACGATTGGTCGATGGACATCTCACCGTGATGCCAGTGGCCGCCAGTTACATTATATTCGCGCTCGATATCAACAGGTGTCAGCAACTCGCTGGCAACAATTTGTGCTGCAAATCCCGGAGCATACTCTTCAATGAGAGCGGCAACTTTTTTCTCAAAAGCTTTGCCAGCTTTGTCCCAGCCTTTTTTAAGTGCATAGGGCGCAAAGCTTGCTGACACTGACATGACATGTTGGCCGTTAGGCGCAAGTGATGGGTCTGCGATGCTTGGGATAGTGATCTCAAGCACGGGTGCCTCAGAATATTCGCCGTATTTCGCATGATTAAAGGCATGTTCCACATATCGCATATCGGGGGCAATAAGCAGACGTTGCCCTAGCTCAGTTTCTGATAGGCCGTCCACCTTAGGTAGGCCACTTAATGCAAAATGAAGTTTCGCCACATTGCCATTGGTGCGCGTGGTGTGAATACGCTTGGCAAACATTGCGTCTAATTCTGTCGTGCCAACAAGATCAAGAAATGTGGTTTTCGCATCCGCATTCGAGATGATGATATCGGCTGTAAGCTCTTCGCCCGACGTCAATTGAGCGCCAGTAGCCTTGCCATCTGTGACAAGAATTTTTTGAACCGCTGCACTTGTTTTGATGGTAACACCCGCATCTTTTGCGGCAGTTGCAAGCACATCTGTCACTTCGCCCATGCCACCAGTTGGCAGGCTTTGTGGTCCATATGTCTCACCTCTAATGTGATTGAGATATGTGAGCACCGTGGTGGGTGTGCGCGGTCCCATATGGTGCCCGATAACAGCGTCAGCAGCGATCGCGCCCTTGAGCTGCTCGTCATCAAAAATCTCGTTCAATACGTCATAAATATTAATGCCGCCTACACGCAGGAATTCACGCATGGATGCGGTACCAAGACCAAAACGCAGCTTCCAGCCAAGCTTGGCGAGCGTGAATTTGTCTTTTGTGTCCATGTCCTTCAAGCGGGGCGGCTTGTTCATGGTCAAGGGCTCTAGAGCTTTTGCGTAGTCTCGAAACTCTTTTTTGAAAGCCGCATAGGCCTGAGTATCATCAGACGTTAATTCCGTACCCGAAACCATATCAGTTTTCAAGGTAAGATGACGGCCACCACGATCAAGCGAGATTGTGTCAATGGCAGCGCCAGACTTTAGACCTGCATTCGTTAGACCTAGGTCTTTGCAAACCTTGGGGTTGAGGCCATGAAGAACATGGGCGAGCCCAGAGACTTTAAAGCCATCAGAAAAGTTGCGATTGCAAGCTCCGCCACCAACTGTGTCGCGGGCTTCTAAAATTTGCACATCGTAACCAGCTTTAGCAAGATAGGTCGCGCAAACGAGTCCATTATGCCCACCACCGACTATGATAACGCTTAAAGATTTAGTCATCACCAAAGTCCTCCGGCGTTGTGTTTGGTTTTTTAAGATCACGCAAAATTTCGCGGGCTGCATTGGCACCGGGTGCACCCATGACACCGCCGCCGGGATGGGTACTCGATCCACACATATACATATTTTTCACAGGGCCGCGGTATTGTGCGTAGCCTGGGAAGGGACGATTGAACATCAATTGATCCAACGTTAACTCCCCTTGGAAAATATTACCTTGGGTGAGGCCAACTTCAGCTTCAATTTCTTTTGGTGTGCGCACTTCAGCGTGCAAAATCAGGTCTTTGAAATTGGGGCTATAGTCGGCAATCTGGTCAATTACCGTTGCGCCAAAGGCTTGACGCTTTTCCTCGGTCCAGCCACCTTCTACTTCAGGCGGACAATATTGTACAAAGACACTCATCATATGCTTGCCAGCCGGAGCAACGGTTGGATCATACTGGCTTGGTATCACCAAATCCACATAAGGGTCAGCAGACCAGCGATCATCTTTCCAATCATCGTAAGCGCGCTCTAGGCGCTCCAAGCTATCTGAAAAATGCATATGACCGAGTGTCAACGGTGAACCTTTTTCGAGCGCAGGAAAATCAGGCATGCCATCAAGGGCGATATTCAGCTTACCTGAAGAACCCCGAATTTTGAAATTCTCAGCCCGGCGCACCACTTCATCCGGAAGATCTTTTTTATTCATTACATCAAGGAAAGTGCGCTTGGCATCAAGGTTGGATACCACCACTTTGGCATTTATCTCTTCACCAGACGCGAGAACCACGCCCGTTGCTTTGCGGCCCTTAACTTTTATTTCATCGACCTCAGCACCTGAGCGTATTTCACCACCATATGACTGGAAGGCTCCAGCAATGGCCTTAGACACAGATCCCATGCCGCCACGGGCAAAGCCCCATGAGCCAGGGTTACCATCAACGTCACCCATGGCGTGGTGTAGCAATACATATGCAGTTCCCGGCGAATAAACACCAAGGCCCGTACCAATAATACTACCGCCAGAGAAATGCGCGAGAATGGCATCCGTTTCGAAATACTCTTCGAGATATTCAGCGATTGACATAGTGAAGAAGCGAATAAACTCGTAAATTTGACTTTCACTCAAATTATAAAAAGCCTTCAGCAGTGAAGCAAATTCCATCGCATCCCGCATTTTAAAGGAAGCAGGATCAGGCGGCGTTCTAAGCAAGAAGCCACGGATCAAACGACACCATTTCATCAGGTCAGCATCAAAGCGCACCGCTGCATCGGCGTCACGCAGAGAGTGACGGGCAATCTCGCGCCGCCGTACATCATGCTGGTGATAATTGCCGTAATAATCGCCATTTTGCTTAAAGGTAACGCCACCTTGTAGTGGCACCACTTCAAGGCCGTGGCGACCAAGATCTAGCGCTTGATAAATTTCTGGGCGAAAGAGGCTGCAGACATAGGAACAATTGGAATATTTCCAACCTTCATGCAGTTCGCGACTGATGGTTGCCCCACCGATATAATCATTCTTTTCAAGTACCAGAACATCAAGGCCGGCTTTTGCTAGAAAAGCCGCATTTGTAAGCCCGTTGTGGCCAGCGCCAATGACAATAGCATCATAATTTTTCATGCAGGATAACTCTCAATAGATAAATTCAGACCTTATGCCCATATTTATAGCATACAAGCTATATAATGCGCTGATGTCTTCCTTGCGGGACCGATAGGAACCTCTACAGATTTAAGGCTGTAAATTTCGCATATTAAGGCTGTAAATTTCGCATATATTGTGCGGGAGTCATATCTGTCTGTTTTTTGAAAGCATTATAAAAACCCGATACGGAATTGAAACCCGCATCAAAGCCCAACTCCAAGATAGACAGATTTAGGTCGTTTGAAGACATTTTTTTGATCACATGGTCCACACGCCGCGTATTAACAAGGTCGTAAAATGTTCGGTCCAGAACATGGTTTATGACGAAGGATATCTGGTTGCGAGTATAACCAAGGTGTTCTGATACTGTTGCCAGCGTCAACTCTGGCAGTAAATAGGGTTTGTTTTGATCAAGATAATCGGTAAGTTCGCTTGCAAGTTGCTGCATCATATTATCCGTGAGTCCGAGCTTGGTCATCTTTTCTAGGTGCGTACCTTTTTCCTGAACCGCCACAGACTCTGCATCGGTATCGCGGAAATCATAAAATTCATGAATACTGCATATATTACCACTGCGAAAAACGATAAGTTCGACGCCATTCATCGTTACTTTTCGATTGGTGTCATTGGCAACAAAGCTTCTCGTCCAGTAAATGAAGGCCGAGTTTCCTTCGAGGAAAACGGATTCTTTAAGCTTCAGGTGCTGATCTGATTTGTGGGCAAAAGTGTCACTGAGAAACTGTTTGATATCTGCATAGTCGATCACTTCACCGGAGGGCATGTCATGATACTGCATGGCAGGGTCATACATTGACATCAGGCCATCAATATCGGCTTGATCCCAAAATTCTAAATAGCGTGCAACAAGATGTTCAATAGTATCTGTCACTTATTCAGCCACATGACGCGTCGCAACGGCCACATCCTCAAACTCTTTTTGCCAATCGGATTTACTGTTTGTCAAGCTTACTTGCACCGCGGTGACTTTATATTCAGGACATTCTGTGGCCCAGTCCGACAGCTCTGTGGTGACAATATTGGCGCCAGATTCTGGCATATGGAAGGTGGTATAAACCACACCCGGCTGCATGCGCTCGCTTATCATGGCGTGCAGGGAAGTTTCTCCCATTCGGCTGGCGATAGATACCAAATCCCCATCTCTAATGCCGCGATTTTCAGCGTCATGGGGATGGATTTCTAGCAGATCCTGCTCATGCCATACATTGTTTTTAGTACGTCTGGTTTGCGCACCCACATTATACTGGCTCAAAATGCGACCCGTGGTCAAAATCAGCGGAAACTTGCGACTGGTGCGTTCTTCGGTGGGCACATATTGCGTGACCACAAAACCGCCCTTGCCGCGAACAAATCCGTCAACATGCATAATGGGTGTGCCATCGGGTGCAGCGTCATTGCACGGCCATTGCAGGCTGCCAGATGCATCAAGGCGCTCAAAGCTCACGCGCTGGAAGGCTGGTGTCAGGCGGGCGATTTCATCCATAATTTCGCTAGCATCATTATAGTGCATATCATAGCCCATAGCGCGGGCAAGACGAGAGGTGATCTCCCATTCATCCATGCCCGTTTTGGGCTGCATAACGGGACGCACACGATTAATGCGGCGCTCAGCATTGGTGAAGGTTCCGTCTTTTTCCAAAAAGGATGTGCCTGGCAAAAAGACATGGGCAAAGCGCGCTGTTTCATTAAGGAAAAGGTCTTGCACCACCAAACAATCAAGGGCTTTGAGCGCTGCTTCCACATGGTGGGTATTAGGGTCACTTTGGGCGACATCTTCGCCTTGAATATACATGCCGCGATAATTACCATCAACGGCCTGATCGAACATATTAGGAATGCGCAAGCCGGGCTCAGGGTCTAAGGTTATATTCCAGTCTTGCTCGAAACTTGACCGAACAGTCTCATCACCCACAGAGCGATAGCCCGGAAGTTCATGGGGGAAAGAGCCCATATCACACGAGCCTTGCACATTATTTTGACCTCTTAGCGGATTAACGCCGACGCCTTCAAAGCCAATGTTGCCTGTTGCCATAGCAAGGTTTGCCATGCCCATCACCATGGTTGAGCCTTGGGAATGTTCTGTAACACCGAGTCCATAAAATATGGCCGCTTTGCCTCCCGATGCGTATAGACGGGCCGCCGCTTCAATTTGCTCTGCTGGCACGCCTGTATGTTTGGCAACTTCTTTGGGTGAGTTTTCTTCTTGCAGAATGAATTTTTTCCACGCCTTGAAATCAGCAGTGTCACAGCGTTCTGCTATATAACCTTCGTCGAGCAAGCCTTCACTGGCGGCAACATGGGCTAAAGCATTGACCATAGCCACATTGGTGCCGGGTTTAAGCGGCAGATGATAATCGGCTTGGACATGCGGTGATTTAACAAGACCGGTCGCACGCGGATCAATCACGATAAGCTTGGCCCCTTGCCTGATACGCTTTTTCATCAGACTGGCAAAAACAGGATGGGCATCGGTTGGATTTGCACCGATAACCAAAATGACATCGGCCTCTAGCACACTATCAAAAGTTTGCGTGCCCGCTGATGTGCCAAGGGTTTCTTTTAACCCGTAGCCTGTTGGAGAATGACAAACCCGCGCGCAGGTATCGACATTATTATTGCCAAAGGCCGCGCGGATCATCTTTTGTACAACATAGACTTCTTCATTGGTGCAGCGCGATGATGTTATGCCGCCAATAGATTTTTGTCCGTGTTTTTTCTGAATGGATTTAAATTTCTCTGCAGCAAAATCGATGGCTTCATCCCAGCTTACCGGTTGCCAATCATCGGTGATATTATCACGGATCATTGGTGTGGTAATGCGGTCTTTATGAGTTGTATAGCCCCAAGCAAAGCGGCCTTTAACACAGCTATGACCGTGATTGGCCCCACCGTCTTTCCAAGGCGTCATGCGGACCAGTTCGTCGCCTTTCATCTCGGCTTTAAAGCCACAGCCAACACCGCAATATGCACAAGTGGTAACAACGCTATGTTCCGGCTGTCCGGCCTCGATGATGCTATTATCCATTAAGGTTGCGGTTGGGCAAGCTTGTACGCAGGCCCCGCAAGAAACACAGTCACTGTCGAGAAATGATTGCTCAGCACCTGCTGAGACATGGCTGTCAAAACCACGTCCACCAATAGTGAGGGCGAAGGTGCCTTGGATGTCTTCGCATGCCCGCACACAGCGCGAACAGACAATGCATTTGGACGGGTCGAAAGTGAAATAGGGATTGCTCTCGTCTTTTTTAACCTCGAGGTGATTAGCACCGTCTGAGCCGTAGCGCACATGGCGCAGACCCACGTCACCCGCCATATCCTGAAGCTCGCAGTCACCGTTGGCAGCGCAGGTCAGGCAATCGAGGGGATGGTCAGATATGTAAAGCTCCATCACACCGCGGCGAATGCGAGCGAGACGATCAGTTTGTGTGCTGATTTTCATACCCTCAGTAGCGGGTGTGGTGCAAGAAGCGGGCGTACCTTTTTGGCCTTTTATTTCCACAAGACACATGCGGCAAGACCCAAAGGACTCTAGACTATCGGTAGCGCAAAGCTTGGGGATGGTAATGCCAGCTTCGGCCGCAGCCCTTATAACAGAGGTGCCTTCAGGAACGCTTACAGAACGACCATCGATTTCAAGCGTTACATTTTGCTCGGAATCTTTTTTAGGTGTCCCAAAATCTTTTTCCCTAATCATATTATGACCCCTTTAAAGGCTGAGATTTAAAATCTTCAGGAAAATGTTTAAAAGCGCTACGCACTGGATAGGGTGTCATGCCGCCCATGGCGCAAAGTGACCCATCTTCCATAGTATCGCATAAATCGGCGACCAATTCACTGTTTTCGACTGTATTCTCGCCTTTGCGGATTTTTGCCATCACTTCCGCACCGCGAACAGCACCAATGCGGCAGGGTGTGCATTTGCCACACGATTCAATCGCGCAAAATTCAAAGGCAAATTCTGCTTGCTCTGCCATATCCACACTGTCGTCAAAAACAACAATGCCGCCGTGACCGACCATGGCGCCCACCTCGATAAAGCTTTCGTAGTCCATGGCAATATCTAGCATGCTGCTTGGTATATAAGCCCCTAGCGGACCACCGGTTTGCACAGCACGAACAGGGCGCTCTGAATATGTTCCGTACCCGAAACCATCTATAAGCTCTCTTAGTGTCACACCAAATGCTTTTTCAACGAGACCGCCGCGCTTGATGTTTCCAGCGAGCTGAAAGGCAAGGGTTCCACGAGAGCGACCCATGCCAAAGTTTTTATAATGTTCGCCACCTTCACTTAAAATCACTGGGATTGAAGCAAGGGAAATAACATTGTTAACAACGGTGGGTTTGCCGAAGAGACCTTCAAGGGCAGGTAGCGGCGGTTTAGCGCGCACCATGCCGCGACGACCTTCCAGACTTTCCAGCATGGAAGTTTCTTCACCGCAAATATAAGCGCCGGCACCGAGGCGCAGTTCTATATCAAAAATTTCACCTAGATAGCCCGCACTGCGCGCACTGGCTATGGCTTTGTCTAATATTTCATGAACGAGCGGATATTCCGATCGTAAATAGATATAGCCTTTTGTCGCGCCCACAGCCAGTCCGGCTATAGTCATGCCCTCTATGAGCGTGAAGGGGTCGCTTTCCATTAAAATGCGGTCAGCAAAGGTGCCGCTATCGCCTTCGTCGGCGTTACAGGCAATATATTTTTGCTCAGCTTTGGCTTTAAGGACCGTATTCCATTTGATGCCAGCAGGAAAAGCTGCCCCGCCGCGCCCGCGAAGTCCTGAGGTGGTTACTTCTTCGACAATTTGCTCCGGCGATAATTTTTTAGCAGCTTTTAGACCGGCATAACCGCCTTGTGCGATATAATCGTCGAGGGAAAGAGGGTCTATTAGGCCGCAGCGTTTGAAGGTGAGCCGCTCTTGATTTTTCAGATAATCAATTTCCTGCGTGATGCCGTGACAAAGTTTGTGGGCGCCACCATTTAAAACATCGGCTTTGATGAGCCCTTGTACATCGCTGACATCAACAGGACCATAAGCTATGCGCCCCTTGTCGGTTTCTACTTCGATGAGAGGTTCAAGCCAACTCATGCCCCAACTGCCGTTGCGGATAATTTTTATATCAAGACCTTCGGCCTCAAAAGCTTTTACCACATCGTCAGCCCCCATAGACAGGGCCGTGGTTTCGCGCGGTATATAAATCTTTACAGTCATGATTTCACCGCCAGTACATCTTTAATCTTGGTTTCATTTGCACGGCCATAAAGGCGACCATCAATTTCAACATTAGGGGAGGTGGCGCAGTTGCCGAAGCAATACACAGGGTCTAGGCTATAGGCTTGGTTGTCCGAGGTTTCACCCATTTCTAGACCTAAGAGC
>CBFDBT010000087.1:0-10601 GCA_965603115.1 uncultured Alphaproteobacteria bacterium
CCATGATATTGAAAATATCAACGAGCTTTTAACTATCCATTTTGGACCAAGCAATGTACTTGTCACCATCAGTTTGGATATTAAAAACTCCGTCACTACCGGAGAGTGGGAAAAACAAGTAAGTGCCATTGAGGCCGAGATTAAAATTGCCATCCCTAAAGTAAGCAAAATATTTATAGAATCACAGGCAAAAGATGAGAGTCATTAAATAAATCTAATGAATACATAGTTTAAAGCCATACATCACATATGCAATTTTTAAAATAATATAAAATTTAATATCTCTTATATTACTTTGGTTTTAATAACTATTTACAAATATACATTGAATAAATGTGCCTTTTGTAAAGTTTTACTTTTATATTAACTAACATTTAAGGGGGGTTGCAAATATCTGCCGCCCAATATATCTTGTATACAATGTTTATAGTAAAATTTTATCACGATTGGGGAATCGAGTAATGAGTAAATACAGCGTAAAGCCAGTAAACCAAGAGGTTTGCTTCGACCAAGACGAAATTATCGTATCCAAAACCGACCTTAAAGGCAGAGTGGTTTATGCCAATGACGTTTTTTGCCGTGTTGCAGAAATGGGCACAGCAGATGTCATAGATCAGCCGCATAGCATCATTCGACATCCTGACATGCCACGCGCAGTTTTTAGACTTTTATGGGAAGCCATCGAAGCCGGAAAAGAAATTTTCGCTTATGTGAAAAACATGTCCAAAACCGGAAAATATTATTGGGTACTCGCCCATGTCACTCCGAGTTATGACCGAAATGGACATATTGATGGCTACCACTCCAACAGACGCGTACCGAGCAAAAAAGGCGTTGAGACAATATCAAGTCTTTATGCATCATTGCTGGCTGAAGAAAAAAAGCATGTAAATGCAAAGACCGCCCTGGATTCAAGCTCTGCAATGCTTGAAAATACACTAGCAGATCTTGGCGTGTCTTATTCTGAATTTATCTGGTCTGTTGGGAACTAATTATGTTTAACTTTTCAAAAAAATCTGCCGATACTCATACAAGCATCGAGCAAAGAACTATCGTGCAATTAGAGCTCGAACTCGCTCAATATAAACAGGCTTTTGCCACAGTCCATACAATAGCGGAAAAAGTAGCCAAGGGTGACTTAACGGCTAGAATTATAAATTGGGATGAATATGGCGACCTTTCTCCAACTATGGCGGCGATAAATCAGGCTTACGATTTAACTGATGCTTATATTCGTGAATCAGGCGCGTCCTTAGAAGCTGCACTCAATAAAGAATATCACCGAGTCTTCTTGACACAGGGTATCTTGGGCGACTTTGGTCGAGGCGCTGAAGTTATCAACAATGCCGCGTCTGCGATGCAAAATATGGAAGAGACGAGAAAAGCGGATTTGAATAAATTGGCTGACTTGTTTGAAGGGCAGGTACTCAATGTAGTTGCTAATATTAGCGCTGCTAGTGAGCAAACCAGCGCCAACGCAGATATATTAATCCACAATGCCAACGAAACGCAAAGCATGGCAACGACTGTAGCCGCGGCAGCTGAGGAAGCCTCAGTGAATGTGCAAACTGTTGCGTCTGCTACTGAAGAGCTTACATCTTCAGTAGAGGAAATAGCGCAACTAGTAGCTAACTCATCAGAGAAAACAACCCTCTCATCAGCTGAAGCCAGTCAAACATCCGAGACTATTCGAGAGTTTGATGCGTCCTCTCAGGCGGTTGGCCAAGTTGTCAATCTGATTGATGATATCGCCTCCCAAACGAACCTGTTAGCCCTTAACGCAACAATTGAAGCAGCGAGAGCAGGCGAAGCTGGGCGCGGATTTGCTGTCGTTGCCGCTGAAGTCAAATCCCTAGCGCAACAAACGGCCAATGCCACTGGCAATATTGGCAAACAAATTGGCGAGATACAAAATCAAACGTCCAAATCTATATCAGCCGTCGATGATATTAGTACAGCTATTAAGGGCCTAAACGAAATTTCTAATGCAATTGCAGCTGCCACCGAAGAACAATCCGCAGCAACAAATGAGATCAGTCGCAATATCCAAGAAGCCTCAACGGGTACGAATGATGTTTCTATAAATATTGTCAAAGTCAGTGAAACAGCGAGTAAAACATTGCTCAGGGCAGGAGAATTAAAGGTTTCTTCCACTGAAATGCAGGCGCAAACCACAAATTTACGCGAACAATCTGAATCCTTCGTTGCAAGCATTCGCGCTATGTAAGCTTATTATATCCTACTGGACAATCGAAAATATCAAGCCACCTTCGGGTGGCTTTTTTCAGGATTCAAAGGAACACCCAAAAATCGCTAAACTATATCCATCGGCTATCATTTTCAGGCATGTTAAGAGGTAAAATGATTTTGACTACAGTCCCTTCATCGACCTTACTATCAAATATAACCTTGCCGCCCTGGGCTTCTGTCAAAGCCTTAACAATTGATAGGCCAAGGCCCGCACCTTCATATTTACGTGCCAAATTCATATCTTCTTGAATGAAGGGTTTAAGCATATTATCTGCGTTGTTCTTATCAAATCCAACACCAAAATCTTCTATTGAAAAAATAATGTTCTCTTCAAGCACATCTTTTTCAAGGCCTATTCGAATTTCACCCCCTTGATGCGAAAATTTAATCGCATTGCTCAACAGATTTACTAATATTTTTTTGCAGTGGGTAGGGTCTAGATTCACTCGCTCAATCGTCTTGTCTAAATCGATAGTAAAGTGGGTGTCTTTGACTATAGACAGCGGCATGACAATTTGAATGCAGGCCTCAACAAGGTGTTGGGGTATCACTTCAACAACTATAGTTTCAAAATTTTTCATCTCAACGTTAGATATGTCCAAGATATTGTTAATGTGGCTGAGCAGTCGATGCCCGCTATTTTTAATATCTGTTATATATTCTCCGTATTTATCTGGTGAAATGGGCCCTAGAACCTCATCCTCTATCATAGTACTCATGCCTATTATCGCATTAAGGGGCGTTCGCAGTTCATGACTCATAGCTGCTAAAAATTGAGATTTGGCTCTATTAGCAGCTTCAGCCTGCTCGCTAACTAAACGCAACTGTTCCTCTCTCTGCCAATTTTCTGTTATATCTTGCACAGTTCCATCCATGCGCACAGCAACGCCGTCTTCGTTGCATAAGACTTCACCCCTTTCATGAACCACTTTTTCTTTACCGTCACCACATATTATACGATGCGTGATAGCATAAGGCATCTTGCGCTCCACACACCAGCTTACATAATTCGCAACATTTTCGCGGTCGTCGGGATGAATAACCTTCAAAAAATTCTCATAAGATACTTCGTCCACCCCCTTTGTCTGACCAAAGATGCGATATATCTCGTCAGACCAATAAAGATCGCCGGTCAAAATAGACCATTCCCAGTGCCCTGTGCGGGTGATTCTCTGAGCCCGTTCAAGACGCTCTTCGCTCTTTTTTAAAGTTTCAACCGCCTTAATATGATCCGAAATATTCCGGACCACGGCCGAATATTTAACACCCTCTCCTTTAGGATGTTTTTGAATCGATATATCCAGCGGAATTAATGTATTTGATTTTGTTAGGCCATGAACAGTTAAACGGTTGCCCATAGTACGCGAGCGTTCAGGCGCCTGTCCGAATTCATGTATATATTCATCATGGTGCGCGCGCGCCTTTTGCGGCAGCAAGATGTCTAGGGGCTTCCCTTGAATTTCAGCCTCACTATAACCAAACAGTTTTTGCGCAGCCTTGTTAAACAAAACAATCTTTTTGTCATCATCCAAAGCAATGATGGCATCAGCAGAAAAATCGATTATATCTCTATAATTACCACGGGAAATATCGCTCGCTTCATATATCATTCACTGGGTGCTCCAACTCCAAACTCATGTAAAACATTATGAGTAATCTCAATCCCCAGATTAGATACGCAATCACTATTATATGGCTCATATCTTACTAAATCGTAAATGGAATAAATATTGTGTATAACCAGCCTATATTTTAACTAAAAATCTATAGCTGCCGCAAAGGGCAGTAACTGTTTGTAATCATAAACAAAATTGATATCATCAAGGGTAAGACCACCTCGGTCTATATTAAGTTTACACCCAATCTGGCGGAACTCGGACAGGAAAAGACAGAAGAATTTGCCCGTAGTTTTTTCCCTGACTATCAAGGCGCAGAGAAGCTGTAGCCCCTCCGCCAAGCGCATCTTCCATCAAAAAATTATAGGCATTAAATCCGGGTAGGCTATAGCGCGTTACATCACCACTTACCAAATGGGCAAAATACTTAACCACAACTGATGCTGTAACCTGGGTATGTAAAATGGACAAAAAGCGCGCTTCGCGAGCCATGACTCCGATATTGGCACTGTCCCCCTTATCTCCACTGCGAGCATAGGCAATCCGCTCTAATGGTACCTCAATCCAGTCATCTTCAACCTCAAGCGCAGCATAGAGCATCTCACTATTTTCAAAGGGTTTTGATTGCTCATCCACATCATAAATTTCATCAGCTATTACCTGATCCCCAAGCTGGACTTTGACAGCCAAGGTCGACTTAGCCAGCATCGACGAATGAATGTGCATCAATGGCTGGGGTCGCGCTCGGCCAGCGCCAAAACCCGTCATACCGGGAGCAGCAGATGTGCCTAAATACGCCATTTCAGCCGCAGCGAATGTAAGTGCAGCTTTATTGACGTGATCAACACCAAACTTCCCCATCACTTCACGGGTGCCATCAACCTTTGCGTGGGGGCCGTAGATAGATTCTGTGCCAACAATATCAATCGAAACTCGACGGAAATCACCGTATCCTTTTTCCTCGAAAACTTTTTGAGTGCGTTTTATCCATGCGTTTAAATTGGTGCGGGCTTTATCAGCGGCATTTATCCCCGCCATATAGAAAGTTCCCATCATACGATACCCATCGATGTAGGTAGCGCACACTTTATAGTCAGGCCCCGGTGCACGACCTTTAGCACCTGTTACCTGAACACGGTCTTTAGCTATTTGCACAATCTTGACGTTAGAAAAATCACATGCGACGTCGGGCAATAAATAATTTGCCGGGTCACCAATTTCATACAAAATCTGCTCGCCAACGGTGGCGGGCGTGACCATACCTCCAGTTTTTGGCGGAATATCAATAATAAAGTCACCCTCAGGGCTCACTTCAGCAATCGGGTAGCTCATATCTGAAAAGTCCGGAACCAAATACCAATCGGTGAAATTGCCACCCGTGCACTGGGCCCCGCATTCAACAACATGACCCGCAAGCGAGCCTTGAGCCAATTGGTCATAGTCTGTCATTTTCCAGCCAAATTCATGAATGAGCGGAGCAAGCACCACAGCACTGTCAACCACGCGACCCGTTACCACCACATCAGCACCAGCATCCAGCGCCTTGGCAATAGGCTCTGCCCCCAAGTAAGCGTTAATGCTGGCTAGCCTGTCTGGTAGCGGCTCATTGGTTTTAATATCAGGCAATCCTGAAGCCGTAAGTTCGCCTGCACGGTCCATAAGGTCATCGCCATAAACACCAGCAATTGTCAGATTTAAGCCTTCATCATGACAAAGTTTTTCAATCGCCTCAATGCAGCCTGGTACATTCACGCCGCCTGCATTTGCCACCACCTTAATACCCTTTTTTGCACAGTCCGCGAGCACGTCTTTCATAGCAACAGTGACAAAGTCGATGGCATAACCAAGCTTGTCGTTCTTCATGGCCATGCGTGCCAGAATCGCCATTGTCGATTCTGCAAGATAGTCAAAAACTAAATAATCAATGTCACCTTTATCTACGAGCTGACGAGCGGAAAGTTGGCTATCCCCATAAAAAGCTGAAGCGCAACCAATACGAACCGACTTTTTTGACATCCTCTTATCCTTCCTCGGCCACAGGGGCAACCAGGGCTAATATTTGTCGTGCTTTAACTTGCTCTCCTACAGCAATCGATAGGCTTTCAACCACGCCAGCAACACCAGCTTTAAGGGAATGCTCCATTTTCATCGCTTCCACCACAACAAGTACCTGATCTGCACTTACCGTGTCGCCTTCTGCAACAAGTACATCAATGATGGCTCCGTCCATGGGCGCCTTGACCTGACCATCGCTTGACCCTCCACTCACAGCAGGGGGGTGGTGTAGAATATTTTCAAAAATATAGTGCCCTGACCCATCATCGAGATAAAGCTTGCCGTCCACTATGACCTGATGAAAACTATCCCTGACACCATCTTCAACAACATGCCATACGGTACCGTTCATAGTAGCTACCTGCAAAGACGTCGCTTGATCACCACAGGAGATGTCATAAAATCCATCACGCTCTTTAAGTGCAACATCATAAATAGTACCAGCGTGGCCCAGCTTGAAGTTAGCCAGAGGGTCAGCCGAAGATGTCCATCCCTGAATATTTTTTTGCCCACTGAGGTAATAGGTCAGCGCCGCACGGGCGATAAGGGCTATGCCAAGTGTACCGGCTTTCATGCTTGGATCACTTGCAAATTTATCATCAAGAAAAGCTGTGGTCGCTTCCCCTTTTTCAAAAGAAGGATTGCGCAGCACACTGGTTAGAAAAGATTTGTTGTTATTAACCCCGAGAAGTCGGCAATTCTCTAACCCTGAGGCAAGGCGGCGCAGGGCCATGTCTCGATTGTCACCATAAGAAATGAGTTTGGCAATCATCGGGTCATAATAGGGGCTAATATCCTGTCCTGTTTGAATGCCGCTATCGGTGCGCACATCAAGGTCGTAGGGTGGGCACCACTCATAAATTGTCCCTGTTTGCGGCATAAAGTCATGCCGCGGATCTTCGGCGTAAAGCCGCACTTCTATGGCGTGCCCATCCATTGTAATCTCATCTTGGCTGAGCGGTAACGCTTGACCCTCAGCTACGATGAATTGCCATTCAACCAGATCCAGACCCGTGATCATTTCTGTCACTGGATGCTCGACTTGCAACCGCGTATTCATCTCTAGGAAATAGAAATTTTTATCAGCGTCAACGAGAAATTCTACCGTTCCTGCGCCGCGGTAAACACACGATTTGGCAGCGTCAACCGCAGCCTTACCCATGCGCTGGCGCAGCGAGTCATCAACAAAAGGGCTCGGCGCTTCTTCAATCACTTTTTGGTGGCGGCGCTGAACCGAACAGTCCCGCTCGCATAAATGCACCACATTGCCGTGCTCATCGCCAAATATTTGAATTTCAATATGGCGTGGTTGCACTATGGCCTGCTCTAAAATTAACTCATCACTACCAAAGGCATTTTGTGCTTCTGAACGCGCGCTTTTAATTTCACGCAAAAGGTCACTCGCCTTGGTAACTAGGCGCATACCGCGCCCACCGCCGCCAGCGGACGCTTTCACCATCAAGGGAAAGCCAATTTTATCAGCCTCGGCGCTCAACATATCATCGCTTTGATCTGCTCCCTGATAACCCGCGATGCACGGAACACCGGCTTTGATCATTGCCAGTTTCGACAAACGTTTGCTGCCCATCAGTTCAATAGCGTCAGGTTTTGGCCCAATGAAGGTTATATCTGCCTCAGCGCAGGCGCGGGCAAAATCAGCATTTTCTGACAAAAACCCATAGCCCGGATGAATAGCATCAGCGCCCGACTTTTTGGCGGCTTCCAGAATTTTGGATATATCCAGATAGCTTTTAGACGCAGTTGCCTCCCCGATACAAACCGCTTGATCAGCTTCATCTACATGCAAACTATCCGCGTCAACGTCGCTATAAACAGCCACAGTGCGATAGCCAAATTCTCTTGCTGTTTGAATCACCCGCACTGCTATTTCGCCGCGATTAGCAATTAATATTTTCTGCATCAAACTACCCTTTATCTGCCCAATAAGGTTTGCGTTTTTCCAAGAAAGCTTTGGTACCTTCTTGGCCTTCTTGCGTTGTTAAACAATCAGCGAACATGCTGGCTGCCCCATCAAGTAGCTCTTCATGCTCAATTATGCCCACTTGCAACATCAATTTTTTGGTCATGGCGTTTGCCCCCGGTGCGCAGCGCTTTACCTTTTTTAAAACACTGGCAAGCTGCGCCTCCATAGCTGATTTGTCATCCACCACATAATGCGCAATGCCAAGTTCTTGCGCCTTTGTGCCATCAATTCTTCCCCCTGTGAGGGCAAGACACCGAGCCTGTGTGATGCCAATACGCGACACCACAAAAGGGGCAATTTGAGCCGGGACAAGCCCAAGTCCTGTTTCCGGCAGGGCAAAAAGGGCGTCTTTATGGGCAATCGCAATATCTGATATGCAGGCAAGGCCAAAGCCACCGCCCATCACGGCCCCTTCAAGCATGGTAATCACCACAGGTGGCGCATGATTAACCTGTGTTATCATGGCGCCAAAGCTGCGGTTAAATTCCCATGTAAGCTTTTCAGCCTCTTTACCTTTTAAGCCATCCTTATTCATGCCGGAAATATCGCCGCCTGCACAAAAATTTCCTTCTGCGCCGCGCAGCACCACCGCCCTGATAGCATTGTCATGCCCAATAGAGTTGAACACATCCATCAACTCATCTACCAGCGCACCGTTCATTGCATTGCGTTTGGTGGGTCTATTAAGCGTGATGGTTAAAATTTCATCATCAACTGCCAAAAGGAGCTCTTTGCAGTCAGGGTAAGTCATCTATTTTCTCCCGAACCAAATACTATTAAAAACGAGCAACACCGTAGCTATTTGCATTTAAAGTGCGTGCATCGCTTTCACGGCACACATCAAGCGCAAATGCTATAATGTCGCGGGTATCGCGCGGATCGATCATGGCATCATCCCAAAGGCGAGCTGTATTCATCAAAGCGCGAGATTTGGCTTCCATCGTATCAACAATATCTTTTTCCATCGCGTCGAGCATTTTGTGGTTAACCTCACCAGCTCGTGCCATCTTGGCTTCCCCGACTTGGCGCATCACACTACCGGCTTGCTCGGGCCCCATCACTGACACTACCGACTTAGGCCAAGCAAACATGAAGCGAGGCGGAATACCGCGACCGCACATAGCGTAATTTCCGGCTCCAAAAGAGCCACCGACCACCACACTTATTTTTGGCACTGTTGCGTTGGTGACGGCTTGAATAAGCTTGGCCCCATGTTTGATGATACCGCTTTGCTCCGCTTCAGTCCCAACAATGAAGCCTGTGGTATTATGTAAAAATAACAGCGGCGTGCCTGCTTGCTCACATAGCTGAATAAACTGCGCAGCCTTAGCCGCCCCCCGCGCTGTGATAGGCCCGTTGTTACCTATAACGCCGCAAGGATGACCTTTAATTTCCATATGACCGCAAACCGTACCCATATCGTAACTCGCCTTAAAGTCCAGATAATCAGACCCGTCAGCAATGCGGGCAATAATCTCGCGCACGTCATACGGTTTTTTAGGGTCAACTGGCACAATGCCAAGCAAGTCTTCTTTTGAATATACTGGTTCTGCAAACGCATTGGAATTGCCATTAAAACTATTGTTTTTATTCCAGCCTAATTTAGCTGTAATCTCGCGGGCAATGCGAAGGCCGTCCCCATCATTTTCGGCGAGATAATCCGCCGTGCCAGCAATTTCGCTATGCATTTCAGCGCCGCCAATTTCTTCGTCTAGTGCTATCTCGCCCGTCGCTGCCTTAAGTAACGGCGGCCCTGCCAAATAGACCGTTGATTGCTTGCGGATCATAATAACATAGTCAGACAAGCCTGGCTGATAAGCCCCGCCCGCTGTAGCACTTCCATGAACCACCGTGATTTGCGGGATACCTTTAGCAGATAATTGGGCTTGGCGGGCAAAACCAGACGCCGTATAACCAAACCAGTCACCCAGACCTTTCAGATCACCGCCGCCACTTTGTGCAAGGGTCACTACCGGCAGTTTGTTTTCCATCGCAAGTTCCATCATGCGAGACCGTTTAGCGCCGCCAAGCTTGCCAATAGTGCCGCCTTTGGTCATATAATCATCTACGACCACCATTACGCGCGTGCCCTCAACATAGCCTATACCAGTGATGCAGCTTCCCCCGGCGGCAGAGCCGTCTTTATCTCCGTCCTGCATATAGCCACAAAGTGTAGAGAGCTCTAAAAAAGGTTCCCCCGGATCAAGGAGTAAGCTCAGTCGATCGCGCGGAGTGAGCAACCCTCGTTTTTTGTAGCGAGGGGCTTTTTCCTCTGCCGCTTCTATTACACGCCGCTCGATAGCGCGAAACTCATCAACCGCTTCTTTCATTGATTGTGCATTTGCCTGATATTCAGGCGCATTACTATCAATATGACTTTCAATGATGGCCATAATATCCCCTTAAGCCTTTTGCTTTTTTGGTAGTGTATTCATATATTTACAGATAATCCCGAGCATCACTTCGTCGGCACCACCACCTATGGAACCAAGGCGCGAATCTCTATAGGACCGGGCAATAGGGTTATCCCACATATAGCCCATACCGCCCCAGTATTGCAGGCAGGAATCTGAAACCTCCCTTGACAGGCGACCCGCTTTCAGTTTGGCCATCGAGGCTTTCATCACCACATCTTCGCCATTAATATATCCTTCAACTGCGCTATAGGTCAGTGCCCTGAGGGCCTCCACCTCAGC
>CBFDBT010000088.1:0-10596 GCA_965603115.1 uncultured Alphaproteobacteria bacterium
AATGCCCTATGATAATCTTGATGGTGTTGGCATCGGCTGCAAGGCTTATTTCTTGGAAAATGAACCTGTTGTTTACCCGTCAGACGCATGGCTTGGTCGTGTTGTGAATGCCCTAGGTGAACCCATTGACGGCAAAGGCCCAATCCAGCAAGGCCCACAATCACAAATGATTAAGGCCAATCCCCCTGCGGCACACACACGCCAAAGAGTGGGTGGTAAGGTTGATATGGGTGTGAGAACACTCAACACTTTTATCAATTGCTGTGAAGGCCAGCGGATGGGTATATTTGCCGGTTCTGGTGTTGGTAAGTCCGTTATGTTGTCGATGCTTGCACGCTATACAGCCGCAGACGTTACTGTCATTGGCTTGGTAGGCGAACGTGGTCGCGAAGTTCAGGAGTTTTTACAAGATGATTTGGGTGAGGAAGGGTTAGCACGCTCGGTTGTGGTTGTTGCAACATCTGATGAATCCGCGTTGATGCGCCGGCAAGCGGCCTATTTAACTCTTACATTAAGCGAATATTTTCGTGACCAGAACAATCATGTTCTATGTTTGATGGATAGTGTGACACGTTTTGCCATGGCACAGCGTGAAATTGGCCTAGCAGGGGGCGAGCCACCTGCGAGTAAAGGATACACCCCTACAGTCTTTACAGAGCTTCCTCGCCTATTAGAGCGCGCCGGACCAGGGGCCATTGGACACGGAAATATCAGCGGTATTTTCACAGTGTTAGTGGAGGGTGATGACCATAACGAACCTGTGGCGGATGCGGTTCGGGGTATTCTTGATGGTCATATTGTGATGGAGAGGAGTATCGCGGAGCGTGGGCGTTTTCCAGCGATTAATGTCTTGAAATCTATTTCGCGAACCATGCCGGAATGCAATGATGACTATCAAAATTTTCTTGTGTCACAGGCAAAACGTTTTATGGCAGCCTACTCTGATATGGAAGAGATGATACGTTTGGGGGCTTACCGCGTGGGGTCAAATGAGGAGGTTGATGCCTCTATTCATTATTTCCCAATGCTGGAATCCTTCATGAACCAAAGTAAAGACGAATGCACTCGCCTAGAAGACTGTTATTATATGCTTCAGCAAATATTAGAAAATGGACCGGCAGAACAAGTCATTCAAGAGGGGCTTGCCAAGATACTAGGTACTGATCAGGATCCAATTCATGAGTGATTATGATGCTATTATCCGCTTTAGGAAGTGGGAACTGGACGGTCTGAGGCGCGAACTGGCAGACCTTGACGCAAGCCGTCAGGAAGTGGTTGATCTTATTCGTGAACAAGATGAATTTGTTGAGGCTGAAAGATCGGCTGAAACCGATGTAATGGTTGGTATAAATTATGGTGTTTTTGCGCAGGCTGCCCTTGATCGGCGTGCTCAATATCTTTTGATTTTGGAAGAGCGTGATAAAGAATTGGAAGATAAGCGCGAAATTGTCCGAGAAGCCTTTCAAGAGATGAAAAAAATTGAAGTGGCACGTGATAGAGCTCTTGCTGCTGCTGTTGCAAAAGAAAACCGCCATGAGCAAACCGAACTAGATGAGATAGCGCTGCAAAAACATACGCGTAAGCTCTCTGGGGCTGATTTCTAGTTTTTGGAAAGTAAACAATTGGGGTAGGTCCCAAGCGGGGGAGGGGTTATGATCACAAGTGATGAAACGGACGCTTTGAGTATTGATGATCTGCAGGTGCTAGATAGGCGCCACCATATTCATCCCTATACTGATCCCGGGGCTCTTCGAACAGCGCCACCGTTTGTCGTTGAAAGTGCTGAAGGCTCCTATATACAGGGCCAAAATATTCGTCTGCTTGATATGATGGCAGGACTTGGCTGTGTTAATATTGGTTATGGCCGACAAGAAATGGCGGACGTTGCAGCCGAAGCGATGAAAAACTTGAGTTATTATCACAGTTTCGGAGCCGTAACTAACCCTGCTGCTGCTGAGCTATCTGAAAAAATAGCGAGCCTTTCTCCAGGGTCACTCAATAAAGTGTTTTTTGCCAATTCAGGGTCTGAGGCCATTGAAACTATTGGTAAATTGATACACCTCTATTGGCGGCGCAAGGGAAAGCCAAATAAAAATATTTTTATATCCCGTGACCTATCCTATCATGGGTCAACGATGTTTGCGGCTTCGCTGAATGGCTTGCAGGCGATGCATCAGCCTTTTGGTTTGAACCAGCACAATATGGTACATCATGCAGCGACACCCTTTTGGTATCGCTTCGGCGGCGGCAGCGATTTCGAGGCATTTGGCCTACTGGCTGCACAATCAATAGAGGATAAAATCCTTGAACTTGGCGCAGATAAAGTCGCCGCTGTATTTGGCGAACCAATTCAGGGTACGCTTGGTGCTATCATTCCCCCGATGAGCTACTGGCCTGCGGTAGAAAAAATTTGTAAAAAGCATAATGTGCTACTTGTTGCAGATGAAGTGCTAACAGGGTGTGGACGAACAGGTAATTGGTTTGCACAGGAAACTTTTAACTTTCAGGCCGATATAATGGCGATCTCAAAAGGGTTATCTTCTGGGTATCAACCCATATCAGCCGCTGTTTTTAGCGATGCAATAGCCGAAGTGATAGAAAATGAAAATTTGGTTCTACAGCATGGGTTCACAACGTCAGCACATCCAGTATCTACCGCGATAGCGCTGAAAAATATTGAAATAATAGAGCGAGAAAAACTGGTTGATCGCATCAAAACTGATATTGGTCCAAAGCTTGGTGCAGCTCTAAAAAGATTAGAGGACCACGAGCTGGTTGGAGAGGTTCGGTCGTGTGGGCTAATCGCAGCTATCGAAATTACCAAAAACAAGGAAACCCGTGAACAGTTCCCGATCGAGATGGGCATTGATCACCATGTCGCTAATCACATTATGATGAAGGGGGTTATTGTTCGTCCAGCAGGAAATGTGCTCGTGCTTTGTCCACCCTATATCATCAATGAAGTAGAAATTGACCTTGCAGTTGAAGCTATTCGCAGTGGACTAGATAGTGTGCTCGAACTATTGAAAAAAGGCTAACGATTATCAGGCCTCTATAATGGAGACAGGCTTTTTCCGTTTACGCTGGATCATTACGACATTACCAAAGACGACCATAGCAAGACCAATAACAGACGCACTTGACCATATATAGCCTTCAAATAAGGTTGATATGATCAGCGCGACGATAGGGATCATTACCGCTGTATAAGCCGTTCGGGCCACGCCTATATTTTTAAGCAACCAAAGATACAAGCTAAAAGCTATCACAGAGCCGATCAGTGATAGATAGAGCAAGGAAGCCCAATAACTTACTCTGCCATCCAACACAAATTCCTTGCCCATGAGCAAGGCGACAAGGGCTGTTGCTAAAGAGCCATAGAGCATTGCCCAAGCGGTTAGGGCATCAACGGGGATAGATGCGGCTCGCTTGGAAGCTGCGACGGTATTTCCAAGGGAGGCAAGCATTGTACCGCCCAAACAAATAATCAGACCAACAGTTGTTCCGTTAGAAAAGGATAGTTGATCAACTTCAGGCCAAAAAATCATTAATAATCCGGAAATGCCGAGAAGGGCGCCAAGCACAATAGTGCGCTCAAACGGGACTTTTAAAAAAATACGGGCATTAATGATATTAAGGATAGTCAGGGCTGAAAAAGCAACAGCAACTAATCCAGATGTCAGGTACCCCGTACCTATGTAGATAAGAATATAGTTACCGGAAAACAATAGCAGACCAAGGAGAGCCATGCTCATGTGCGTTTTGATCGGAAAGGTGAGGCTTCGTCGTCGAAGTATGCACCATGTAAACAATAAAGCCGATGCAAGAAAAAAGCGGTAAGCCACAGACCATTCTGGCGCAACCTGACCAAGTTGAAGCTCAATAGCGTACCATGTTGATCCCCAAATAAGGACGACAAGAATATAATAAATGATGATCCGCATAACTTGGCTTTCACACAGTTTGATGATGACCGCTCATATCAGTGAAAATGAAATGAGCCAAACAAATTATGCATTTCGTATTTCGTGGGGTGGAGGGTCGGCAGCATTGATGATTTCGGAGACATTGATCGAAAATACGGGTAGTTCATAAAAGGTAACGCCGCCAGTATAGCCACTGGTATCAAGTGCTGTAGAGAAAATCCCGCGAATAGTATTTTTTAGTCCTTCATCAAGCGGTTCTAAGCTTTTAAATTTGAGGTTAAAAGATTTTTCCTTAATCAAGCCATCAAGTTGAATGTTGCCAATTTGCGAGAGATGAACTTCCAATATAAATCGGGTAGGACTTTCTTGTTTTTCCTTGTCATCATCGTCACCGCCACTGTCTTGGCTTGTGTCGTTTTGATCATGTTGTTCAGACCGAATAAGCAGTGCAAGAAGTGGAGAATTGTCATCTGCTGCAAGAGGTAGAATAACGGGTTGCCACTCACCGCGTGCAGCGTGATTGATGAGGTTAGCAAATCGTTTTATATCTTGTTTGAGGATATTGAGGAGAGGCTTTTGACCACTTTGTTCGAGATATTGCACAACTTTTGGACCAAGCCAGCTACTGGCATCCCCCTGCTTGAGAGCGGCCATCATAAAAAGTAAGCTGTTGGTTAAACGTGCGCCGCCACCTGCTGTGCGGCCTGTCAGGGCATTACTTATTTGTTGTACAATATTAGGGGCTATTGTTGTATTTTGCTGCTCTTGACTTATCAGTTTTTTGGTTTTTTGTAAGGCTGGCCACTTTGACAAACTCTTAGCCAGCAAGCCTAAAGGCAGAGGGGTGTCTGAAGATGGGCTAGCCTGAGGTAATGGTGATTGTGCTTGATGAGTGGGGATAATGACGATATCTGTATTGCTAGTAGGTAGCGCTTCTCCATGTGGCAGAGATAATTCTACAGTTCCACCCGTTGTTTCAATATGAACTGAGCGCTCGTGTTGGTGACTTACGCTTGCAGCAATATTTTTAGCGGGCAATGCTTCAGCTGGCTGTTTAGGTTGTTCGTCAGAAGACTTTTTAGTCGGCGTAGTATCAGGCAATATTTCTTCTTTAACGGATAGTATTTTTACTTCTATGGTATTAGGTGGGTCACTTTTTTGTTTTCCGCGTAACACCACTTCAACTGCCATTTTGGGTTTTGGTGTAGTTATATTGGCTTTTATTAATAAAGCTTGAGCGGTATCGCTCGGTATAAACAGAGCGGGTATTATTGGAGCTTTTTCAGGGGGGCTTTCGGGCGCCTTTTTTGCTACATCAACGTTTTGGTGTGTTGGAGATGGGCGTGAACGCACAATTTCAGCAGTTGGTATATTTGATTTTTCTCTTTCGCTTATTTGTGCTTTAGCTGTCTTACCTTGTTGAGTGTGGGCGAGACTGGCCCCAGAAGACTGTTGCTCCATGAGCAGGGCTGCCATGTCGGACGAGCTAGATTGTATCATGGTGGGGTCGCTGGGCTGCTTAGTTACGGCGGCAATATCGCCTTTGAGAGAGGGTTTGTTTATAGACTGTTGTGGCGAGTCCTTATGAACGAAGTTACTGGTGGCGGGCTCTTTGACTATACCCACTTCAGGGGCTGAGGATTGTTGATATATTCCCGAGCTTAGAGAGGTTTGTGGTGATGAAGAGCTAATAGTGGGTGCTGTTAGTGGGGGAATATAAGCTCCAGTTTGGCTGTCGATATAGCGCGGGTCACTGTGGGGCACCGTTTGTGTTTCATGGGGGAGCTCTTTTACAGATACTAAGGTAAGGGAGAGAAGAACCGGTGGGTCTTCAGGGTTTCCATTACGAAAAGTGAGTTCGGCTATAAGATTGTGCTCTGTTGTGATGATGTTAAGGGTGACAGAATCTCCCTTTTTTAAACCAACATCCGGTGTTAAAGCAAAGGTAGCTTCTTCCGTTATAAGAATAGGCCGTCCGTCAGCATCAATAGACAGGATTGAACCCGATATATCTTCCCCGATTTTAATATGCCCAACACTAGCAGAGAGGGAAATAGCAGGGTCTCGTGATAGGTTTGCTGAAGCGTCTTTTTGTTCAGCTGACGGTTTTTTCTGCTCATTAGCTGGTTTTTGATCGTCAGGTTTTTGGTCGTGTTTATTGATCTCCGGCACACGTTTAACCGGTTCTAGACTTTTAAACTGTGGAGGTCCTGTGACCTCACTCATTGCAGCCTCCTACCCCTTAATTATTTCATTCGCTAGCGCCTGAATATTAGTGGCGGCTTCAGATTGTGGATGACGTGCGAGAAGCGGTGTTTGTGACCGGATAGATTCTACCACGCGTTTGTCGGTTTTTATTATACCAAGAAGCGGAGGCGTTATTTTCAAGAAACCTTCGCAAGCGCGACGAATAGCCTCGTAAGCACGTTTTCCTTCTTGGTTATTGGTCACATTATTAACCACAATCGCCAAATTTAGCTTTGGATTGCGTTGCACATTAATTTTTATAAAGGCATAGGCATCAGTAAGCGATGTAGGGTCAGCTGTCATGACTACAAGAACACGACCTTTATGCGCAGATAATGCCATAACAGAAGGATCAATACCCGCAGCTAAGTCGAGTAAAACATGGTCATATTCATTCGCGATATCAATTAGGCCAGTGCGGACTTCAAGCAAAGTAGATCGAGCGAGAGAGCCTAAAGCCCCCGAGCCAGATTTTCCAGGAATGACATCAAAGCTGCCTTTTTCTCCTGGCTCAGAATAGCTTAAGACAACATCTTTTAACTGTGCTTCTCCAGCGATAACATCACCGATATCGCGCTGAGGCATCAACCCTAGCTGAATATCAACATTGGCAAGGCCGAGGTCACCGTCAAATAGCAATACCCGTTTTCCTTCACGTGCCAGAGAATGGGCGAGCGTAACTGATACCCATGTTTTACCAACACCCCCTTTACCTGAAGCAATTGTTATTAGTTTTCTCTCGTTTGCTCTTGGGTCCAACTCAGTCATGCACTGTCTCCCTTTCCAATGCTATTGCGGCTCTTTGAGCGCGGTAGGTTTGTCAATATTCGGGCAAGGCCGAGCGGTGTAGCAGTTTCCAAACCCTTAGCAACATAGGGCGAGCTACTCGTCGCCGCTAGTGCTAATCGTCCAGGTCTTGCCGCAGTAATGATAGAAGCGTAGCGTCTTGCAGTATCAAGGCGGGTTGCAATGAAGCGATGTGCACCAAGTTTAGAAAATACTTCAGCTATATCTTCCGCGTCAATTGGGTCTATTCCCGCAGGTAGAACCAATACTGGCTCAGCATTTGCGGCTTTAATGTAACTAAGGATCAATTCAAGATCCTCCATGTCAAAAGGGTTGACGCCCTGAGTATCAATGATCGTCAGGGGTTGTGGCGATGGTGCCATTTTCCCGTTAATTAGGACTGATAATTCATCAGGAGATGCTGCTGTGCTAACGGTTTGTTTCATTAGTTGTGCAAAATGATCTAGTTGCTCCACACCACCGGCTTTACTGGTGTCTGTTGAGATCAATCTCACTGGACGGTCATTAAGGACAGCGTCGGCAGTCAGTTTGGCGGCTGATACTGTTTTGCCAGCTCCTGGAGGGCCAACCATCATGATTGGGCGGGTAGTCAGGTCTGTTAAGGGCTCAAAATTAATAATCATTTCAAGCGCGCTGGCAAAGGCAGAGGATAGTGTGGGGTCATTTACATTATTAATCGCATCATTAATTCTTTCCCCGGTTTCGAAGGGCAACCCATGATAATTGAGTACCGCGGTTACTTCTCCAACATCATACTCTCGACTTTGGTGAACACCGATATCATCAGCTACAAGTGGCTCGGTCTGCTCCATAGGTTCGGGACGTTGCATGGGCGCGGCCTTAGGCACTACACCCATGACAGGCAGTTGGCCTTCATAGGCCACGGTTACAGATACACCGGAAGGCCCTTCATCCGACGTAACCATAATAGCATCGGGTCCAAGCTTTTCGCGTACCATCGCCATTGCTTCATTCATAGTAGCAGCGCTAAAGGTTTTAAGACGCATTCCTCGTTATTCCTTCATAGTCATTATACTTGCCCCAATGTTCTGATTTTGGCTTTTGGATGAATTTCATTTTGTGACAAAACCACAGTTGCTGGCCTAAATCGTTCTACTATAGACCTTACATAAGGTCGAACGAGGGGGCTGGTCAAGAGTACAGGGTTTTCTCCTTGTTGAGCAAGCTCATCAAACAAAACCCTTACAGCACCAATGAAGTCCTGAAGTCTTGATGGGGCCATAGCCAATTGTTTATCTTCTCCTTGCCCGATTAGGCTTTCTGCAAAAGCCTGTTCCCATTCAGGCGACAGCGTCACAATGGGAACAGAGCCGCCCGATACACTGTTCGCTGCAGACAACTGCCGTGACAGTCGCGAGCGAACATGCTCGGTGATTTGTATTATATTTTGAGTATAACCTGTCGCTTCAGCAACGCCTTCAAGAATAGCTGGAAGGTCACGAATAGACACACGTTCGGCTAACAAGTTTTGCAATACACGCTGCAAAGATGAGGTCGTGATGAGATTCGGGATAAGGTCAGCGATGAGCTTTTGATGATTAGGCGGCAAATCTTCAAGCAATGTTTGAGTCTCAGCATAGCTTAAGAGATCAGGCATATTATCTTTAATAATTTCTGTCAGGTGGGTGACAATCACGGTAGCGGGATCTACCACAGTATAGCCTCTAAAGCTGGCATCCTCTTTTGCAGATTTATCCATCCAAACTGCGGGCAAACCAAAGGCTGGTTCAGTTGTTGCTTCGCCGGCAATTGTAACGGGTTCGCCACGTGGATCCATGCACATAAGCATGCCGGGACGAACTTCGCCCCTCCCTGTTTCAGTTTCTTTAATGCGTAGAACATAAGCATTGGGCTCAAGTTGCATGTTATCAAGAATACGCACTGATGGCATAATAAAGCCCATATCACTAGCCATTTGCCGCCTAAGCGCTTTTATCTGATCTGTTAGCCTAAATCCACTTTCATCATTAATAAGTGGTAGTAACCCATACCCCAGTTCAAGGCGTATTTGATCGATAGCGAGAGCGGCGGTAATGGGTTCTTCAACAGGCGCGGCAGATTCTTTTTCCTCACGAGCCAGATCAGCTGCTTGGGCAATTGTATCTTCAGCACCTTTATTGATCATAAAGGCAAAGAAAAATAGAACCGCACCCATGAAACCAAAAGGTAAGAAAGGAAGCCCAGGCAGTGTCCCCATTATCGTCATAACTATGCCGCCAAGGGCGAGGGGGCGAGGGCTTGCACCCATTTGTCCAAATAATGCCTTGTCGGTTGATCCGGTGACGCCTGCTTTGGTAACGAGTAGGCCAGCGGATGTTGAAACGATCAAGGCAGGTATTTGGCTTACTAGTCCATCACCAACAGTGAGGACTGTGTATCTGCCAGCAGCGTCGGCAAAAGACATATCATTCAAAACAACACCTATTATAATGCCGCCAATGATATTAATAAAAGTAATGAGAATGCCTGCAACGGCGTCACCACGAACGAATTTAGATGCACCATCCATTGAGCCAAAGAAGACGCTTTCATCTTCAAGCTCTTTTCTTTTGGCTTTGGCTTCCTGCTCAGACAAAATGCCTGAGGAGAGATCAGCATCAATGGCCATTTGTTTACCGGGCATAGCATCAAGAGAAAAGCGTGCAGCCACTTCGGCGATGCGACCTGAACCTTTGGTAATAACCATAAAGTTTACAATTACCAGAATAGAGAAAACGATGACCCCAATGACGGGAGAGCCTCCCATAAGAAAACTTCCAAAGGCTTCAATCACTTTACCCGCTGACGCACTGCCTTCGTGGCCTTTTTCGAGGATAAGACGCGTGGACGATAAATTGAGGGAAAGCCGTAGCATTGTCGATACTAATAAAACACTGGGAAAGGCACTAAATTCTAAAGGTTTTTGAATGAAGAGTACCGTCATCATGACAATGATAGAAAAGGTCATGGATACAGCCAGCATCATGTCCAAAAACCAGCTGGACATTGGCATAATGAGCATCATGATTATTGTCATAATGCCGACGGCAAATGCTACATCAGAGCCTGTGCTCGCACTTAGAAATTTCTTAAACCCTAAGTTCGGGTCAGCCGCATTTTCTTGTGAGTTATTCTCACTCATTCATTATTCCTGCTCTTTTAGCGGATAGAAAAAATATGTTTTTCACTCGTATAATTTACGCGCTTTGCGCATCACCGGGTTGGGGTACGGCCATACCTTCCGATTGATACTGGTTAAGCTTATTTCTCAAGGTCCGAATAGAAATACCAAGAATATTGGCTGCATGAGTGCGGTTGCCAAGGCAATGGCTAAGAGTGTCGATGATGAGCTCACGCTCAACTGTTGCCACAGTTTTTCCCACTAGCTGAGCCGTTTGCGCATCGCTATCATCTTGATCCGTCTGTGATTGCGACGAGGAGATGCTTGGCGAGGCTGCACTGGCTTCATGCTGCGTTCCATCAGGCAGTAAAATAGCTGCGGGTGAAATTTCATCACCGGTAGCAAGCAAGATGGCGCGGTGCAGGGTGTTTTCCAGTTCACGCACATTGCCCGGCCACTGATGAGAGGTCAGTATTTTAAGAGCCGCATCATTAA
>CBFDBT010000089.1:0-10566 GCA_965603115.1 uncultured Alphaproteobacteria bacterium
CACCAAGGAAGTTACCGTAAGTAACATCAAAAGGAGCAACGTTCACATTAATCGCGCCAATGGCATCAATAGAGATTGGTGTGCGCTGGGTAGCAGACGCGTTAAAAGACAAACCAAAGTTATCGTTTTGTGCTACACCATCAACCGTCACGCTGTTAAAGCGGAAGTTTGCGCCAGCAATAGAAACTGCAGGGCCACGTGGAACACTATCATCGACAAGGATTTTTGAATCTGTTTCGATAACATTTACGAAATCACGGCTGATAGAGGGAATGCTTTCAATCGTTCCTCGACCAAAATCACGACCAGCACCCGTTTTAATAGCGGATAAACCCGCAGTACCGGTTACAACGATTTCATCAATGGACTGGGCTGAACCCACAACCAGAGAAACCGAACCAGTAGCACCAAGTGCCAAGTTCAAATCATCAATTGATTTTGCTGTAAACTCTGATCCATCTGCCAATTTAACTTGGTATGGACCACCAATTTGGAGACCACGTGCTGAAAAACGCCCCTCAGCATCAGATGTAACTGTTCTAACCGTACCCGTTGGTAGGTGTGTAATAGTCACTGATACGTTGCCAACAGACTGGCCTGCCGCATCAACAACCACACCGCGGAGGTTTGAACTTGTATCCTGTGCGGAAACTGTTGCATTAGCCATTAAAGCTGTTGTTGCAACGGTCGCCATTAAAGCTATACGACGAAAACTCATTACGATTTATCCCTTCTTGAAAATTACAAAACTATTTTAATTTGAACTTTTATTTTAATTTGAACTGTGGCCGCCCCGAAACGACTTAAAATTGACCAAACAGTCAACTACAAGAATTTTGTATCAGCATACAGGCATGCAATCCAGAAAAATCACACGCTAAAGTATAAGATGAGAATTAAAGTCCAAAACTGTTACATTTGGGTAACAACTGACGCCAAGAATAGGCGACATATCAACCTTTTGAGAGCTCGGCGTCTATTTTTGCCAACACTTCTTGTGACATTGGCTCAGTTTTTGTCGGGAAAAATGCTACAGGATTTCCTTTAGAATCAATAAGATACTTATGAAAGTTCCATTTTGGCCTCGATTCGCGGCCTAATTTTTCCTTCAGCCAAACATAAAGCGGATGCGCATCATCGCCAATAACCTTATTTTTTTCCGCAAGGGGAAAATTAACGCCGTAATTGATCTCGCAAAATTCTTTAATTTCTGCAGCCGTGCCCGGCTCTTGCTGACGAAAGTCATTACTTGGAACGCCAACAACCACCAGCCCTTTATCTTTGTAGGTAGACCATAAGGTTTGAAGCCCCTCATATTGAGGCGTATAGCCACATTTTGATGCAGTATTGACCAACAGCACCACCTTGCCGGCAAATTGGCTCATTGGCATTGCATCACCATCTATGGTTTTGAAAGAAAAATCATGCACCGATGCTTCCTGCGAATTAGCAGACAAGGCCACAGTAAATAATAGCACGAAAACAAGAGCAAATTTGTTGGTCATGATAATTCTTCCTTCTCAATTTTTTTCAGCATAATCCACAATATAAGATTATTATAGTCTTTTATTCCCCAAAAACAATCTCTTGCGCACCTTGATGCCATAATGGGTATTTAAGCATTATAGATTTAAAAATGGAGCTTGCAATAAAGTCTGAAAGCCATCGTCGAACGTGGGGGTAATCACAACTCTCAAACCAGTCGCGATCAACATTTGCAAACTGTCTGACAAACGTCACAGTTGCCATATCACCAAGTGTGGCATTTTCTCCAAAGAGAAATGCATTTTTCTCCAAGCGACCCTCTAGAAGCTTTAAAAACGCACAAGCCGCTTTTCTGTGGTGAAGCGGATCCACGTCATCATATCTATTGGCATATTTATAGCGATCAAGGTGGCCTTTAAACTCGTCTTCACAGCGCTCGATCAGCGCCAGCATCTCAGCTAGATCACCTTTCAGCCACCCCTCGGGATCATTTTTCTCAAGAGCCCAGACCATAATATCCAAGCTTTCATCGATGACAGTAGCATCATCTAATATGAGAACTGGCACCGTGCCTTTTGGCGAGGCCTTCAGCATCTCGGCGGGCTTGTCCCTTAAGACTATTTCCCGCAGTGCTACACGCGTACCGCTCACTAAAAGCGCTAACCTTGCCCGCATAGCGTAAGGGCATCTTCGAAAGCTATATAAGATTGGCAATGGTATATTTTGCATAAATCATACTCAAAGTTCAAATTTATTCTGTTCTAGTTCATCATTATCAGTTAAAGGTGCTTTATAGAAAAGCATAGGGAATATTTATGACAAATAAAACAGACGTTCTTTTTAAACCATTTTCACACGGAAATTTTAGCACACCAAACAGGGTTGTCATGGCACCAATGACCCGCCAAATGTCTCCAGGCAATATACCAGATGACAATGTGGTAGAATATTACCGCAAACGTGCAGCAGGCGGCGTTGGTCTTATCATTACAGAAGGCACATGTGTTAATCATGCGGCTTCCAATATGTCACCCGGTATTCCGCATATATTTGGTGAGGCCTCACTGGCTGGCTGGAAAAAGGTCGTGGATGCTGTGCACGCTGAAGGCGGCAAGATCATGCCCCAGCTCTGGCATGTTGGCACTGCCCGTCCTAAAGGCGCTGAGCCCAACCCAGAAGTACCACCATACGGCCCGTCTGGTATGGCAATGCCTGGCAAGGTAAACCGACATGTTATGAGCGAAGATGACATTAACGAAGTCATCGCCGCCTTTGCCCAAGGCGCTAAGGACTCAAAGGCTATTGGTTTTGATGGTGTGGAAATCCACGGTGCCCATGGCTACCTGATTGATCAGTTTTTCTGGGAAGGCCTAAATCAGCGTGACGATAAATGGGGCGGTTCCATGGAAAATCGCGGGCGTTTTGCCGTCGAGATTATCAAAGCTATTCGCAAGGAAGTTGGCCCAGACTTTCCTATCATCCTTCGCTGGTCTCAGTGGAAGCAACAAGAATTTACAGCAAAGCTTGCTCAAAACCCGCAAGAGCTAGAAGCTTTCCTCAAGCCGCTCAGTGACGCGGGCGTTGACGTTTTCCATTGCAGCACACGCCGCTTTTGGGAGCCAGAGTTTGAAGGCAGCGACCTCAACCTTGCTGGCTGGGTTAAAAAAATCACTGGCAAACCATGTATTACAGTTGGCAGTGTCGGCCTTGATAATGACTTTATCGCATCACCAGAAGAAGGCGTGATGTTCAGTGAAGCCAAACCAGCCTCCATTGATAACCTACTAGAGCGAATGAACAATGGTGAGTTTGAAATGGTGGCTATTGGTCGTGCGCTCATCGCCAACGCGGACTGGTCTAACAAAGTGCGTGACGGCAAGTCCGCAGAGCTAAAGGCATATACCAAGGAAATGCTAGGAAGTTTGGACTAAAATGCTGGAAATCTTCATAGACGCGGACGCTTGTCCGGTGAAAGAAGAAATACTCAAGGTGGCCGACCGCTATAAGCTGTCGGTCTATCTTGTCTCCAATAGTTGGCTCAGCATGCGTGTTGGGCCAAATGTTGAGAAAGTTGTCGTCGACGATGGATTTGACGCAGCCGACAACTGGATCGCTGAAAAAATACAGGCTGGTGATATCGCCGTCACATCCGACATTCCTCTTGCTGAACGCTGCCTAACGGCTGGTGCTAAAGTTCTTGGCCCAACAGGTAAACAGTTTACCAACGATAATATCGGTATGGCGCTCTCGATGCGGGCCTTGAAGCAAGACCTGCGCGACATGGGCGAAATTGGCGGTGGCCCTCCGCCTTTCAGCAAACGTGACCGCAGTCAGTTTTTGCAGGAACTGGATAAAGTCATCCAGCAGATAAAACGAGGGCGGTGAAGATTTACTATTTACAATAACCGTTCGCCCTGAGCCTGTCGAAGGGTCCAAGATTTAAAATTCCGTTCGTGCTGAGCAGAGCCTGAGATTTACGAAGGCGACGTCGAAGTATGAATGGATGGCTGTTCAATCAACCCTTTGATGTCGACTCAATCACCCCTCATCACTCCCCCTAAATATTGTTGCTCCAAACCTAGCTTTCCAAGGCGTATTATTCCAATCTACCACCCGAAAAATTATATTTTGAAAACTGTGAAAGATTTTCCTTTTCACCGTATGTTTTTTGACCTAAAGCGGATATCTAATATAGGTTTAATAAGTGATCACTTTAGGTCCATTGGGTAAGGGAATTTGTTCAATGTCAAAAACTGCTTTAAATACAAAAATGACAGCTCTTTCAAAAGCATTTCTACGCGATGAAAGTGAAGTTACCACAGATCTCATTCACAATTTCCCCTTGTCTGATAGTGAGCGTGCCAAAGTCACAGAGCATGCTCGCTCAATCGTAAGCCAGTCTCGCGCCCTACGTGATCAACAAGGCACGCTTGATGCCTTCCTTGCTGAATTTGGCCTATCCAACCAAGAAGGTGTGGCGCTGATGTGCCTAGCCGAGGCTTTGCTGCGCATCCCCGACAGTGAAACCCAAGACAAGCTCATTGCTGAAAAGATGAAGTCGGGTGATTGGGCCGCACACAAAGGCCAGTCTGACAGTGTATTTGTTAATGCTTCCACGTGGGGGCTTATGCTCACTGGCTCCATCATTGATATGGACAAAAGCATCACCAAAAACCCCACCAAATGGATGAGTGCGCTTGTATCTCGCTCTGGCGAGCCTGTAATTCGCAAAGCCGTGTTGCAAGCGATGAAAATCATGGGTGCTGAATTTGTTTTTGGTCGCAATATCAAAGAGGGCTTGAAGCGCCAAAAAAAGCAACCAAAGCACCAACGCATGATGAGCTTTGATATGCTGGGCGAAGGCGCGCGCACCATGGCTGATGCTGATCGCTATTTTGGCCTTTACAGTGACGCTATCCATGCGGTTGGCAAGTCCGTTAAATCAGACGGCGACACCCCCCATGATCGCAGCTCCATTTCGATCAAACTCTCAGCGCTACATCCGCGCTATGAAGATATCAATGCAGACCGCGTGATGGCTGAAATGCTGCCAAGGTTGGTAGAACTGGCTGAAATAGCTAAATCCTACGATATTCAACTGACTATCGACGCGGAAGAAGCTGACAGGTTAGACATAAGCTTGCGGATATTTGAGGCCCTTGCTAGAGACCAAAAGCTCGCTAACTGGGAAGGATTAGGCCTAGCGGTACAGGCCTACCAAAAACGTGCGCCTTACGTGATCGACTGGCTCATTGAACTCGCTAGTGAAACCGGCAGGCGCTTTCCTGTTCGCTTGGTAAAAGGAGCGTATTGGGACACTGAGATAAAATATGCACAAGAGCTTGGCCTGCCTGACTATCCGGTTTTCACCCGCAAAGCATCAACTGATATTTGCTATCTCTATACTGCCAAAAAAATGATAGATGCGCCTAAGGCCTTCTATCCTCAATTTGCGACCCACAATGCGCACACTATTGCGGCTATCATCCATATGGCGAAAGGCATAGGCTATGAGTTTCAAAAGCTGCACGGCATGGGCACGCTCCTTTATGATGCTGCCGGGAAAATAGCTGGCACACCCATCCGCACGCGCACCTATGCCCCTGTTGGCTTGCATGAAGATTTACTCCCTTATCTGGTGCGACGCTTGCTGGAAAATGGCGCCAACAGTAGCTTCATCAACCGCTTTATGGATGCTAAAGTCCCTGTTGAGGAGGTAGCGTCAGACCCTATTGATGAGGTGCAAACCGCACCTAGTTTGCGCCACACCATGATCCCAACGCCCGATAAAATGTACGGCGAAAGTCGTATTAATAGTGCGGGATGCAATATTATGGATGGCGCGCAATCAAAGCCTCTAATCAAAGCGCTAAAAAGCAAGATCACCAAAATATATGAAGGTGGCGCAATCGTCTGCGGCAATCTCACAGGCGGGACACCACAAAATGTAACCAACCCCGCGGACACAAGCGCGATTGTTGGCACGGTTAGAAACGCTGAACCAAGCGATATTGATGCCGCTCTTGGTGCTGCTCAGGCAGGCCAGCCGTCATGGAACCGTCTTGGCGGGGCAAAACGCGCCGATATTTTGCGGGCTGTTGCAGACGCTATTGAAGCAGACCGTGATACATTTGTTGACTTGCTAGTGCGAGAAGCTGGCAAAACCCTCGACGACTGCATCTCTGAAATTCGCGAAGCCGTGGACTTTTGCCGTTATTATGCCGACCAAGGTGAAAAGCATTTTGAAAAGCCAACAGTTTTGCCCGGGCCAACAGGCGAGAGTAACGAGCTATTTCTCACAGGGCGCGGTACTTTCTTGTGTATTTCACCGTGGAATTTTCCGCTCGCCATTTTCACAGGACAAGTGGTGGCAGCGCTTGCAGCAGGTAATGCGGTTGTCGCCAAACCTGCTGAGCAAACACCGCTCATTGCTTGGCACGCGGTTACTCTTATGATCAAAGCGGGAGTTCCTGCTGACGTAGTGCATTTGCTCACCGGTAGCGGCGCTGAAGTTGGCGGTGTATTAACCGCTGACGAACGTGTATCGGGTGTGTGCTTTACCGGCTCAACCGCTACTGCCAAGCATATAAACCGCACTCTAGCTGAGCGCGACGGCGCCATCGTGCCGCTGATCGCTGAAACGGGCGGACAAAATGTTATGATTGTCGACAGCACCGCCCTGCCCGAGCAAGTAAGCGACGATGTTATCCTATCAGCCTTTGGCTCTGCTGGTCAGCGATGCTCGGCCCTGCGCGTGCTTTTTGTTCAAGACACAATTGCCGACAAGCAAATCGAAATGCTCAAAGGCGCGCTTAAGGAGCAACGCATAGGCAATCCTGCATCGCTAAAAACAGACGTGGGGCCAATCATCGACGAGATTGCCCTCAATCGTCTTAAAGATCACTGTGCAGCGATGGAAAAAGAAGCAACATTCATTGCCAAAGCGGAAGTGACACCCGAATGTAAACGCGGCACTTTCCTTACACCTCATATTTTTGAGATTAATAGCCTCAGCGAGCTCAAAGAAGAACATTTTGGCCCCATCCTGCACATCATTCGCTTTAAAGCAGCTGATATTCCCCAAGTACTCGCCGATATCCACGCCACAGGATACGGCCTGACATTCGGTGTGCATTCACGGTTAGAAGCAAGATGGGCGGAGCTCTTTGAAGGTACACGCTGCGGCAATAGCTACATTAACCGCAACATGACAGGCGCCGTTGTTGGCGTGCAACCTTTTGGCGGTGAAGGCCTGAGTGGCACTGGCCCCAAAGCAGGCGGGCCGCACTATCTGCTGCGCTTTGCATCCGAGCGCACCCGCACCATCAACATCGCAGCCATTGGCGGCAACGCTGACCTGTTTAGTATGGAAGAATAAAGCGTTTTTTGTTTGGTATCCTCGCTCACGCTGCGGGCGGCCCTTGGCCTTGCCTCACCAGCAAGCTGGTTAGTAGCTCTTTAATTTGGTCCTCGGCTTACGCCTCCGGGCGGCCTTTGGCCTTGCCTCACCAGCAAGCTGGTTCGGATAATTAGCGCACGACAAGTGAGCGTACCGACCAAATGGGAGGCCGAGCTTATGCGAGGAAAGCCTAAGCGTGAGCGCCGGCGACTGAGGCAAAACCTAGTGACTCATAAACAGCGGCATAGTGGCATGTTCGACGATATATTTTGTCACACCGCCAAGGATTTTCTCACGCCAGCGAGAGTGTGAATAAGCGCCAGAGACCAGCAAATCCACTTTATGTTTTTTAGCAGCACTCAGTAATTGTTCTCCAATGGCTGCTTGTGTGGGCTTGGCATGCACCTCCTGCATCTCCAGATCATGAACCTTGAGGTAGCGTGCTAGCTCTGTCAGAGAGGGTCGATCTGCATGGTCTTCACCAATTGTAATGGCGTATATCTTTTTTGCCTCTTTCAGCAACGATAAGGACGCCGCCACAGCTCGGGCTGATTCTGCCGTACCATTCCAGGCGATCATCACCGTATGCCCTGTAACCTTAAAATCACCTTCAGGCACCATCATCAATGGACGACCACTACCAAATATTAATTCATTAATCATATCCAAGCCATCAGGGGCATTTTCATCACTCGGCTGAGGCACCACTGCAAGGTCTGCCACGCGGGCCAAGCGACCGACCTTTTCTTTTAAATAACAAATCTCACTTATTACCGAGGCTGAAGGGGGAAGCATTTCATCGTCAGCACTGCCATCCCGGATGAAACTCACGGCCATCTCAGCACAAAGCTTTTCGATATGGTCCACCGCTACTTTTGAGGCTGCCACGCCTTCCTTTTCGGTCGCATCGCAAAAGGTTTGAATAACATCAGCTGTTAGACCGTCCCCCATATAGGGGACCGAGAACCTAGGGTCAGGTCGCATAAAATAGGCCGTTAGCTGACCGTTTAATATTTTTGACAGCTTAACCGCGACAGTCGTAGCACTTGAACGCGAAGTGAGCGCCGTCATGGGAGAAAAGATTAATTTTATCATTTCATCTTCCTTTCGCTAATTTACAACCTTACTATAGTATAACGACAAAGACACTTTTATATAAGAGGCAAAATGTCGCTGGATGTAAAGGTCATATGGGGCAACAAATACTAACTGATAGTTCATTGTATATTAAGGCAAGATACGCCACAGTAGGTCACATGATGAAACTTGTAATACTATCGTTGACAGTAACCTTGCTGATTGCAGCTAACCCAATAGGGGCTAGCGCAGCGCAGGATCAGGACCGCGCCTATAAGGCCACCAAGGCTGCGGGGCTGCTACCTTACGCACGCATTAGGAAAATCGCTGAAAAGCGGATTGGCGGCAAAATTATTTCACAAAAACTTGTCCGCACTAATTTAGAAAACTGGGTCTATCAGCTCCGCATCAGGAAAAAAGATGGCCGGGTGACTTTTGCAGTTATTAACGCCAAAACTGGTAAAATTCTAAGAGTAAAATAAGAAAAGGCTAAATCCATGCGCATATTAGTGGTTGAAGATGATGATGTACTGCGAGAACAACTCGTCGATACATTACTGACAAATGGCTACGCCGTTGACAGTGCCGGCGATGGTGAAGAGGCGCATTTTATGGGGGATACCGAGCCTTATGACGCCGTGGTGCTAGATCTAGGGCTACCTATGATCGACGGTGCCAGCATACTGCGAAAATGGCGCGGCGCTGAGCGGGCTTTTCCTGTGCTGATATTAACTGCGCGCGATACATGGAGTGAAAAAGTTGAGGGTTTGGACGCAGGAGCAGACGACTATTTAACAAAGCCATTTAATATGGAGGAATTGCTCGCTAGGTTGCGCGCCCTTATAAGACGCTCAACTGGCAATGCTAATCCTCTTTTGGAATGTGGCGACGTAGTGCTTGATACCCGCAATAGTCGCGTCAGTGAGGCCGGTATGCCCATCAAGCTTACGGCACAAGAATTTAAGTTGCTTGATTTTATGATGCATCACAAAGGTGAAGTTGTTTCACGCACCACGCTGACCGAGCATATTTACGATCAAGACTTTGACCGTGACAGCAATACTATTGAGGTTTTCATCAACCGCATCCGCAAAAAATTGAAAAGCAATATCATCCACACTGTGCGTGGACTTGGTTACCGTTTGGAAGGAGAGGCATGAAAACAAGGCCTTCCCGCCTTTTCAAAAGTCTAACGGGACGCTTGCTAGCCGCAGCTGGCCTGTGGACGATACTTGTTCTCGGTATTGGGGGATTCGTGCTTTCTTACGCCTTTGCATCCTACGTTAAAGACGATACTGAAAATCGACTAATGTCACTCCTTGATAATGTTATTGGTCTAGCTGAAGTGGGCACGGATGAACAATTACATTTCACACGCCCTTTATCTGACCAGAATTTTGATATGCCCTACTCCGGCTGGTACTGGCAAATCAATGAAGGCGACAAAGATGCTATGCGGTCTCGCTCACTATGGGATGAGGATATATCCACGGATATGGACAAAGCCCGCTTTGAATTGATGTTCAGGCAAGGTGCTGGCCCTGATGAACAGATATTAACCATCGCTGAGCGCGACATCGTGTTCCCTGAAGCGCCTGACCGTGTTTTCCGGTTCATTATAGCCGCGGACGGCCACTATGCGCGATGCTATTTATAAATTTGACCAACTTCTCTTTTGGTCTCTCGCCGTTATTGCCCTTGCCATCTTTGCTTCGGTTATTGCACAAATCACTTATGCCTTAAAACCTATTCGCAGCGTTCGGGCCTCGCTCGCTGATGTTCGAAAGGGACTACAAAGTCGTGTCAGTGATGATTTACCTGACGATCTCCTGCCCCTAAGTCAGGAGATTAATGCGCTGATTGACCACAATGAAAAAATTATAGACCGGGCTCGCACACATGTAGGCAACCTTGCCCACGCACTGAAAACACCCCTCACTGTAATCTCCAATCACGCGCAAGAAAGCAAAAATGCAAAAACCCGTGAAATTCTCACCTCTCAAAGCGAGCAAATGCTCACCCATATTAATCATCATCTCCAGCGGGCCCGAATAGCCGGCGGAGGCACTGGAAAAGGTGTAGCGGTCGAGCCGATTGTAGAAAGC
>CBFDBT010000090.1:0-10520 GCA_965603115.1 uncultured Alphaproteobacteria bacterium
GGATTGTTCTGCTCTTATGTAACTTATAAGATTATAAAATATCCTCCACCTTTTACGACTTTAAGCAGCAAGCATGGAACGCACTATGAGCGACTACAATATTGGTCTTTACTTCTTGCCTTTCCAACGGCGGCAATTATGTCTTTCATTTACTTATTTTCAGAGCTCTTTGACCTACTCCAATAAGTGTATTGCATAACCCTACTGAAAACCTCTAGACAAACCCTAGGACAACTGCGGGTCTCCCGCGGTCACTCTAGTGTATCGTTTATCTATAGTATTCCGATATTAATAACCAATTAATAAGAGATACCAAATCCAGAATGAACTATGTAATCTTGGCTATGGAAAACACTTATGTATAAACGAATATTAGCAAACCAATCCCAAGCAACAGGCGATAAACCACAAAGATTGTCATGTTGGCATGGGTAAGCCATTTCATTAAAAAATGAATAGCGACAAAAGCCGACAAACTAGCGAGTGCACCTGCAACCATCGCATCCAGCATGAGGGTTTCGCTGCCTTTTTCAATAATACCTAGCACGCCAAGCAGCCCAGCTGCTGCAATGGTCGGGATAGACAGCAACATGGAAAAGCGTGCAGCTTCCGTGCGTGAAAAGCCTAACCAACGTGCTGATGTCATAGTAATACCAGCCCGTGAGGTGCCAGGAATGAGCGCAAGCACTTGCGATAGGCCAATGATCAAAGCAGGCTTAAGCGCCATATTATCCAAGAATTTAGACACCGAGCTACTGCGATCCGCAAAATATAATAAGAGTCCAAAGATTATGCTCGCCCAGCCGATAATCTCCATGGTCCGCATCATATCGATTAGACCCAAGCTTTTGGCTGCAAATCCGACGATAACAACAGGCAGGGTCGCCAAGAGCAGTGCCCAGAAAAGTTTTTGATATATTGTACCTTCTATAGCGCGGCGCGCAGGAGCTATACCAACAGACCTGCAAGCTGCAAAAAACAGTCCTTTGGTATCTTGCCAAAAATATAAAAGTACAGCTAAAAGCGTTCCTATATGAACAGCCACATCGATTGCCAAGCCCTGATCAGGCCAGCCGGTAAGCGAAGGCACTAAAATTAGATGCCCCGAAGAAGATATTGGTAAAAATTCTGTAATGCCCTGCACCAAGGCAATGACAATAATATGTAGTAACGACACTTCTATCTCCCCAAATTACCCATAAACATATTAAACGGCATGAGTGACTACGCGATTCGCTCATCCTGCTTATAGCCTTTTATGCCAAATTGAAAAGAACAAGAGTGCAAATTACCCATATAGTTTCGATATGGTACTAAAAATACATAAAAATCTGCCCTCCTCGGACAGATTGGGGACTATATTCCGTATATTTATGTCAGTATTATTGACCTAATGGTGTTTTTGGTCTTTCTTTATCAAAAAACATTCTATATAGTTCAAGAATATCAAATATACGGACCGCTATGTAATCAGGCACCCAAATATTATGCGGCGCCCAGGCATTACCGACGAATTTTGAAGATCTATAATTAGCAATACTCAGAGTTACGCCTGTGAGCATGCGCGAGCGAAGGACAAACCGTGGCCATAAAAACGACCGAAAAAATGTTGAAATTTATCTCAATTGATCAAAGCATGCCAACAAAACGCTCTGCGGCTAAGCGCTCCACTGACTTCAATGAAATATACAATAGTTTTATGACCGACAAAGCCGCAGAACAAGCCTCCCGATGTTCACAGTGCGGCATCCCCTTTTGTCACATCCACTGCCCACTTGGTAATAACATTCCCGACTGGCTCAGCCTCACTGCTGAAGGTCGGCTAGAAGATGCTTACGCCCTTGCCTCTAGCACTAATAATATGCCAGAAATTTGTGGCCGCATTTGCCCGCAAGACCGCCTGTGTGAGGGCAACTGCGTGATAGAAAAAGATTTCGACGCCGTTACCATCGGCAGCGTCGAAAAATACATAGCCGATACAGCTTGGGAAAATGGCTGGATCAAGCCATTTACGCCAAGCATAGAAAGGCCTGAAAGTGTTGGTATCATTGGTGCAGGACCGGCCGGTCTGGCCGCAGCAGAACAACTCCGCATGGTGGGTTTTCAAGTTCATATTTATGACCGCTATGACCGCGCAGGCGGTTTGCTTACCTACGGCATCCCGGGATTTAAGCTAGAGAAAGACGTTGTAGAGCGGCGCACCAAGCGCTTGTCCGAGAGCGGCATAACTTTTCATCTCGGGTTTGAAGTTGGCAGTGATGCCACACTGGAAGAATTGCGCAGCAAACATGATGCCTTGCTTATCGCCACGGGTGTCTATAAGTCCCGACCGCTTAAAATACCGGGAAGTCAACTCGGCAACATCCTTGAAGCACTCGACTATTTAACAGCCTCCAACCGCAAAGGTTTAGGCGACACTGTGCCCAGCTTTGAAGATGGAACACTCGATGCCAAGGGCAAAAATGTTGTTGTCATTGGCGGTGGAGACACGGCAATGGACTGCGTACGCACAGCTATTCGTCAAGGTGCCAAATCTGTTAAATGCCTTTATCGCAGAGATAGGGAAAACATGCCGGGCTCTGCTCAAGAAGTGGCGAATGCAGAAGAAGAAGGCGTAGAATTTGTTTGGCTTACGGGGCCCGAGGCTTTTGTTGGAACGGATAAGGTTGAATCTGTCCGCGCTTATCAAATGCGGCTTGGCGCGCCCGACCCTAGTGGGCGACAAACACCTGAGCCCGTACCAGATTCAAACCATGACATAGCCTGTGACATGGCCATTTTAGCACTGGGCTTTGACCCCGAAGACCTACCCGTCATGTTCAAAGCCCCAGAGCTTGATGTGACCCGCTGGGGTACAGTGCTGGTTGATCAACAGTCCCTTATGACAAATCTCGATGGTGTTTTTGCAGCAGGTGATATTGTGCGCGGTGCATCCCTTGTTGTCTGGGCTATTCGTGATGGCCGCGATGTAGCAGAGGTCATTCAAAATTATCTACTCGAAAAAACACAAGACCAACCAAATAAACAAGAAGCGGTAGCGTGACTATGACTGATAAATTTTTTCCTTCACCAAGCCATAACGACATGCATGACCTTGAACAAAACCTTCAAGCAACAGGCCTTTATGACCCTGCTGAGGACCACAGCTCTTGTGGAGTTGGTATGGTTGCGGCTATCGACGGCCGGTCTTCGCGCAGCGTGGTGACAGCCGCCATTGAAGCGCTGAAAGCTATCTGGCATCGCGGGGCTGTTGATGCTGACGGCAAAACTGGCGACGGCGCTGGCATTCACCTTGAAATTCCACAAGAATTTTTCCACGAACATGTGCGGGCAACGGGTCACGAACCAATGGATGGGAAAATGGCTGTTGGTATGGTCTTCCTGCCACGCACCGATCTGGCCCTTCAAGAGCAATGCCGCGAGATTGTAGAATCTGAAATTATGAAATTCGGCTATACTATCTATGGCTGGCGGCAAGTGCCGGTTGATATTTCTGTGATTGGCGAAAAGGGGGAGACCACCCGCCCTGAAATTGAACAGGTTATGATAGCCAACAACAAAGAGCTTGATGACGAAACTTTCGAGCGGGAACTCTACATTATCCGCCGTAAGGTCGAAAAAGCATCGATAGAAGCGCAAGCTCATGGCCTCTATATATGTTCGCTCAGTTGTCGCTCTGTAATATATAAAGGCCTGTTCCTTGCTGAGCAGCTCGCCATTTTTTACCCTGATCTGGGGGACGAACGCTTTATTTCAAACTTTGCAATTTACCACCAGCGGTATTCGACCAATACTTTCCCTCAGTGGTGGCTGGCACAGCCCTTCCGCATGCTTGCCCACAACGGCGAGATTAATACAATCCGCGGCAATATAAATTGGATGAAAAGCCACCAAATTCGCATGGCCTCTATTGCTTTTGGTGAAAATTCCTCGGACATAAAACCCGTTATACCGAACGGCGCGTCCGATAGCGCGGCGCTCGACGCGGTATTTGAGGTTATGGTTCGTGCTGGTCGTAGCGCACCTATGGTGAAAACAATCCTAGTGCCCGAAGCCTGGTCCAAAAATACCACCATGCCCGATAGCCACCGCGCAATGTATGCTTACATAAATTCTGTGATGGAGCCATGGGATGGGCCCGCAGCACTCGCCATGACCGATGGTCGCTGGGTTGTTGCCTCCGTAGATCGAAGTGGCCTGCGCCCCATGCGCTATCTCACAACCCATGACGGCCTGCTCATTGTTGGGTCTGAAACGGGTATGGTTCAAATTGCTGATGAAGATATTCGAGAAAAAGGCCGTTTGGGGCCAGGACAAATGGTTGGCGTAAACTTTGAAGAAGGTCAGCTTTATACTGAAAAAAGACTGAAAGACCGCCTTGCAAACAGTCAGCCTTTTGAAGACTGGATTAAAGACATTGTCGCGATGGATGACCTTGAAGGTAATGATGGCAAGGAGCCTGTTGAGCTAGAAGGTGATGATCTTAAAGTGCGTCTGATAGCGGCCGGTTATACCCTTGAAGACCTAGAACTTCTTTTAAAACCAATGATCCTAACATCGAAAGAAGCCATTGGCTCAATGGGCGATGATACCCCTATTGCGGTTCTTTCGAGCCAGTACCGTAATTTGGCGCATTATTTCCGCCAGAAATTTTCACAGGTCACCAATCCGCCAATAGATAGTTTGCGTGAATTCAGAGTGATGAGTTTGAAAACCCGCTTTGGAAACTTTGTCAATGTTCTCGATGAAGGCCATACGGAAAAAGGCGCACTGGTTGTCGACAGCCCCGTGCTGACCAACAGAGACTACTATGTGCTTAAAGAACATTTTGGCGATCACGCGCAAACCATCGATTGTTGTTTTGATGCCGATGGAAAACCCGATGCCTTGCGTCATGCCCTTGATGAAATTTGTGTCGCAGCAGAAGAGGCCGTTCGCGAAGGTCGCAGTCACCTGTTCCTGTCTGATAAACGTGTGGGTGCTGACCGTGTGGCTATACCAATGATCTTGGCGACAGCAGCAGTGAACACCTATTTGATCAACAAAGGCCTTAGAACTTTTACCAGTCTTAATGTTAGATCGTCTGAGTGTCTTGATACCCATTATTTTGCTGTGCTTATCGGTGCGGGGGCCACAACTGTGAACGCTTACTTAGCCCAAGAAGCCGTAGCGGAGCGGCAAGCAAAAGGTCTATTTGGCGATATGAGCCTAGAAGACGCCATGCTGCGCTACAAAGAAGCCATTGATCAGGGCTTGTTAAAAATTATGTCCAAGATGGGAATCTCTGTAATCTCTAGCTACCGTGGCGGCTATAACTTTGAAGCCCTTGGCCTATCTCGCGCACTAGTTAGCGAATTTTTCCCCGGCATGCCGTCTAAAATCTCAGGTATTGGCTTAAATGGTGTAGAAGAAAAAACTCGTGAACAACACGCCAAAGCCTATGACCTACCAGTGACAACTTTGCCAATTGGTGGCTTTTATCGCTATCGTCGCGGCGGAGAGGTTCATGCCTATGATGGCACGCTCATCCATATGCTGCAAAAAGCCGTTGGCGAAGATAATTACGCGAAATATCTCAATTATTCCCACGGCCTTCAAAATATGCCGCCTGTCAATCTACGGGACTTGCTAGATTTTCGCAGAGCAGAAGAGCCGTCTCATCTAGACCAAATTGAAAGCATCACCCAAATACGTAAGCGCTTTATTACGCCTGGTATGTCTTTGGGGGCGCTCTCTCCTGAAGCGCACGAAACGCTGGCAATTGCAATGAACCGCATCGGGGCAAAGTCCGTATCCGGGGAAGGTGGAGAAGACAAAAAACGCTTCAAACCCTACGCAAATGGGGACAATGCCAACAGCCCGATTAAACAAATCGCGTCCGGTCGATTTGGTGTTACGGCGGAATATCTCAACAATTGCTCCGAAATCGAAATCAAAGTTGCCCAAGGCGCCAAACCCGGTGAAGGCGGGCAATTACCCGGCTTTAAGGTCACAGACCTCATCGCACGGCTACGTCACTCGACCCCTGGTGTCACGCTTATTTCACCGCCACCACACCATGATATTTATTCGATCGAAGATCTGGCCCAGTTGATTTATGATCTCAAGCAAATAAATCCACGCGCCGAAGTTTGCGTTAAACTTGTATCCTCAGCTGGCATCGGCACTATTGCTGCCGGCGTTGCCAAGGCCCACGCAGATGTCATTCTCGTCTCGGGTAACAGTGGTGGAACAGCGGCCAGTCCGCAAACCAGCATTAAATACGCGGGTACTCCGTGGGAGATTGGTCTCGCAGAAGTTAATCAGGTTCTCACGCTCAATGGCCTACGCCATAAAGTAAAACTGAGAACAGATGGCGGCATGCGCACAGGGCGCGATATTGTGATTGGTGCGATATTGGGCGCTGAAGAATTTGGTATCGGTACCGCCAGCCTTGTTGCCATGGGCTGCATCATGGTGCGGCAATGCCACAGTAACACCTGCCCTGTTGGTGTTTGCACACAAGACGAAGACTTGCGCAAAAAATTTGAAGGTTCAGCTGAAAAGGTGATAAACCTCATGAGCTTTATTGCTGAAGAAGTGCGTGAAATTCTGGCTGAACTAGGTGTTGAAAAATTTGAAGACATCATTGGTCGCACCGACCTGTTGCATCAGGTAAGCAGGGGCGCGGCGCACCTTGATGATCTCGACCTTAATCCGCTTCTCCTGCAGGTTGGTGGGCGTATATCCAACACCATATGTACAAGAACCGAACGTAACCCTGTGCCCGACACGCTCGACGCTCAGATGATAGAGGACGCACAAGCAGTTTTTGAACGAGGTGAGAAGATGCAGCTTACCTATTCCGTTCAAAATACTCAGCGCGCCATCGGCACACGCTTTTCTTCGGAAATAACCTCACGCTTTGGAATGGATAGCCTCAACCCCGGCCATGTGACCGTGCGCATGCGCGGCTCCGCGGGCCAGTCTCTCGGTGCTTTTGCGGTGCAAGGTCTAAAGCTTGTGGTCGCGGGTGACGCCAATGATTATGTTGGCAAAGGCCTGTCCGGTGGCATCATCGTTGTGCGCCCCGGCAATCGCAGCACACTCACGCCGCATGAAAATACCATCATCGGCAACACTGTGCTTTACGGCGCGACCAAGGGCGAGCTTTATGCCTCCGGCCAAGCCGGTGAACGCTTTGCCGTTAGAAACTCTGGTGCGCTAACCGTCGTAGAAGGTTGCGGTGCCAATGGCTGCGAATATATGACCGGCGGAACAGCGGTAATTCTCGGCGCTGTCGGTGATAATTTCGGAGCCGGAATGACAGGGGGCATGGCTTTTATTCTTGATGAATCAGGCGATTTTGAAGACCATATCAACGATGAAACTGTGCTATACCAGCGGGTAAAGAGCCCTTACTGGGAAGAGGTTTTACGCTCAATGGTCCAAAGCCATGTAGAGGAAACAGGCTCAAGGTTTGGCCAAACAGTGCTCTCCAACTGGGGCGGAAAGCTTGGTAAATTTTGGCAAGTTGTACCGAAAGAAATGGTTGCTCGCCTTGTGGAACCCCTTGAAGAGGATAACTCACAAGATGTGGCTTAAGAGCTTTTAGCGGCGTCTGAGTGTTATAAAGTTTAATATCAGCATTGGCCTTTCAAGATTAATAGGCTAAAACAGGTTTATGCCTGTATTATACCACCATTGGCTTTCGCCAGCCGCTCGATTTGTTCGCATTCTTCTCGCTGAGAAGAGCGTTGAGCCGCGTCTGCGCCTAGAAAAGGAATGGGAACGCCGTCCTGAGTTTATGGCGCTTAACCCTGCGGGCGAAGTGCCTGTTCTGGTCATGCCCAATGGTCGTGTTTATTCTGGAACTATGGCTATCGCTGAATTTCTTGAAGAAACTATAGCAGAACCAACTTTAATTCTAGGCGACGCTGATGAGCGTTATGAGATACGGCGTGTCACTGGATGGTTTCATACAAAGTTTGGCTCAGAGGTTACGCGGCATTTGGTCACTGAAAAATTACTGAAGCGATTCTTTCGTATGGGTCAGCCTGATGGCGAAGCCATTCGCTGTGCGTCTCACAACCTGAAAATTCATCTCAGCTATATCACCCACCTTTCTGAACGGCGCCCTTATATGGCGGGGGATCGCTTCTCCATGGCTGACGCGGCGGCGGCGGCTCATGTTAGCGTGATTGACTATTTAGGCGATATCGCGTGGGAAGATTGGCCACTAGCCAAAGAATGGTACATGAAGGTAAAATCGCGCAAGTCTGTGCGCAACCTTCTTAGCGACCGCATTGCTGGCCTGATGCCCCCCAAACATTATGACAAACTAGATTTCTAAATGACTAAACCTGATCTTGCCCCAACTGACCTCGCAGCCCTTATTAAGGAAAAAGCCGCCGAGTTTGGCTTCGATAGTGTTGGCATCACCGCCCCTGAAGCTCTCCAGCATACTAAAGCCCACTTAAGTGAATATATCGGAGCTGGTCACCACGGCACGATGCGTTGGATGGAGGAGCGCCAGAAAGAACGCGCAACCCCGACAGGACTGTGGCCTGAAGCAAAATCAGTGATCATGCTCGGGCTTAATTATGGCCCCAGCACAGACCCAAGGCAGCTACTTGATATGCCCACCCACGGCAATATATCAGTTTATGCCAGAGGCAAAGATTATCATGACCTTGTTAAAAAACGCCTCAAGCAATTAGCGCGTTGGTTGGTGGCAGAAATGCCCTGTGACTTAAAAGTTTTTGTCGACACGGCCCCGGTGATGGAGAAACCCCTCGCAGCTGCTGCAGGCCTTGGCTGGCAGGGCAAACACACCAATATGGTCAGCCCTGACTATGGCAGCTGGCTGTTCCTCGGCGCCATTTATACAACACTGGCATTACCCAGCGATCCACCCCATGACTACCAGTGCGGCACGTGTACAGCCTGCTTGGATGCCTGCCCCACCAATGCTTTTGTCGAACCTCATAAAATTGATGCGCGACGATGTATCAGCTATTTAACCATTGAATTAAAAGAGCCCGTTCCACTGGAATTTCGCAAAGCTTTGGGCAACCGTATATATGGCTGTGACGACTGCCTTGCTGCCTGTCCTTGGAACAAATTTGCCAGCGTCAGCAAAGAAGCGCAGCTCCATGCGAGACTGGAATTACAAGCCCCGCAGCTTGGTGATCTGGTGCAGCTTGATGATAAGCATTTTCGTGAAATTTTCTCGGGCAGCCCAATAAAACGCATTGGCCGCAACCGCTTTGTGCGCAACGTGCTCTATGCCATTGGCAATAGCGAGGACGTGGGCTACCTGCCTTTGATAGATCCACTGCTCACGGATGAAAGCGATGTGGTGCGCGATGCGGCTGAGTGGGCCACGGGTGAGTTGGATATCTAACCCCTCTCCTTTTACTTCAGCTTCAAGGTCAGCCAAGAAATAAGGTCATCTTCCAGCGCGGGGTTATCAATCAGCATATCGGACGCATGACCGTCGCCTTCGACAATCTGAATTTTTGCAGTTTTGCTCCGCTCGCCAATTTTTGCAAAAATCTCATCGAAAAAGGGCAACTCCTTGGTCGCGCGCAAGAAAAACCATGGCTTGCCAGTGGCGTCTATTTTGCCGATGCTAGCCTCACTAAAGGACCCCGGAGAAAGAGCAATATAGGCGTCTGCATAGCCACCCACTTCGCTAGCCAGCATCATATGATCGCCGCTATAGCTCGCGCCAATAATGGCAAGACCATTATATTTACCCGCACCACGCACCCACTGGGTTATGATGGCGATATCTTTATATGTTCCATCCAGCAATTTAAAGCTATCGCGGTCCCTGGGGTCAAAGCGACCTTTATTAATGCTATCGCCGTGACCTCGCAGATCAACGCGCATGGAGGCAAAGCCTTTGGCAAGAAGTTTGCGAGATAATGCGCGGTAAATTTTACGGTCACCGGCTGCTTTGTTGAGCATAACCACCATCGGAAGCTTGGCATTATTACGCACTGTAGGAGAAAGGAGATCGGCTTTAAGGTGCCAACCATCAACATAAAAAGTGTGCTTTTCTCGCTGCTCCGCGTAAGAAGGCGATGACACCAAAAAAATGGCTGCCAGAAAAACGATGATTTTTTCAAATCCACGCATAAAACCCATCAATTCTTTTCAAACGGTGCAGATGCAGCGCCAACAAGCGCACCATGCCCATAGCCTTCATGCAATAAAATCGCGATACCATCAGCCATAGGTATCTCGGTGTCACCCGCTGTTATATCGAAGCTTTTTGCACTACCGTCCCACTCACCTAACATTGTTGAGTGACGGACAATATTGGTCAGATGCAGCCATTTTCCTTCATTCTCGCCGCCCGTTACTTCAATCGTGCTGTCGGATAAATACCAAATAGCGCGCACATAGATAGGCGTTTCAACTTTAGTCTCGGGCAAGCGCACTTTATAAGAACCCACTTTTCCTTCGATAGCAGGAGAAACTCGCAAATGCTTGAGCGCTCGCGCGGCCTCAATCTCGTCGCGGATCATCTC
>CBFDBT010000091.1:0-10382 GCA_965603115.1 uncultured Alphaproteobacteria bacterium
GTGCTGGGGTTGGTACCGTTTCATAATAATTTGTGCGATCAAACCATGTGGTGCCATTCATGCCCGTAACCCCTACATCTTCAAAGGGCTTGAAATATTCTCCATCATAATTTTCAGACCCGTTGAACATTAAATGCTCGAACAAATGTGCAAATCCTGTTTTGCCTTCTGGTTCGTTTTTAGAACCAACATGATACCAGATATTCACGTTAACAATTGGGGCTTTTCGGTCGGTATGCACAATAACGCGCAGGCCGTTGCTTAGGGTGAATTTTTCGTAAGGTATAGCAATGTCGGCTGCTATTTTAGCGTTTGATGTTGCTGCACTATTATCTTGAGTGGTGCCGCCAGAAGGCCCGCAAGCGGCCAGAGCCAAGCCAAGGACTATGATTGAGACTATATTTCTAGATTTCATCGCCGTTATCTCCTTTTTTTATTTTCAAAGGACATCTTGCCCTCTTTTTATCAAAAGGCAAGAGGGGCGAGCTTTCTCGCCCCTCAATAAACGAAAGTTCTAGTCATTCAGTGTTGGAATATTGAAATCTGCGCCCGCACGAATGCCAGTAGGCCAGCGCGATGTCACAGTTTTTACTTTGGTGTAAAATTTAACACCTTCCATGCCATACTGGTTCGCATCACCAAAGGCTGAGTTTTTCCATCCACCGAAGCTATAAAAAGATAGCGGCACTGGAATAGGCACATTAACGCCGACCATGCCAACTTCAACACGGTTTACATACTCGCGTGCGGTATCGCCGTCACGTGTAAAAATGCTGGTACCGTTGCCATATTCATGTTCGCTTGGTTTAGCGATAGCTTCGTCAAATGATTTAACGCGCATGATTTGCAAGGTTGGGCCAAATATCTCATCTTTGTAAGACTTCATATCTGTTGTGACATTATCGATAAGCGAGCCACCTAGGAAATAGCCATTTTTATGGTCTTCATCATCGTGCACATAATCACGGCCATCAACCACAAGCGTTGCGCCTTCTTCCTTGGCAAGGCCGATATAACCGCTAACCTTGGCAAAATGTTCTGCGGTAACCAGCGGGCCCATTTCAGCTTCCAAGTCTAGCGACTGGCGAATTTTTAGGGCTTCAACGCGCGGCTTGAGCATCTCAACCAACTTGTCTGCTACCGCATCACCAACACAAACAGCAACAGATATCGCCATGCAGCGCTCTCCGGCTGAACCATAGGCCGCACCCACAAGCGCGTCACAGGTTTGCTCAAGATCAGCATCGGGCATAACAACCATATGGTTTTTAGCGCCGCCCATAGCCTGACAGCGCTTTCCACTGGCCGTAGATGTTGAATAAACATGTTTGGCAATTGCAGTGGAGCCAACAAAGCTCACAGCTTTTACGCGTGGATCGGTGCAAAGCGTATCAACCGCTTCTTTGTCACCATTAACGATATTAAGGACACCGTCTGGCAAACCCGCTTCTTTCCAAAGCTCAGCGTAAAGCATAGTGGCCGATGGATTTTTCTCTGATGGCTTCATCACCATGGCATTACCGCAAGCAATGGCAACAGCCGACCAACCGGGGATCATGATCGGGAAGTTAAATGGTGTGATAACACCCACCACACCGAGAGGTTTGCGCATGGAATAAAGATCAATACCACCGGCAACATTATCAGAATATTCACCCTTTTGAAGGTGCGGGATGCCTTGCGCGAACTCAAGCGCATCGATGCCGCGCTGCACTTCGCCCTGTGCATCGGTAAACACTTTACCATGCTCTTTTGACAGCGCTTCGGCGAGCTTATCAAGGTCGCGGTACATGAGTTGCACCATTGTTTGCACCACACGTCCGCGCTTAACAACTGACGTTGCGCCCCAGCTTTGAGCCGCTTTTTCAGCAACTTCAATGGCGGCCTCAACTTCAGATTTGCTGGCAAGAGCAACACGGCCAACCTCTTGACCTAGAGACGGGTTAAAAATAGGTCCAAACCGACCAGATGTGCCTTTAACGTCTTTACCACCAATAATATGATGTCGTTCGTATGTCATGAAAGTCTCCTAATGTGCATGCAATATCTTTATGAATTTAAACGACCCTAGCATATGCATGGATGCAAGTAACTGAGAATAAATGCGCAATTCATTGTGCATTTTTGCACATGTGATATATAAGAAGGCTATGTATGACTGGAATGACATAAGGTATTTTCTCGAACTTTCCCGCACCGGCCGCCTTTCGCAAGCGGCCCAGTGCCTTGGCGTTGACCACACCACGGTATCGCGGCGGATCACAGCTTTGGAAAAATCATTAGAAGTTCGACTGTTTGATCGCACGCCTAAGGGCTATGCCCTCACCGAAGAGGGCAGATCAATGGTCGCCCACAGTGAAGCGATGGAGAGCAATTCTCTGGCTTTATTTCGTGAGCTTTCTGGTCGGGATGCGGCTATGTCCGGCACCGTGCGCCTTGCCACGCCCGAAGCCCTCGGCAGTCAGTTTTTAGCGCGGCGCTGGACCAGTTTTCGTCAAAGCCACCCCGCCATTGAGCTTGAACTGGTTGCAGAAACGCGGCACCTGTCGCTCTCCAAGCGCGAAGCCGATATCGCAATTTTGCTCGCTCGCCCCAAACGGGGCCGCCTAGTAGCGCATAAAGCCGCGAGCTATAACTTGAGGCTTTATGCATCACAGTCATATCTCAACAGCCACGCGCCCATTCACCGACTGCGCGACTTCACAGGGCATGATTTCATCTGGTATGTGGAGGACCTGTTGCAACTGTCAGAACTTCAGCTTTTAGACAAGACCTTTAAGTCGCCCCATGTGGCCTTTCGCTCCACCAACGTAACAGGTCAGGCCAATGCCGCTGCGGACGGCTTGGGACTTGCGCTCTTGCCCTGCTTTCTCGCCGACGCTATGTCAGAGCTGGTGCCTGTGTTGCCCGAGAGCATATCTATCGAGCGCGAACTGTGGATTGCAGCCCACGAAGACCTGCGCACCGTCGCGCGCATCGACGCGGTAATACGGTTTTTGTCCGCCCTGTTTAAAAAAGAACATAAGATGCTATTGGGGAGTTAAATTCTGACGTTCAAACGCCACTAAGGCTTTCACGCTCTCGCGTGGCGCGTGGTCACGCTTGCCTTGGGGACAAGTTCCCTGCGGAAATAGGCATCAATTCTCCAAGACTAGAACTCCAATCCGAAGCAGCTTGCTGGTGGGGCAAGGCCAAAGGCCGCCCGTAGCTTCAGCGGAGGAAGCCTAAGTGGCGCCTGAACGGTTAAATTATTACTTCCTAAAATAATTCCAGATTCCGTGGCCAACAAAAAAGCCCAGCGATAGAGTGGTTATTTTATGGGCCAGGGATAAAAACCAAGCTTTTAAGGGCATGGCGTCATAGCCACCGTATAAAAACTGAACAGGGCGCTCGACATCCAAGTCACTAAACTCGATGAAAGGTATGGCTTGATAAGCTGAAAACTCAAGGGCTATCAGTGCCTCGACAAAAGTAACTTTTGATAAAACCCATTCATGACTAAAATATATATAGCCTATGGAAAAAAGCGGTATCAAGGCCGCTATCCAAAGTATTGGCCGTATGGCGCTGGTGCCACAGCGAGCAAATATTTCATAAAACCACACTTTTAATCGCATCCAGCTTAAAGGCTCCCCACTGTATTTTTTGTGGCGATACTCTTGGCGGAAATATTCCACGACTTTTCCGTGTTGCTGCGTCTTTTCCGCTATTTCTTTCAACTTACGAAATTTTGCCGAGGCCAGCATATCATGCATATGGGCATGATATTTTATTTCAGATGTCCTCAGGTCAAGTACCTTTGGCACCTTTAATCCAATGAAATTAGGCACAGGGTGCACCCTGCTGGTCAGGACATAGCTTTCAATAAGCTTTTTAGCTTTCAAGTTATGGGGGTCATCGGCACTATAATATTTGCTGCTGCCAAACCCAACCTTATCCATCAGCATGCTGCCCTTAACCACCATATGACTAAAATCCGTCTCAAAAGAACTTTGTGATCGATTTAAAAAATAGGCATTACTAAAGTCTATGTCCCGCTCAGCAATTGAAAAGCTGAAATCGCTACTACAGTGAAACAGCGTATGGTGAAAGATCGCCTGTTTGTTGAAAGTCACATATGTAAAATCGGCGCCCATGGTAAATATAGTATGGCGGAAATGCGCATCGCCTTTAAAATTCGCCTCTTTAAAACAAGCATTGCCTGTAAAGGCGGCCATATTAAAGCTCGCTCTTTTGAAAAATTTAGCATCGCTAAAATTAGCATCCTCTGCAAAGGTCGCGATAGAGAAATCGGCCTTATCCTTAAATTTTGTACGCAGGAAATAGGCCTGCTTTTCAAAGGCAGCCCGAGAGAATTGCGGTTCCTTAATAAAGGTGGCGCTCGAGAAATAGACATTGTCTTTAAAGTTTGCTTTTATAAAGACCGCCCCTGCGGCAAATAACGCATTTACAAAGTGGGCTTCTTGATTAATCACCCCCCCTTCAAAGCTCACACGGCCCGGAAAAATAAACCTTGAGAAATGACCATGGGAAATTTCAAACATACCCTCACGGTCACGCTCCACATCCTGACCAAAGTCAATGCTCCGGTCGAGATACTCAGGGTCGCCTCGCTTGATTTGCCGCTTGCCATTGCCGAAGAGGTCCGCTTCCCCCTCTTTGATATCGACCAGAAAATCATCTTTGTAGGCCTTGGCCCACACGTTCCACTTCAGTTCTCCATCAAAGCTATTAATTTTCTGCGCATCCCCACCATGGGGCTCTGCATTTTCAACTTCATCTTCTCGCCAAATCTGCCACCCTGCTTTGGCGCGATCAAGCGGACTTAGGGCGTTTAAGCGCTCAGCTTCGCCAAGCGTGGCCACACTCATTTGCGAGCGCCAGTCGGTGCCAAAAAATTCCTTTATGTCCATACATGGCCTTCTAAAAAATCGAAATTCATCCCTACCACGCCCAAATAATATTCGCGAGAATAAATTCACAATATAGTGCTGCCCAAAATATAGGCAATGCCTTTTATTTCTACATATAACACCTAAGGCCAATCTTAGTGGATGTCATTAATATGACAACATAATCAATGTGTTATTAAATTTTACGAATTTGGCACGCACTTTGTAATGTAGAGGCGTAACTCACCTGTCACCGCTCGTGACTAACATAGTAAGAGGTTCAGTATGAATTATATAATTGCCATCATTAAACCCCACCTTCTCGATGACGTTAGAGACGCATTATCCGAGGCGGGCATTGCAGGGTTAACCGTTTCTGAAGTGCAAGGCTTTGGCCGCCAAAAAGGCCAATCAGAAATTTATCGTGGCGCTGAATATGAAGTGCATTTTCGTCCCAAAGTGAAAGTTGAAGTGGCTGTGCCTAAAGACATGACCCCAGCTGTCCTTGAAGCCATCGAAGCCGCTGCCAAAACTGGCCAAATCGGCGACGGCAAAATCTTTGTGCTCGAAGCATCGCAAGCCATCCGCATTCGCACAGGTGAAAGCGGCGCTGACGCACTTTAATTATAGTCATTATTTCTGATGTAAGGATAATCTCATGAAAAAATATCTAACTCGTTTATTTCTACCCGTGCTAACGCTGGGACTGATTACAACAACACCAGCCGCAGCTGTCGACGCTGAATCCGTCTATATCTTTAATTCGCTTCTATTCCTGATAGGGGGATTTCTTGTCATGTGGATGGCGGCTGGATTTGCCATGTTAGAGGCCGGCCTTGTACGCACAAAAAATGTTGGCGACATTTGCCTTAAGAACATTCTTTTATATGCGCTGGCCTGCATCATGTTTTATGCAGTGGGTTATAATTTAATGTATAGCGGCGTGGACGGCGGCTTTCTTGGAAGCTTTACAGTCTTTGGTGCTGACGATGCAGCAGCACTTGCCGAAGATGGGGCTTCCTTTGATGGCGGATATTCAGCCGGATCAGACTTTTTCTTCCAAATGGTATTTGTAGCAACCACAGCGTCTATCGTGTCTGGCACAGTGGCTGAACGCGTTAAACTTTTCCCATTCCTTGGCTTTACCCTAATTCTGGCGGCTATAATTTATCCTATTCAAGGGGCTTGGCACTGGGGCGCGGGCTTCCTGCACGGTGAAGCCTTTGTGGCTTACGCTGGTGCTGAGTTCCTTGATTTTGCAGGCTCTACTACTGTTCATTCCACAGGCGGTTGGGCGGCACTCATGGGGGCCATTATACTCGGCCCCCGTTTGGGTCGTTACGGTAAAAATGGGGAAGTTCGCCCAATGCCCGGCTCCAACATGCCGATGGCTACTCTCGGCACGTTCATCTTATGGCTCGGCTGGTTTGGCTTTAACGGCGCATCTCAACTAGCCATGGGCTCAGCCTCCGATGTGGTCTCCATCTCCAACATCTTTGTCAACACCAACATGGCAGCCGCGGGTGGATGTGTCGTCGCTGCGCTAATGACCAAAGCTATATACAAAAAAGTTGATATCACAATGGTTCTAAACGGTGCGCTAGCTGGCCTAGTATCCATCACTGCCGAGCCACTAACGCCAAGCATTGGACAGGCCATACTCATCGGTGGTTTTGGCGCGGTTCTCGTTACCTTTGCCGTACCACTGTTTGACAAGTTCAAGGTCGATGACGTAGTGGGCGCTCTCAGTGTTCATCTCGTATGCGGTATCTGGGGCACCATTGCTGTTGTCTTTACAAATAGTGACGCCAGCCTGCTCGCGCAGATATCCGGTATTGTCCTTGTCGGGGCTTTTGTCATCACCACATCTGCCATCGCCTGGTACGGCCTTAAATTGACCGTTGGCATACGCTTAAGTGAAGACGAAGAGCTTATCGGCTCAGACGTAGCTGAACTGGGTATGGAAGCCTACCCGGAATTCGGTAGAGGCTCACAAAAGCTCGGGCTTTAGATCAATCTCTGTAAGGGGAGATACTCATCATCGATTATTTACCCTTGCAAATTTATTTATCCCATAACATTACAGAGGAAACCCCAATGTTAAACGCTAAAAATACAAAAAATATTGTTACCAGATCTCTTGCTGCCGCATCCCTTGGCACAGCTTTGGTGATTGCAACCCCCTCTGCTATGGCCGAAGACGATGGTATGTTCAGCTTTTCAGCCAATGCAACTGTTGTCTCAGAATATCGCTTTCGTGGTCTGTCCATGTCCAACCGTGATACTGCCATTCAGGGCGGCTTGGATGTCAGCCACAAATCCGGCTTTTATCTCGGCACATGGGGCTCAAGCATTGATCCAGTAGCCGGTTCTGAAACCGAGCTTGATATTTACGGCGGCTATGCTGGTGAAATTGGCGACCTGACCTATGATGTTGGTCTACTTGCTTATACATACCCCGGTTCTGATGGTACAGCTTACTTAGAGGGCTATGCTTCCATCTCCGGCGCATTACAAAAAATGGACTGGACCTTTGGGTATGCTTATGCCTTTTCACAAGACAGCCTTGGCAATCAAGACAATAGTTATATCTATCTTGATGCTGGTTACCCGCTTGGTGACACAGGCTTTGCCCTAGCTGGTCACCTTGCTTATGAAAATGGCGCTTTTGGCGACAAAAAATGGGACTGGTCCGCGGGCGTATCCTACCCAATTGGACAGTTCGAAGCCGCCGTAACTTATGTTGATACCAACATTGAAAACTTCGGCCTTAAAACCAATGCAAGCAGCGCAGTGGTCTTTTCACTGGGCGCTTCTTTCTAACTTACTATATTACCCTACTCTTCCCAAACTCAACGGAGGTCCTTGTGACCTCCGTTTTTTTTGTTAGCAAATACCTAATAAACATGAGCAATATTCTCATATATTATTGATATAATTGAATTATTTTGATAATGATTCATCATTAATTAATAAGTTTAGTGCATGAATAAACTTATTAATTGAGGGAACCAATTATTTAAATATTGAACAGACTATCTCTGAGGGGGGGGATATTCGTATTAGGAGCTAACCATGTTAAAAAAGATACTGGATATGAAAATTGGAGTTAAAATCCCAGCCGCCGCCGTGTTGGTCATTATATTGACAGCTGCTATTATCACGGCAACAGCATATAGCAATTCAAAAACTATGAATGAGGATCAGGTGGATAATAACCTGACAGCTGTACTTGCAGGTCGCTCTAGTGAGCTCAAAGCTTACCTAGGTGCGATTGAAGAAGACTTGCAGATAACGGCGAAAAACCCCAATACTGCCGCCGCTATAGTGGAATTCACCAATGCATGGAGTGCTATGGGTGATGATGCTGGTAGTGAAATTTACTCTCTTTATAAGACAGACCAGTTGGAAAAACTTTATGACGCGGGTGATAATTCCCCTTATACCCAGTCCCACAAAAAATTACACCCTTGGTTCCATAACTTGCAAGATACACGCGGATATTATGATGTTTTCCTTTTTGACATAGAAGGCGACCTTGTTTACTCAGTTTATAAAGAAGCTGACTTTGCGACCAATATGCACACTGGGCAGTGGAGCAGCTCTGATCTAGCCAATGTGTATAAAGACGCGATGAACCTTTCGTCTTCCGATGATGTGTCTTTTTATGACTTTAAATCTTATGCACCAAGTGCTGGTGTTCCTGCCAGTTTTATAGCCACACCAGTTTTTGATGCCAGTGGCGACAAAGTAGGTGTTCTCGCCTTTCAAATGCCAATTGCGCGTATAAATGCCATCATGCAAAATGCAACTGGTATGGGCGAATCGGGCGAATCTTACATCGTTGGTACCGATAATCTTATGCGCTCAGATAGTCGTTTTCTTAATGAAGGTGATGCATCATCCATTCTTAATACCAGAATTGACGGCAATACTACCAAAGAAGGTCTTAGAGGCAATTCAGGCATAGAATATATTGAAGATTATCGTGGTATTATGGTGCTTTCAGCCTATGCCCCTTTTGAATTTAACGGTGTGAAATGGGCGCTTATAGCCGAAATAGACAAAGAAGAAGTTCATGGCCCTATTAATTCCATGCGCAATACGATGATTTTCATCGCAACAGCCCTTGTCGCGCTAATGGGAGCTGGTGCTTATTTTGGTGCCAGAACAATAACAGTGCCAATCACTAAAACCGTTAATGTCATGGATACGCTCTCTAACGAAGGCAAAACCGACATTGAGGTGCCTTATCAGGACCGCGCCGATGAGCTTGGTACAATTGCTATCGCTGTAGAAAGTTTCCGCCAAGGCATGATAGAGCGCGAGCGCATGCGCTTGGAGGCCATCGAAGCGGCTGAAGCTGAAAATGAACGCGAGCGTTTAGCCCGTGAAGCTGAAGAAGCACAAAAGCAAAAAGAGCTTGAGCAAGAACGTGCAGAAACTGAAGCCCGTGAAGCAAAAGCAAAAGCGATGGCCGATTTGGTCGAAGGCTTTAATGTTAAAGTCAGCGATGTGATCAAAGGTGTTTCAGCGGGCACAACCGAGCTGGAATCGACCGCGCAAAGCATGAGTGCAACGGCTGAAGAAGCAGGTAAGCAGGCAACTACTGTTGCAGCCGCGGCTGAAGAAGCTTCCGTTAATGTGCAAACAGTTGCCAGTGCAACAGAAGAAATGGGCGCTACAGTTTCAGAGATTGCTAATCAAATGGAGAAGTCAAATACTGCAACGCAGCAAGTATCCACCAAATCTCAGTCAACAACTGTTATCATGGATGATCTCTCTGTTTCTTCACAGTCAATCTCCGAAATTGTAAAATTGATTAATGATATTGCAGAGCAGACCAACCTGTTGGCTCTTAACGCAACGATTGAAGCTGCCAGAGCAGGTGATGCTGGACGTGGCTTTGCCGTTGTGGCCTCAGAGGTGAAATCCCTTGCGGGCCAAACTGCTAATGCGACCAGTCAAATATCAACCCAAGTCCAAGACATTCAAACTAAAATCAATGATGCAACAGCAGCCATGGGTGAGATAACAAGTTCGGTAGAAGTTACCGCCGAGCTCGCCTCAGCAGTAGCAGCGGCCATTGAAGAACAACAGGTTACTACAACTGAAATATCAAGAAATGTTCAAGAAGCAGCAAGTGGCACGCAAGAGGTTAGTGATAACATCGGCGGTGTGGCGCAAGGCGCTTCTGAAACAGCTGCTAGTTCAAATCAGGTTATGATGACAGCCAAAGAGATGGCTGAGCAAACCAATCTTTTGAAAACCACCATTGATGACTTCTTGGATGGTGTTCAAAAAGTAGCCGAAAGCTAAAAATTTCTTCAAAATTCTGTAAGGGGTGACCACCCCTTACCCCTTTATTTATCCCATAACATTTTTGGAGGACTCCCAATGTTAAACGCTAAAAATACAAAAAATATTGTTACCAAATCTCTTGCTGCCGCATCCCTTGGCACAGCTTTGGTGATTGCAACCCCCTCTGCT
>CBFDBT010000092.1:0-10350 GCA_965603115.1 uncultured Alphaproteobacteria bacterium
AGCGTCCGTTACTATTCGTCTTGTGGATGTTAAAACGGGACTAGTTTTCCACTCCGCGACAGGCTCAGGTGAGGCAACGACTAGCACTAAAACTGTTTTAGGCGTTGGTAGTACTGCAGAATATGATGCAACACTCAATGATCGCGCTATTTCAGCAGCAATTTCAAAAGTGATTGATGAACTCGTCGGCAAACTAAAAGACAGAAAATGGCGCACAGACATTCTACAAGTTGCAAATGGTGTAGTTTATATTGCTGGCGGTAAGTCACAAGGGCTTGCCGTTGGTGACCAGTTAACAGTTCTAAAGTCAGGAATGACTATTCAAAGTAATGATTCAGGTTTTGATATCACTCTGCCGCCAACAGCAGTTGCAACTATTCGCATCACTGGACTGTTTGGCGAAACAGAAACAAGCGAAGGCGCTATGGCCGAAGTCATATCTGGAACAGTTGCAGATGGCCGCCCAGAAGGGCTCTATGTAGCAGAAGGGAGCTAGATAATGGAAAAAATATTTATAATTTTATCAACACTGTTCTTAGTTGGTTGCGGGCACATGCCTTCTACCGAAGTGGAGTCAACTGAGAATGATCAGTATTCTCATAAGGAGCCAACTTCTGAAGACCAAAAGAATGAATATACTGAACCAACAACTAAATAATTTTTAAAGGGGAGCTACTAATGAAAACCAAGACGTTAAAAACGACATTTCTTGTCGTATCCACTGCCCTACTGCTTGTGGCATGTGGACCTAAAGCCGAGACACTTTATAGCTGGAATGGCTATAGTAATGCAGTTTTAACCCACTATAAAGACGGCACCTCAGCCGAAGAGTTTTCTAAGAATATGGCTGTTATAGTTCTAGCAGCCGAAACTGATAATAAAATCCCTCCTGGATTGTATGCTGAATATGGCTATGCCCTTTTAGAATCTGGTCAGGATTCTGAGGCACTTATCTATTTCCAAAAAGAGCGTGATATGTGGCCAGAATCTGAAGCCTATATGGATAATATTATATTCCGATTAACCCCAGCACTCCCTCAAACTGATGAAAGTGCCGTATCTAGCCCATCAGGAGAAAAAGAATGAACATACTTAAAAAATCTATAGCAGTCTGCTCATTCTTCTTAGTTGCTGCTTGTACTGGTCAACCCATTGAGCCTATTGATTACACTGCCTTTAGAGATAGTGCTCCACGCTCTATCTTAGTGTTACCTGTTGTCAACAGCTCCAATGAAGCCGAAGCGGCAGATTTCTTCTTAACAACCGCACCCATACCTTTGGCAGAAAAAGGCTATTATGTTTTCCCTATTAATATGGTCAAAAAGAGCATGGAAAATGATGGCTTAGCCGACGCAGCCATGGTGCACGCTGCTGACCCTACTCGTGTTGGAGAGCTCTTTGGTGCTGACATGATATTGTATGTAGAGATTTTGGAATGGGATGCCAAGTACGCGCTAATTTCGTCTGGGATCAAAGTTTCCTTCAAGTACAAGTTGGTAGATGCTAAATCAGGTGGAGACTTGTGGCATAATACCGCTACATATATTCATGATACATCTGGCAACTCAGGCAATTTGTTTGCCGACTTGATCCTCACCGCAATAACTGCAGCCGCTAACAATATGCGTTCTGATTATACAAATTTGGCAGTGAGCGCAAATAACATGGCCTTTATAACGCCAAGTAGAGGCATTCCAGCAGGTCCGCATTCACCACAATTTGGACTAGATCTCGAGGCTTTCCCTAAAACAGGGTCTGGCTGGAAAGGTGAACCTAGAGAAACTGGTAAAGAATAATAGAGCAATACTGCTTTTACCCAATAAAAAGGCCGGAGGAAATTTCCTCCGGCCTTTTGCATGCCACTCAATTCGTCATTGCGGCGAAGGCCGTAATCCAGTACCAAAAAGAAAAAAGCCCTCGCTAAAGCGAGGACATTTATATTTTCTGGACCCCGTGTCGTAATTTGATCTAACAATCAAAGCACGGGGTGACGGTGTTAGGAGCTACCCATCAAGCTTAGGCTTCAAGAGGCCATTGACCACACCGGGGTTGGCTTTGCCGCCCGTTGCTTTCATAACTTGGCCAACAAAGAAGCCGATAAGCTTATCCTTGCCGCCACGGTATTGCTCAACTTGTCCCGGGTTGGCGGCGATCACCTCGTCAATGATACGCTCAATCTCGCCCGTGTCAGACACTTGCTTTAAGCCCTTTTCATCAACAATAACGGCCGCGCCTTTACCGCTCTTGAACATCTCTTCAAAAACATCCTTGGCAATGCGGCCTGAAATTGTGCCGTCATAAATCAGCGCCAATAGTTCAGCGCCCTGCTCGGCTGTCACAGGGCTTTCAGCTATAGTTTTTCCAGCTTTGTTCAAGGCACCAAACAGGTCACCAAGTACCCAGTTAGCAACCTTACTTGCCATGTCTTTAGCCTCTTTGCCCGTGGCTTTAACAGTTGCTGCCAGCATGGCTTCAAAGAAATTAGCAGTCTCTTTTTCCGCAACCAATACAGAAGCATTATAGTCGCTCAGCCCAAGCTCTTCGACCAAGCGTGTTCTTTTAACATCAGGTAGCTCTGGTAAAGTGGCCCTAGCGGCTTCAATGAAGTCATCATCAAATTCCACAGGCAACAGGTCTGGGCATGGGAAGTAGCGATAGTCGTGTGCTTCTTCCTTGCTACGCATAGAGCGCGTCTCACCCTTAACAGGGTCAAACAGACGTGTTTCCTGATCAATCTCGCCACCATCTTCTAAGATAGCCACCTGACGACGGGCTTCTACTTCAACCGATTGGCGCACAAAGCGCACACTATTGATGTTTTTAAGCTCGCAGCGTGTACCAAGAGGCTCGCCTGCACGGCGCACAGACACATTCACATCCGCACGCATAGAGCCTTGTTCCATGTTACCGTCACATGAGCCGATATAGCGCAAAATAGTACGGATTTTAGTAACATAAGCGCCCGCTTCTTCCGGGCTTGCCATATCAGGCTTGGAGACAATCTCCATCAGCGCCACACCGCAGCGGTTCAAGTCGACAAAGGTTTTGCTTGGATGCTGGTCGTGCATCGACTTACCCGCATCCTGCTCAAGGTGGATGCGCTCGATACCAACATCTTTTGTGCGGCCACCTTCAAGGTCAACCGTTACAACGCCTTCACCAACGATCGGATATTTAAACTGGCTGATCTGGTAGCCTTGCGGTAAATCAGCGTAAAAATAGTTTTTACGGTCAAAAACGGAATATTTATTGATCTCCGCTTCAATCGCGAGACCTGTACGCACAGCTTGACGAATACACTCAGCGTTAATTGTTGGCAGCATACCGGGCATAGCCGCATCCACCAGCGATACATTGTGATTAGGCTCTGCCCCAAAGGTCGTAGAAGCACCGGAAAAAAGCTTTGAGTTGGAAATGACCTGTGCGTGGATCTCTAGTCCGATCACCACTTCATAGTCGTCTTTCGCGCCTTGAATTATATATTTTGACATGATCTATCTCCACCACTCGGTTGGGTTCGCAGCAAAGGCTGCAGCCGTTTCGAGCACGCCACCTACTTTAATCATTGTCTCTTCGTCCCACGCCTTGCCCAGCACCTGAAGTCCAAGTGGGAGCCCCGTGCTATCCAGCCCGGCTGGTACGCTCATGCCCGGAAGTCCAGCCAGTGATGCGGGCACAGTAAAGACATCGTTGAGATACATAGCCAGTGGATCATCTGATTTTTCACCAAAGGCGAAAGCGGCAGACGGCGCTGTTGGTGTAAGAATTACATCACACTCCTCGTAGGCCGCTTTAAAATCATTACTGATAAGCTGGCGAACCTTTTGTGCCTTAATATAATAAGCATCATAATAGCCAGCGGAGAGAACATAGGTACCGATCATGATACGGCGCTTGACCTCTTCGCCAAAGCCCGCTGCACGCGTGCTATAATACATTTCATCCAAACCGCTTTCGTCACCCTTATCGCGCAGGCCATAGCGAACACCATCGTAGCGCGCTAGGTTGGATGACGCTTCAGCGGGCGCAACAATATAATAAGCCGGCAGTGCATATTTAGTGTGCGGCAAGCTGATAGAAACAATTTCAGCGCCAGCAGCTTTCAGCCATTCAATGCCTTGCTGCCACATGGCCTCAATTTCGCTATTCATACCATCAAGATAATATTCTTTCGGAATACCCACCTTAAGACCGCGAATATCCCCTGTGAGGGCCGCTTCAAAATTTGGAACATCCAGATGCGCTGATGTGCTGTCTTTGGCATCAAATCCGCACATAGTTTCCAGCATAATTGCACCGTCGCGTACTGTGCGCGTGATAGGACCCGCTTGGTCAAGCGAACTGGCAAAAGCCACCATACCGTAGCGAGAGCAGCGACCATATGTTGGCTTAATGCCAACCGTGCCTGTAAAAGCGGCTGGCTGGCGAATAGAACCACCGGTATCAGACGCCGTTGCGCCCATGGCTGCAAAGCCCGCTACAGACGACACAGAGCCACCAGATGAGCCACCAGGCACCGTATCGGTATTACCGCGACGCCAGGGGTTAATCACAGGGCCATAATAAGATGTCTCGTTAGACGACCCCATGGCAAATTCATCCATATTAAGCTTACCGAGCATTACAGCACCTTCGTTCCACAAATTTTGTGTAACCGTGCTTTCATATTGTGGAATAAAGCCATCAAGAATATGGCTACAAGCTGTGGTGCGCACATCCTTGGTGCAATAAAGGTCTTTCACACCGATTGGGATACCCGTCATGCTCGTCGCATCCCCTGCCTTGATTTTGGCATCTGCCTTATCGGCCATCTCTAATGCCAGTTCCGGCGTTTCAAGAATATAAGCATTAAGCGGCTTGGACGCACTAACAGCCGCCACATGCGCTTCGGTCAACTCTCTGGACGTGATATCGCCCTTAGCCAGCAAGTCGCGCGCTTCGGCAATAGTAACCTTTGTTAAATCCGTCATTATTCAATCACCTTCGGCACAGCGAAAAAGCCATATTCACCCTCGGGCGCATTGGCAAGCACGGCTTCAGGCTTATCACCATCGGTCACTTCATCTTCGCGCCAGCGCAGCTTCACATCAACCACGGAAGCCATCGGCTCAATATTGTCGGTGTCAACTTCAGCCAATTGCTCAATCCAGCCAACAATATTATTCAGCTCACCCGCAAGAGGATCAAGCTTGTCGTCTTCAATTTTTATCCGTGCCAGCCGCGCGATTTTCGCGACTGTGCTTGTGTCAATTTGTGACATGGGAATTCCTAATCAATGGATTTATCAAATTTCGCCGCACAATAGCGCCCTCGGCCCTTGCGTGCAAGGGGGATAATGGCTTTTTTACCCCAAGCAATTCACCCACCAGCCATGCTGAACTTAACGCGCTTTTCTCACAAACCTAAAAGTGGTCGAATTTATCAAGACTCGGCGCCCAAAATTAGCTGGCAATCGCCCAATATCGAGTTTTTGAAATTATTACCTATAAAATTGAGCATTTTCTACCCTAAATGTGCATAATTTTGTGCATAAGCTGTGCATAACAAAATTATTTTCTAAAATTTGATAAAAAGTTGACTCAAATCAATGATTTTTTCCAATTTTATGCTAGGCTCTAATTGTTCAGCAAGGAGTGAGATATAAGAACTCTAGCCGGAAGTATTCCTCGGAATATGGAAGGAAAGCCTGAAATATCCGAAAGGGTGTGGAAGGTGAGCCTGAAGTGTCCGAAAGGATGTGGAAGGAAAGCCTGAAATACTCGAAAGGGTATAGATGGGATGAACCTGGAGGCCCTTCGGGGTGTGATGGGGGAGTTAGGGATTATAGATTGTGATGATAAGTTGAACCAGGACCCGTAGCCGTCAATCATTTGAAAGAGACTTGTCTCAAGTAAAATGTGCGAAGACTGCGGGTTTTCCTATTGGGGCGTAGACTGCCCCCTCACTTCCTCCGTTTAGACCTTTTCGCGCCACCAGCGCCTTTTTTACCCGCCTTTTTAGCGGCTTTGTCTTTTTTGCGGCGGGCCGAGCGCGTGGCTTCCAGTTGGTCTTGCTCAGAGGTGAGTTTTCTATAATTTTCCAAGCGGCGCTCACTGAGGCTGCCATCATGCAAGGCGGCTTTAATAGCACAGCCCGGCTCACGTTCATGCTGACAATCGCTAAAGCGGCAGGCATTTGTCAGGGCAATAACATCCTTAAAGACCTCAGCCAGCCCGGCATCGCTATCAATAACACCAAGGCTTCTAATGCCGGGGCTATCAAGCAGCAATGCACCATTACCCAATGGTAAAAGCGAGCGATGGGTGGTTGTGTGCCGCCCTTTGCTGTCGTCTTCACGAATAGCGCCTGTTTTTTGTCCTTTGGCCCCCAGCGCATTGACAAGCGTTGATTTACCCACCCCTGATGAGCCGAGCAAAGCGACCGTATGACCAGGCTTGCACCAGCTTTTCAAACCACCGAGCGTTGCCTCATCATGCACATTGACCATTTCAATATGTATATCACTGCCAAGGGTGCGGGCCTGAATTTCATAATCATCAGGGTTATCGCATGTATCAATTTTAGTCAGCACTATCACGGCCTCAATCTCAGCCCCATAAGCAAAAGCCAGATACCGCTCTAGGCGCGACAGGTTAAAATCGTCATTACACGAGGTGACAATAAAAAGCGTTTCGATATTGGCGGCAACCATTTGTTCTGCGCTAGCATCACCCACTGACAAGCGCCTGATAAGACTGCTGCGATCTAAAAGCCGAATAAACTCACCGCTTGATAGCGAAAGTAATAGCCAGTCACCAACGGTAATTTCATCTTGTTGTTCTTTAATCATAGAACGGGTTACAAAAACTGTTAGCTCTTGCTCGCCTGTAGAAACAATGAGCTCGCCCCTATGGACCTCAATCACACGACCGGGATATGTGCCTTCAAGCTCGTCTGCGCTCATTTGCCCTTGAAAAAAGTCATTCCAACCAAGCAACTTTAGTGCAGATATGTTTAACGACATGTATTTAACCCTATTATGTGGAACGATAGCCACATCAGACCAGTGACCGGAAGAGACAATGACGTGATCGAGGCAAAAGTGCAAGAGTGACTTAACTAGCCCTATGCCCTAATCGCCTCCCTCGTCATTTGGCGAAGACAATCATCGCCACCGACATTCCACCACACCGTCATGCCCGACCCCGGTCGGGCATCCATAGGATAGTATTCCCGCACACAATTCCGTCAAATTAACGCGTGAGGCAAGAGGATTATGGACACCCGATCAAGTCGGGTGTGACGACTGCGTTTGTGATCTCGCTCACACTGAGCCTGTCGAAGCACGAGCCCGCATCACCTCACCCTCCCTCGTCATCCCGTGCTCTGACTTGAACATAGTGAAAGGCAGGTTACGACACGGGATCCAGAATTAGATTATGGCCCGACAAAGTCGGGACTTTATTACTTTCTGGTACTGGATTTGACGTTAACGTCTACTACGTGACCCCTCTTCGTCATACTGAACTTGTTTCAGTATCCCCTTAAAACTATAAACCAAGGAGATTCCGTTCCCTCAAGGCTGCCGCCTTTCGCCCGGAATGACGACTGTGTTTGTGGCACTTAATATTAAATGTTGCCAATATGTTCTAATCATAGTATAGTTAACAAATAGTTAAAATAACTAGCACTTAAAATAGGAAGAATTCCATGACCAAGATTATAGGCAAAAACGATGGCCCCGGTGGCCGCAATGAACATTACGATATTGGTAGACGAAAAGATGTGCCCCGACGAAATGTCGTAGCCGAAATAAAGCGCGGCGAACACAAGGGCGCTCATGTTGTCAAAATCAATGATCGTGAATATGCCAGAGACAACCCCGATAGCTCTACATCTGATAATGTGAATAGAAAACAAGGGAAAACATAATGGGTGGCTCAGTACTATTAGGTGAATTACAAGGTCTGTATGACATAACATATGCATCAACCCCACAATTAATTAATGTTTACGAGCCCGGCTTTGGCACGGCAAAGATCGAAGGAAAAAAATTAACTGGCATAGATGCGCTAGGTGTAATTTGGAATGCTACATTTGAAATTAGTGACGACAACTCCCTAAGCTTTGATGCACTACTTGATCCTACAGATGCCCCTTCGACAGTAGGGCTCACGGATAGTACTGGCACCATGACCAGAGAGCCCCAATCATATCAAGGTGTCCTGAAAATTACTAAATCAGATACTCACTTAATATTAAGAACCCAAGTTCAACAAGGTCCAATTTCAATTGATGTACAATTTAGAAAAAAATCATGACAGACCAAGATGACTGGTATCGTTTAATCTCTCGTGCGCGCACAAATGCCTCACAAGACCTTAGAATATCAAACAATATTCTGTCAATTACTGACGCCCTGATGCTGGTTAAAAATAATAAATCGCTTACAGAAGATCAAATTACAGAAATATCCAAGCAACTAATTCAAATATCCATGGATTTAGCAGACAGATCTAAGGATATGAATTTTGCAATAACTAAACTTATGGGGGCAATATGACCGATCAAGATGCGCCCATTCCAAATTTTTTACCTAGTCAGCCTCCTAGCCATAGCACTAAACCTCTACTAGATGAGCTTAAAACTATTTTAAAAGATGAAGTAGAAAAGAAAACAAAAGATTTTAATGAAGTTTCAACCCCTGTTGCCTTCGCAACATTAGCAAATGACGTCAAACACCTCAGGATTTATTTTGCGATTTTAGCTGGCGTAGGCGCAGCAATCGTTGCTGGCATATTTACAGGGTATATTCACATTGATGGAAAAATATCAACATTAAATGAAAAATTAAATACTATAGCCCTTAATTCTAAAGATACAGAGGCAAAATATCAGATATTAGAGGGTAAGATTAATGGCGATATAAAAGGCATAAATAATCGCGTTGACGACATTATTGTTGAGAATGGTCATGATGTAAAAAAATAAACTGCCCCCTACCCCCGCTCAAAGGTGCCAGCCACTTCAACGTGGGTGGTCCAGCGGAACTGACCAACAGGTTGCACCTCTTTAATGGTAAAGCCCGCCTCACACAGTATCCGTGCGTCCCGCGCAAAAGTGTCAGGGCTGCAACTGATACTCACCACTTTATTAACGCTTGAATGGGCTATCCGCTCTATTTGGTCTTTAGCACCCGCGCGCGGCGGGTCGAGCACCACAACATCAAAAGCCGACAACTCTTTTTCACTTAAGGGCCTACGCGCCAAATCACGCTCATCGGTTATAATTTGCTTTAAGCCTTGCGCACGGTTCGCACCTGCTTTTAGGGCTCCATGCGCGGCCTTGGCACCCTCAATGGCCAGCACTTGGCTATTTGCAGCAAGCGGAAAGGTAAAGGTGCCAATACCAGCGTAAAGGTCTGCAATGCGCTTAGCCCCCTGACAAGCATCAGTTACAAATTTCACCAGTGCGGCCTCTCCGTCAGGGGTGGCTTGTATAAAAGCTGCAGGCGGCAAAGGCACCCTGCACTCGCCAAATTTCATGAGAGGTTCACGCAGGATAATCACCGGATCATTAAAACCGCCATCATCCACATGGATAGCCGCAATATTATATTTATTGGCAAAGTCCACCAACATTTGCCTTGCGTCGAGCGTAAGTGTTTTTTTGGTCTCAACCAATATATCAAGGCCTGTATAAGTGCGCGTAATATGCACCAGTGAAGGTTTGCCCGCCGGAACAACATCTTTAAGAACCAGCTTGAGCTTGGGTATAATAGCAGCGATCGCCGGATCGCTGATCGGGCATTCTTTCAGGTCAACGAGATTATTGCTTTGCTTTTCGTTAAAGCCCAGCAAAATACATCCACCCGCATTCATGGCTTTCAGCGCCACTCTGCGTCTGGTATGCGCGGGGCTGATCATCGGCTCCAATACTTTGACATGTGACAGCGCCTGATGTGCCAGCGCATTTTCCACCTTGAACTTGACCCAGTCGCTATAGGCGTCGTCGCCCAAAAACTGTAGCGAACAACCCCCACAAATGGCAAAATGCTGACACGGTGGCACAGCACGGTCTTTGCTCGGCTTTATGACCTCGACAAGCTCTGCTGTGATACCATGGCGTTTTTTCTCGCCAATCTTAACCGATACATAGTCACCAGGGCATGTTCCAGCAACAAAATACAGATCGTCCCCGTCTTTTGCAATGCCATCCCCGCCTGCACCCAACTCGGTTATTTCCAGTTCAAGCATTAAGCTTTCTCCGCATAAATAAGGAATTCAATATTGCCCTCGGGGCCTTTAATCGGGCTTTGCGTAATCCCTATCACGCTCCAGCCTTCAAGACCATCAAACCACGCATGAATGT
>CBFDBT010000093.1:0-10281 GCA_965603115.1 uncultured Alphaproteobacteria bacterium
ATCAAATAGTCCATGTCAAGGGTAGCCATATTGTCGTGCCAGCGATTTACAGTGGCCACAAGGCCTATACTTTCCAGCTAACTGATGGGCGCATCATTTTCACTATACCATATGAAAACCACTATACACTGATTGGAACGACAGAATCGCCCTACACTGAAAGCTTGCGTTCTGTTGAGGCCAGTAAAAATGATATTAAGTATCTTTGCAGTGCCGCTTCAGAGTATTTCAATAAAACCATCCTGCCCGATGAGGTGGTATGGTCTTATTCTGGCGTGCGGCCGCTCTATGATGACGGCGATAAAAATGTATCGTCTGCAACACGCGATTATATATTAAACATGTCTACAGAAAAAAGCGCCTTGCCGCTGTTGAACATATACGGTGGGAAAATAACCACCTACCGAAAACTTGCTGAGGAAGCGCTCAAAAAGCTAGCCCCTTATATCAACAGGCCCCAAAAGCTCTGGACTGATAGCGTGCCGTTGCCCGGAGGGGACTTCGGTGATCTTAATCATCCGCAAGACGCCCTCAAGGCGTTTGATGCCAAGCTTGAGGTGACTGCGCCATGGCTGGACAGTTCTATTCGTAAGCGCTATGCGCGTTCATATGGCACCCGCGCTTTAGATCTCATTGGTGGTGTAAAAGAAATTTCAGATATGGGCCAATATTTTGGCGCTGGACTGTATGAAAAAGAGATTGCCTTTTTAATGCAAACAGAATGGGCACAAACGGCGGATGATGTCGTGTGGCGCCGCACTAAGCTGGGGCTACATATGTCGACACAAGAAAAGGCTGCCGTTGAAAAGTTTATGGGCGCATAAAACGGCCAACAGTCATAGGCAATAAGATAGAACTAGCGGCGCTCATTGCGCCGCCAGTTATGATTGTTTGCCTTTAAAGAAATCTAGAAGCGGTCAAGATTCATGACCTTGGTCCATGCGGCCACAAAGTCTTTGGCAAATTTCGTTTCCGATCCATTCAAGGCATATACTTCTGCAACAGCACGCAGTTCCGAATTTGATCCAAAGATAAGATCTACTGGTGTTGCCGTCCATTTTGCCTTGCCCGAAGACCGATCATAGCCTTCGTAGGTTCCGTCTGCTTTAGAAGACTTCTTCCATGTAGTTGACATATCTAACAAGTTGACAAAAAAGTCATTACTCAGTGTGCCCGGGTTATCTGTTAAGATACCATGTTTTGTCCCGCCAGTATTAGCATCAAGTGCTCGCATGCCGCCTACCAAAACGGTCATTTCAGGGACAGAAAGATTTAGCAGTGCTGCCTTTTCAACTAGCATCTCGGCTGGTGATCTGGCATTGTCTTTTCCAAAGTAGTTTCTAAAGCCATCAGCTTTTGGCTTGAGGAAACCGAAAGAATGCGTATCTGTTTGCTCTTGAGAAGCATCAGTACGCCCGGCCTTGAATGGAACAGTGAGGTTTTGACCAGCATCTTTCGCGGCCTTTTCAATGGCTGCAGCACCACCAAGGACAATTAGATCAGCCATGGAGACTTTCTTGCTGCGGTTTTTTTCATTGAACTTTTTCTGAACGCCCTCAAGTGCGGATAGGACTTTTTTTAGTTCATCAGGGCTGTTCGCATCCCAGCCCATTTGCGGTGCAAGACGGAGACGACCACCATTTGCGCCACCACGCATATCTGTACCACGGAAAGTAGAAGCAGATGCCCATGCTGTTCTAACCAGCTCCGGCACAGAAACGCCGGTTGCAAGAATATCTTTCTTCAGCTTCTTCTCGTCTCCAGAAGATATCATCTTATAATCTGCTTCAGGAATAGGGTCCTGCCAGACCAGCTCTTCCTTTGGTGCGAGCGACCCAAGATACCGAGAGCTTGGACCTAAATCACGGTGCGTAAGCTTGAACCATGCTCTGGCAAACGCTTTTTCAAACTCTTCAGGCTTTTCAAGCCAGCGTTTAGTGATCTTGCCGTAAGCAGGGTCATAGCGCAGGGCAAGGTCGGTGGTGAACATGATGGGTTTGTGGAATTTGCCAGCAATATGTGCGTCAGGCACGTTGGCTGAGCCGTCATCCTTTGGTTCCCACTGAGTAGCACCGGCAGGACTTTTCACTTTTTGCCATTCAAATGCATAGAGGTTTTGCAGGAACATATGAGTCCATGCTGTCGGTGCAGCTGTCCATGCGCCCTCAAGGCCGCTCGTGATCGTATCAGCGCCTTTGCCAGTGCCGCATTTGTTCATCCAGCCCAAACCCTGGTCTTCAAGCTTTCCGGCTTCAGGTTCAGGACCGACACAATTTTTAGGACTACGTGCACCGTGCGCTTTACCAAAGGAATGACCGCCAGCAATCAGGGCTGCTGTCTCTTCATCATTCATTGCCATGCGACCGAATGAATGACGGATTTCCTTGGCTGCCAGCAAAGGCTCCGGCACACCGTTCGGCCCTTCAGGGTTTACATAAATAAGCCCCATGCGAACAGCAGCCAGTGGGTCTTCAAGTTTACCTTCAGCTGTATCTCGGTCCCTGCCTAGCCATTCTCCCTCTGAACCCCAGTAAACCTCTTCGGGTTGCCAGCCATCTTCACGACCACCAGCAAAGCCATAGGTTTCAAATCCCATGTCCTCCATAGCGACAGTTCCTGCCAGTACCATCAGGTCACCCCACGAAATTTTCTTGCCGTATTTCTGTTTGATTGGCCATAGGAGGCGCTGTGCCTTGTCAAGATTGCCATTATCAGGCCAGCTGTTAAGCGGTGCAAAGCGTTGCATACCACCATCAGCCCCACCTCGGCCATCGGAAGTGCGGTATGTGCCAGCACTGTGCCAGGCCATACGAATGAAGAAAGGACCATAGTGACCATAGTCAGCCGGCCACCAGTCCTGAGAGGTGGTCATAGCCTTTTTCAGGTCTTCTTTCAGCGCATTCAGATCAAGACTGTTAAACTCTTTTGCATAATCAAAACCATCCCCCATCGGGTCGGACTTTGCTGCATTCATACGAAGAGGCTCCAGATTAAGGCGGTTGGGCCACCAGTAATCATTATTTACTGTTATATTTTTTACTTCATCTTGTGCAATTGCGGAAGTGCTCAATGTTGTAGTGGATACTCCAAACGTAGCGACTATAGCAATTAGTGATGCGGATCTTTTCAGCATGTTTTATCCCTCCTTTAAGTTAGTTGATGATAATCAAAATACTCAACAAGGAATATAGGCGGGTAAAATACATTATCTAAATGAATTATATTCATAATATTAATCGAATATATCAATAAATATGATTCAGTTTAGCAAGTCGATCTATCATAACAGGGATGGGAGATTTAGATAATTGCAATGTGTCTAGGATATAAATAGGTAAGTTTGTTAACAAACCCGACTTAAGCCTTGATACTCATCTCGCCTTTTGGTGTTTGGGCTTCGGTTTCTTCACCTTTATACCACGCCAAATTTTCATGTAGATTAACAACACTGCCAATAATAATAAGTGTTGGGCTTTTCAGTGCTGCCTCGTCTACAAGGCCAGGCAGTGTTTCTATAGTGCCTGCAATAACACGCTGATCGCGGCGAGTGCCATTTTCAATGGCAGCGGCGGGCATATTTCTATCCCCGCCATTTTCAATATAAGCTTTGCTTATTTTGGCCAAGTTAGACAGGCCCATATAAATCACAATTGTTTGACCTTTTTTCGTAAGGCCCTGCCAGTACTGCGGGATATTACCGTCTTTGGCATGGCCGGTAATGAAGGTGCAAGACTGGGCGTGGTCACGGTGGGTAAGCGGAATGCCGGCAAAGGTAGCGCAGCCAGAAGCCGCGGTTATGCCCGGCACAATTTGAAACGGTATTTCTGCTATAGCCAAGGCTTCAATTTCTTCGCCGCCGCGTCCAAATGTAAATGGGTCTCCGGCTTTAAGGCGCAGAACGCGCTTGCCTTCTTTGGCTAGCTTTACCAGCAACTGGGAAATATCGTCTTGTGGCAGCGCGTGGTCTTTATCCATTTTACCAACATAAATACGTTCAGCATCTTTACGCACCAAGTTTAAAATGCCCTCACCAAGCAGTCGGTCGTATAAAACAACATCACATTGCTGCATAAGGCGTAAAGCCCGGAAAGTGAGGAGATCCGGGTCTCCAGGTCCTGCGCCAATGAGGTAAACTTCTCCAGCTGGTGGGGTTTGGCCTCTTATAGAATAGTCTTCCAGCAATGTTTTTGTCAGGGTTGTGGCTTCATCTTCTTTGCCAACAAGCACATGCTCACCAATAGTTCCGCCAATCATATCTTCCCAAAAACGCCTTCTATGGGTGAAGTCTGCGATCTTGTCTTTTACAATTTGGCGGTAACTTCCTGCAAATTCGGCCAAGCGACCATAAGACGCAGGTACCATGGCCTCAAAACGGGCCTTTAGGGTTCTGGTGAAAATGGGTGATGCGCCCCCGCTTGAAATAGTGATAAGAATGGGGCTTCTATCAATTATGGCCGGCATAATAAAATCACAATTTTCAGGGTCATCAACCATGTTAACCGGCACACCAGCTTGCTGTGCTATTTTGTGAAATCTCAGATTAATACTTTTGTCTTTAGACGCCCCAATTCCGATCACAGCACCTTTGAAGTCACCCGCGTTAATAGCTCTGGAGTGATGGGTTATTGCGCCTTTATTTTGCGCTTCAATCAGGTCTTGACCAAGCTCATCAGCAAAGACATCTATTTGCATATTTGCTTTGATCAAGGTTTCAGCTTTACGGGCTGCAATGAGGCCGCCTCCTACGATAACAGCTCTTTTACCCGTTACATTTAATACAATAGCTAGCTGGTCCATTTAGAGATCTTTCTAGTCATAGAATTATTCCTCGGCCCAAGTTAAAAGAAGTTTACCCATTTTAAGAGCAGTTTCTTTATCTAGGTCCATGATTGTAAATCGCCGCCCTTCTCGAATATGGAGCCGTAACATTTGCATGCCACTTTCATGTGCAACATTCTCCATCTTTACAATCCTGTTATAAGGAGCGGTAAATTCTTCAATAATTTGTTCTTCTTTATTCACGGTGCGTTCCCTTACATTACCGACCATACCACATGAAGGCTTGTTCCAGTTGGTCTTGCCAGTCCTTTGGTGTGTTGCGGTAGTCAGGCTTTAAGTCAAAAGACAATAAAATCTGACCTTCCTCACCAAATTCACCCACAACTTTGAGCAAATCTTGAAAATCATCAATATCTGGGTTTTGCAGGATAACCTGACTAAGTAAGAGCATCGTAATTCCTTTTAGATAAATTTTTACACCATAGATTCAAAAAAACGTGCTCGGTAAATGAGCCGGGATTGTTCTTGAGTATCTACAAAAGCACTGCGGTTATGCAATATATTATTGCAGATAACACCCTGACCTTTATTTAGTTTTGCGTGAAGCATATCTTGTTCATTATCTTTTAGCAGGCTGTTTAGAAACAAGACTGCCTCTTTTAACACGGGGTCCTTCCGCCAGATGATGTTATGTTTACGCTGGCTGTAGCGCATATGCAGCCTTTCCCCATTGTTAACTATCGAAAATACAGGGCCGCTTTGTGCGCCTCGCAACTCTTGGCCGCCTTCAACATGCGGAGGAATGGTCATGGCATTTTCATCCATCAAGGCTTTAATATAAGCTGGGTTTTCATCACGAAGCCTTATGTAGGCTATCTCGTGGTCCATGAGACTGTTTTCGCCCCCCTCACTCGCCGGAGTGTGACAGTGCAGGAGTATAGTATTAACCTGTTGGTCTAAAGGATTGTAATACCCATCGGTATGCCAGCTTATGGCTTTATTGGAATAGGGTATGAACCCACCTTTGTTATTTTTATCGCTAACTTGAAGGGCTGTGATGCCGTTATTGTCGTTGCAATAGTGCTGATCAAGATTTTCTAGGCCGAAACTATGGGCAAAAGTTTTGAGAGACTCGGGGCCGCAGTCAGGGTTGTGTGATTGGTAAACAACCATATTATATTTTTTACAGCGGTCTAATATGGCTAACTTTTCTTCAGGGGTGATTCTATTTATATCGTCAATATGCACTAATAAATTTTTAATATTTAACGGGTAATGAGATAACTTTTCATCTCGCCAAGCTTTGTACTCAATAATATTTTCAATTAAAAAAGGGTTTTGACCGAAGGTGGCTTCTTTATTAGAAGACCTTTGTATATTTTGTAGGTGGTTCTTATAACCTACAGAAATATTTGATGTTTTAGAAGTGCTCATCACAACCATTATCCATTTGTTTTTTAAAAACTTTTAAAATATTCTAAAAACAACATTATTAAAAGGCGACTAATTTAATCATCATTTAAGCATCTTTTATCAAATAGTGCCGTTTTATTAGCTTGCATATTCTAATATTCTAATTTACTAATAAATAACTTTGTGACCCATAGCAAGAGCATAAAATTATAACATATTTTATCAATTAATTAATAAATATGTTGGTAGTCTATGAATAGCCAGACTAAAATGCTTGAGAATAATATTAACATTTCCGGGGGGAAATTGATGACTAAAAAGAAACATGATACACCTTTGCTTGATCAGTTGGAAGAAGGCCCTTGGCCTAGCTTTGTCTCTGGTTTAAAGCGCCTCTCCTCAGACGAGGAAAAACAATATTCACCCATGGCAAATGATCTTTTGGGTCAGCTTGAGCACAGTTATGATACCCGAAAGGGGTATTGGAAGGGTGGAACGGTTAGTGTCTTTGGTTATGGCGGTGGTGTTATTCCGCGTTTCTCTGAGGTTTCAGAAGAATACCCAGAATCTAAAGAATTTCATACTCTACGTATAATGCCCCCAGCAGGATTGCATTACACTTCTGACCTCTTGCGTAAAATGTGCGATATCTGGGAAGAGCATGGCTCTGGCCTTATCGCGCTTCATGGTCAGTCTGGTGATATTATGTTTCAAGGCTGTACCACTGAAAATGTTCAAGTGGCATTTGACGAGTTTAATAAGATTGGCTTTGACATGGGAGGTGCTGGACCAGCTCTTCGTACGTCTATGAGCTGTGTTGGCGCTGCCCGTTGTGAGCAATCATGTTATAACGAGCAAAATGCGCACCGTCGTGTGATCAATAGCTTGCTTGGTGAGATGCATCGTCCCGCACTACCATACAAATTCAAATTTAAATTCTCTGGTTGCCCCAATGACTGTGTGAATGCGATTCACCGTGCTGATATGGCCGTTATTGGTACGTGGCGCGATGACATGAAGGTTGATCAAACAGAAGTTAAAAAATATGTCGCGACAGTTGGTCGTAAATATATGATCGACAAAGTGATTGCTAATTGCCCTACTCGCGCCTTAAGCCTTAATGATGATGATACGCTTGATGTTGATAACGGTAGCTGTGTTCGCTGTATGCATTGTATCAATGTGATGACCAAGGCTCTGTCACCTGGAGATGATCGCGGTGCTACCATCCTGTTGGGCGGTAAGCGGTCTTTGAAAATTGGTGACACTATGGGCTCGGTTATTGTTCCATTTATGAAGCTTGAAACTGACGAAGATCTCGAAAAGCTTGAAGAAATGTCAGAAGAAATCATTGATTTCTTTGCTGAGAATGCTTTGGAGCATGAGCGCATTGGAGAGACTATTGACCGGATTGGTCTTGCTAACTTCCTGAGTGCTCTTGATTTTGATGTTGACCCTAATATGGTTAACCATCCACGGACAAGCAGCTATGTACGTACTGATGATTTTGCTGAAGAAGCAGAAAAATGGTTCGAACGTAAAAAGCATAAAGACGCCGCAGCTGAATAATAGCTGACATTAGGTTTCAAGTTAAAAAGGATATTTGGTATGGATGAGAGAGTACAACCACGCAGACCTGTAGAAACTGGCGTCATGGATCCGATGCCCCTTATGCACCCTTTGATGCGTGAGAATTTTGGAAATTGGGACTGGCATGACCGCCCCCGCGCCGGTGTTTTGCACCATGTGTCAAAAAGTGGTGATGAAATATGGACCGTTCGCGCAGGAACGCAGCGTCAGATGGATGTTGGCACTATCCGCAAGCTTGCTGATATTGCAGACAAATTTGCCGAAGGTCATGTTCGCTTTACCACCCGCAGCAATATAGAGTTTATGGTAAGTGATGCTGCAATGGTAGACCCGTTGATAGACGCGCTTACAATAAGCGGCTTCCCAGTGGGCGGCACAGGTAACTCAGTTTCGATGATCAGTCACACGCAAGGTTGGCTCCACTGCGATATTCCTGGAACTGATGCATCGGGCGTTGTTAAGTCTTTGATGGATACTCTGCACAAAGAGTTTGTTCAGGAAGATATGCCAAACCGTGTGCGTATTACAACATCTTGTTGTCAGATTAACTGTGGTGGACAAGGCGATATTGCTATTAACGTGCAATATACCAAGCCTCCTAAAATCGATCATGATAGAGTTGCCAATGTGTGTGAGCGCCCTGCAGTTGTAGCGCGTTGCCCAGTGGCCGCTATTCGCCCAGCTATGGTGGATGGCAAACCGTCTCTTGAGGTTGATGAAAGCAAGTGTATTTGTTGCGGTGCCTGTTATCCACCATGTCCACCTATGCAAATTAATAGTGATGATAGCACTAAAATAGCTATCTGGGTTGGTGGCAAGCACTCTAATGCTCGCACGAAACCAACCTTCCATAAACTAGCTGTGGCTGGGCTGCCAAACAACCCACCGCGCTGGCCTGAAGTTGAAGAAGCTGTGATGAAAATTCTTACAGCTTATAAAGATGGCGGAAAAGATTTTGAGCGTGTTGGCGAGTGGATTGACCGTATCGGTTGGCCTAAGTTTTTTGAAGTAACCGGTCTTGCCTTTACAAAGCATCATATTGATGACTGGCATGGTGCTAGAAAAAGCTTAAACGCTTCAACACATATTCATTTCTAAAGAAACACCTTTGGATAAAGCTCTGTACGATCCCTGTTGTCGTACGGGAAATAAGCTGGATGGGGATTAAAATGAAAATAGGTATCTTGGTCAATGAAGGGCCATTCACACACCAAGCCGCGGATAGTGCGTATCACTTTACCAAGGCCGCCATTGATAAGGGTCACGAGATTGACCGGGTGTTTTTCTATAACGATGGTGTGAACGTATCAAACAAGCTTTCCGAGCCGCAGTCTGATGACCGTAATGTTGTCAAGCAATGGTCCGATCTGGCAGCTGAGCACAAGGTTGACTTGGTTGTTTGTGTTGCTGCTGCGCTTCGCCGTGGGATTAAAGATGAAATTCTTGCAGATGGATTTCGTATTTCAGGGCTTGGGCAATTGGTAGAAATGGGCATTATAGCCGACCGCTTAGTTGTTTTTGGTGATTAGGAGATTTCAAGATGGAAGATTTTGATGAGGACGGCCCTGAAGTTGTAAAGCGTTTCATGTATTTGAACCGTAAAGCACCTTATGGTACAATATATGCTCTGGAAACTCTTGAAAAAGTGCTGGTTGCAGCAGCTTTTGAGCAAGATGTGAGCGTTGTGTTTGTTGATGACGGCGTTTACCAGTTGAAAAAAGGCCAAAGCACCGATGGGATTGGTATGAAAAACTTCTCTCCTACATTTCGTGCTCTTGATGGCTATGACGTGGAAAAGCTCTATGTAGAAAAAGAGTCATTGGAAGCGCGTGGCATGTCACAAGAAGACTTAATTGTTGATGTAGAGGTTGTTGGTTCTGAGCAACTAAAAGAGCTGATGGCGGCTCAAGATGTTATTATGAGTTCGTGAAGGGTTAGCTATGTTACATACAGTCAATAAATCACCTTTTGATAAGTCATCTCTTGAGAGCTGTATCAGGCTTGCAACAGCAGGTAGCGCAGTTTTATTAATAGAAGATGGTGTTTATGCCGCCTTGCAGGGAACCAAAGTTTCTAGCGCGGTTACAGAAAAAATGAAGGATTTATCCTTTTACGTATTGGGCCCCGATGTTGCGGCGCGGGGTTTATCTGACAAGCCACTGATTGAGGGCATCAAAACCGTTGATTATGCTGGTTTTGTCGACCTTGTGGAAGAGCATGATGCCTCAACGGCGTGGCTATAAATTAACTTTAAATATAAATTGGAAAACTAAATGGCATATGAAGTAAACGGACAATCATACGAACATGACGAAGAGGGATACCTCACCAGTCTTGGTGACTGGAATAAAGACCTCGCCGGCGTTATTGCTGAGGTCGAAGAGATTGAAATGAATGACGATCACTGGGAAGTTGTTAATTTCCTTCGCGATTATTATGAAGAGTATCAAATTGCTCCAGCCGTTCGCGTGCTGACAAAAGCAGTTAAAAAATCCATGG
>CBFDBT010000094.1:0-10248 GCA_965603115.1 uncultured Alphaproteobacteria bacterium
AAAAATTCACGAAATGACATAGTATGGTCTTCATAAAGCAAAATCATAAAAAAAGCGCTTACAGCTCGCCTTTTCGGGTCGCGAACAAATTTAATAGTTGTCCACCCCCCTCTATCTTCTTTAGTTAAAGACGCTCGAAAGTCATTCATTGCGTCATTAACCGACATTGATGATTGAAACGCCCGAAGAAGCTCCGCTGTCCCTGTATTATTCCTGATGTCAGGATCAACTTGATAGCCAGACAATCCATGCTGTGCAAGATACCAGTTTCTAACACTCGTAGATCCTGCCTTTCCTGAGAAAAAAATTGCTACTTTAATATCTGGCATAATCATGACCGTAGCATCATAAATATTCTCTATAAAATATCGCTCAATTTCGTGAGGCTTAATATCTTCGTATATATTCATATTAGTTTACTTTTCATTCGCCATAATTCATGTTTAAAAAACTATTTTTCTACTTTCGGCACAAAACCACAATTCATGGTATTGTAGTCATATTTTTCATAAAATTGTTGGCGAGACATCCCTTTATGGAATCCGGGCAATGCTCTATCAGTAATATCCGGCACTGAAATAGTATCATACAATTCATCTAATAATGCCAATTCCTTGTCCCAATCCTTAGTTGTCTTAAACATGCCTGTTGGCATCTCTAAATATAAAACTGGTTTATACTTCTTGATTGGTTCCCTAGCCCCTTTCAAGACAGTACTTTCAGCCCCTTCAACATCAACTTTAATAAAAGATGGTTTAATGTTTTTCTCTTGACAAAACTCATCGATGGATATGATAGGCACACTATGACTTTCACCAAAATTGATAGTGGTTAAGGCATAGCTATCAACCTGAGTATCATTGACAATTGTAGAGTTATAATGCTCTTGACCATGGTTCGCAAATGTACGCAACTGAATTTCACCAGTGAAACTTCCGACCGCTGATTTTATTAAATGCACATCAGGCCTGCCGGCTGAGAATTTGAACAAAGCACCTTCTGAGTGCAGCTTTTCAAGTGGCTCAAAAGCATATACAGCTTCCGCTTTGTCAGCAATTACACCTGTATTTATACCCCAATTAGCACCCACATCTAAGCATACTCCTTCAGGCTGATAGCTATTTACAAACCACATGAAACCAGCCAATTCATTACTCGTAATTACAATCGGCAACAACTCACCATGCAGCAAGGTCGCTTTTGTTGAATTTTCCAAAGCTCGTATCTCATCGCCGTGGAAAACAATCACAACATCTTTGTCCGTCAAAATCGTAGATGCGTCCGCAATCTCATAAAAAGGAATACCTAAAGTAGTTCCACATGGCGTTTTGTTTTCACCAAATGCACCACCTATTGACCAAGGCTTCTCGAGGTATAATTTATGAATAATTTCCCATGAAACAGGGTGTGACATACATACGAAAACACGTTCGTATTTATCTAATTCGCGATAATTTAGAAAGTGTGGCAGCATATTCTCATCCTCTAACATTTATTATTAATTTTTTGGAATAAACCCACAATTAAGGGGGTGATATCCATAGCGATCAAGAAACTCAGACACTGGCATTGCAGTATGAAAATCAGCTAAATTCCTGCGGTCAATACTAGGCACAGAAATTGTGTCATAAATATCTGCAAGAAACGCCATTTCTTCATCCCAACCATCTCCCTTATGAAAGCAGCCTCCCGGCATTTCCAATAGTAGGATGGGTTTATATTTTTCGATTGTTTTTCTGGCACCTTTAATAACTTTATTTTCAGCACCCTCAACATCTACTTTTATAAAGCTTGGCTTTACAGTATTCGCCGAGCAAAAATCATCAATTGTCACAATAGGAACAGTTTGATATTCTCCAAAGAGAACAGAGCTCACAGCCCCGTCAAGTACCTGATCATTAGCAACTATTGATGAATTATAATGCTCTTCACCCTCGCCACCGAAAGATCGCAATTGAACTTCGCCTGTGTAATCACCAACCGCTGACTGGATTATGTGAATGTTTGGGTTGCCTGAGGAAAACTTATATAACGCCCCTTCATTATGGAATCTTTGAAGTGGCTCAAAGGCATATATTTCATCAGCTTTATCTGCAATAATACCTGTATTCACGCCCCAATTAGCCCCAACGTCCAAACAGCAACCTTCTGGCTGATAGTGGTTCACAAACCATATAAATCCAGCAAGCTCTGGACTCGCTAAAACGGCTGGCCACATGCCACCATTCATGAGCTTTGCGCCACTTATATTTTGCAAGGCTTTTGTATCTTCAATATCAAAAACAATCACAGCATCCTTTTCACACAGAAGTGACTCTGCATCCTCAATGTCATAAGATGGAATTCCCATTGTTGAACCGCAGGATGTCTTCTTATCTCCAAATGTACCACCTATTATCCACGGATTTTCCAAATAAAGTTTGAAAAGAATTTCTGAATAGATTGGGTGTGACGAACAGATAAATACACGCTCATAGGCCTCAAGTTCACGAAAATTCAAAAAATATGGAATCATAAGGTAATTTCCCGACAGTAGAATATCAAGCGCATCATTCATCAAACTCCAATATCGTCCAGAAATAATCACCTTCATAGCCAGCCTCAGAAAATAGTTCCTGCCACTCATCAGGCTTTAGATAAGTCTTGGCTGTTAGCATCCAGGCTTCAAAGAGTTCCTTTTCGGCGTCATTTCTATATGCGTCCACCTGTACAAAGCAATTCTCGGGCCACTTACACACTCTGTTCATTTCTTTTAATGCCCTAATACATTGATCTTGCTCAAGATTGTGAATTACATTTATTGAAAAAACTGCATCAAAGCTATCATCCTCAAAAGGGAGTTCCGTAGCATTTGCGACTTGAAGAAATTCTTTAGCATCTGGTTCTGCGTGAGATATTGCGTATTTAGAGATATCTATACCAAAGGCTTGCGCCCCCACCTGCTCGCGTAAATCATGCACAAAAAAACCTTTAGCGCACCCTATATCAAGGACTTTACTGTCTAACTTTAAACCATATCGTTCAGCTGCGCGTCGTGCCACTTCTTGCCAGCGTCCGTCATAGCTATAGCCACCGTATCCCTGTTCGCGAGGCCCATCAAAATACGCCTCACCAAACTGGCAAGATACGCGTCTATTCGTCTCTTTATCCTTCAACCGCGCTGAAACATCTCTTTTGACACTTTGATCTGCCTGAAGAAGATTAAACTCAGACATAGTTTAAATCTCTGCCGCGTGAGCACGCTTTATGCCTTCTTCAAGTTGCGTAAATTGAAACCCCGGGAAAGCCTTATGAATAGCAGTAACATCAAAACTCCTATGGGTCACAGGCATACCACGAGGTGAAGGACACACTTCGACTGCACCATCAAATTGGGCCGCGACAAGGCTGGCAAGTGCCCCAAAATCAATTGAACGTCCCGTTGCAACATTGAGAATGCCCTTACTTTTGTGCTTAAGAACTAAATTTGTAAGCGCAACAACATCATCAATATATATATGATCTCTTGTTTCTTCTCCTTCGCCGCCGATCCCGATTTTACCATCTGCAGCTGCGACACGACGAAAACGGTTCGGTCCATAGGAATTATGCGTATCCCCTGCGCCGAATATTAAAGTTGGCCGCAAGATACAAGCTGGACTTTTGACGCTATCTAGAAGCATCAATTCACGACTACGATGCATAATACCGTATAGGTCGGGCGCAGCAGCAGCACTCCCTTCACTAATAGGGCTATCACCAAGTGGATATACGGCGTCAGAACTAAAGTAAACAACATGAGCGCAAGCCTTTTCAACGAGAGCTAAGCAAATATTCTCCATCATCTTGATATTACGTGCAAATGTACCGACACCACGGCCCTTGTCCGGCGTAAGCGCAGAAAGAATGACCAGAGAATCCTCTGGCTTAAGCACAGCGAGGAGCTTTTCAGAAGCATCATCAGCACATAAATCAATATCTTTCGATGCTAGTGCAAGCACCTCAACACCCTCTTGCTTCAAGCGCATTGCTAAATTCTGGCCGACAAAACCACTGGCACCAACCAAGACAACTCTTGTTGGACTTACAGGCTTACTATTTTCATGTTCAATCATATATAATTCCTTAAATTATTCACCAAGTGACAGTATTTTCAGTCCTGCGGCTTTGCTTTCAGCCTTATCAAGTAACTTATAAGGGTCAATAACGATATTTCCCTGCATTCTTTTAGCTATAGCACTAGCAGATATTGCATTAAACTCTGACCATGGTGTCATAATCGCGAGAACATCCGCGCCATTACAGGCTGAGAGAGCATCTTTTGCCTCCTCAATATCACGGTAATCAATAACCGAGGCCTCCACAGCAGGGTCATAAACTGTTATGTCATAAGGGCTAAGGTATTTGATGAACTCGAGAGATGAAGAGTTTTTCACTGAATGAGTATCTTGTTTGTAAGCAAGACCCCAAACCGCAATTTTAGGACTCTCAATCTTAGTTAAAATTTCGTTATATAAGATATTTAGAGTCCAGCTTTTACGATAGGTACTATTTTTAACCCAGGCCTGAACAACACCACTATCGGTTCCATTGCTACTGGCTAATTTAATAACTGTAGCTAAATCTCTCTCAAGATTTCCGCCAGATAAACCGAGCCCGGGAGATAAATAAGCGTGCGGGCCAATACGTTTATCAAGCTTAAGAGCTGGGACAATTTCAGACCAATCAGCCCCAATTTTCTCACAAAGTTCCGCAAGCGTATTAGCAACACTCACCGAAGCAACCAAGCAGCAGTTTATTGAAATTTTTGTGAGCTCAGCACTTTCATAGCGCATGAGCAGAATTGGACACTCAAATATGTGTAAATACTCATCAAACTTAGCATGTATTTTCTGCAATGGGTCCAAACAGCCTAAAATAATTCTTTCAGGATAGAGCGCCCTTTCTATTGCTTGGCCAAATATGAGAGTTTCAACCTGATAATAAATATCTCGCTTAGTACTTTCATTAATACCTCGCGTAAAACCTGGTGGCACCTGACTTAGAATTATTAAAGGGATAGCTTTTAGAACTTTTTCATCAATTTGTAGGGTTAAAGTCATCAGGTCAGATAAATCACTATTTGCATTATCATCTGTTGGAACATCAGGTGCAACATACATGAAATCACATTCATCTAACATACTAATATCACTTGTAAATGTAAGGCGACTAGCGTTTTCTTTCATCATGCTTTTAAGATTTGGTTCATTAATAGCAGTGTCCCCGCAACACAGTGAGCTGATTAAATTTTTATCGTTATCAAAGCATATAACATCAACACCTCGTTTTGCTGAAGCTACAGCTGAATTAAGACCGAGGTGGGTCATTCCGATAAAACCTACCTTTGGTAAAGTCATAATTTTATCCCCTCGACAATATCCTGTGTCAATTGCTGCAAAACACTATTTATCCAAATGTCATTTTCTAAATTTCCACGGCCAGTTTTACAAAGCCCCTTAAAGTGTTCATATTCTAGTGCCCAAGTAGGGTCATCCTGCTCCAAGGTTTCTTTTTCTTCTTGAGGTCGTCCGCTAGGTAATATCCTTTTCCTTTGGATGAAATCGCTTGGCCCCCACTTACACAGAGACGATATATGCGCGCTCCCTTTTTCCGCTAATATATCGGCGGTAAAATGGTTTCGCCAGCTCAACAAAGTCATTTCCAACTGAATGGACATAGTGCCTTCAGATCCAATAACACAATGATCTAAAGAGTTATTTTCAAAACAATTGGCCGCAGTAATACTAAATGAAACTTCTGGCTTTCCCAGCCAAAACAATAGTGTATCTAACAAATGAGACCCAAGGTCAGGTAACACCCCCACCCCCTGGTCGCGCCAAGCAGATTCCCTAACCAAGCGTGCCGTTCCGTTGCCATAAAACATTCTAAGGCTATAGACTTGCCCCAAAGCCCCGCTCTCTATGGCCTCTTTCATGCGTATAAAATGTGGTTCAAACCTATGATTATAGGCAGTGTAGCAACAGACAGTATTTTTTAGCGCAAGCTCGGCTAAACTCTCTATCTCACCTTCCGTAGCAGATAAAATTGGCTTTTCTACAAGAACATGTTTTTTGCTATCCAATAGATACCTAAGAATTTCGAATTTTGCATCATCTGGTGTGCAAACTAAAGCGGCATCAAAACTATCAAGAGGAACGTCACTTAAAAGTTTATAATCAGCCTCGTCATTCACAGGATCTACAACTGCAACGCATTCCTGCCCTGCAATTTCACGGCGCTTGTAACCCTGCACGCCCAAACCAAGAATGATCACCCTCATCTGATAGCTCCTAATTTGACGTTTCGTCAAAATGCATGTGAGATTCTATTTTAGATATCTTGGCCTTCATTGCTTGCGGCGTAACTTCTTTATTTCCATCATATTCACACTCAAGGCCTGCGGCGATGTTCCCCAAAATTGAAGCAATGGCCTCATTGCCCTTACTTTCCACCATAGCCAAACATGCATAGGACAAAAGTGCATCACCAGCACCAACAGCATCTGCAACATTTCCAGCAAAACTATCTACTGATATGACGGTTCTTGGGTCATCCGCCTCTCTAGTGCGATAAGTAATGATACCCAGTTTGCCAAGTTTTAAGATCAATGTTTTGCATTTAGCCTTATTAAAAAGTTCAGTAATCAGCGGTCGAACTGCAGAATCCTGGTCTCCTAATGCAAAGCGGGCCTCACGCTCATTCGGCGTAATCAGGTCAAAACCTTCAAATTCCGTGATATTTCCCCAACGGCTTGCCACTTGACTATCTGCTACAGTGAAAGCAGTTTTCGGAATTGCTTCAATTAGATCTGGAATTGTGTGTTTATTAAAAATACCATGGCGAAAATCACTAAAAACAACAATATCAGCGTCAATTTCAGATATTTGTTTTTTAAACTTATTAACAATTTTTTCCGATATGGAGCGGTTATCCAAAGTATCAATTTTCAAAAGCCTATAATCGCTGGCAACAATGGCATTTTTATTTGTGGTAGGACGAGTGGTGTCAATGATCGGCAGGCACTTAACTCCGCTTTTTTCAAGATCTTTTAATGCAAATTTCCCTAATTCATCGTCCCCAAGAACTGTTGAGAATGTTACCTCGCCGCCCGCTGACTGAATATGTTTAGCAACAATGCCTGCGCCACCTACATAATCAACCTTAGACTCATACCGAACACTCATTGTCGGTGTTTTGGTCATTCCACCTATCATGCTGCACTGGGTAAAACTATCAATGATAGTATCTCCAATGATGTGAACTTTAAGGCCTTGAAACCCATCAATAGTAGACCTCAGATCATCAAAAGATATATTTTCTGCATTCATCAAAGCCATAAGCTTTTCAGTGCTTATATTTGGCCGTGATGTCTCAATAAATTTAGAAGAAGAAAATACAACATCTCCCGGAGTGAATATCATCTCGCCACCAAAGGATTCTAATGTGTCGACTTCTTCCTGCGTTTTTGGGGGAATATGTCCATCGACATATTCATAACCCTTAGCAAAATAATCAGGCTCAACAGTTTTCAACATTTCAATTGGGGTAGCATTTGAATCTATGATGACATAATCAACCATTTCAAAGGCGGCCAGATTGAATGCTCGAATATCCTGAGGGACATATGGGCGCATATCAGCTTTGGTGACATGCATATCACAGGTTAGAGACGCTATTAAAATGTCAGCCTTGCTCTTGGCATAAAAAAGGTGCCGCACATGCCCTGGGTGGACAACATCAAATGTACCATGACACATGATAACTTTTTTGTTTCTTGGACGAGTTCCAATAATCTCTTTCAACTCAGCAAGAGTTTTAATTTTATTTGAGCCAAGTTTACTGTTTGTATCATCCATCACTGATCATCCTGCATATATTTGAACCATGTACTTGTTGCACCCTCTATAGATTTTTTATCCCACAGAGGCGCATCACGCCAATATTCAATATTCTCTAGTATAGTGGACACCCCCTCCTCAAAAGACACTTTTGGCTCCCAGTTAAGCTTTGACAATATTTTTGATATATCAGCCCAAGTGCAATCCGGCTCACCAGGGCGCTTTGGAAGCGTAATTGTCTTGGATTCTAAAAGCTCTGCAAGATAATTTACACTCTTAGGATTTCCTGCACCTAAATTAAATATCTCCCCTGTGATATCTGTTTTTGCTGCTGCGTAAAATGCAGACGCAACATCAGTTACAAAAAGGAAATCACGTGACTGAGTGCCGTCACCAACTATTGTCAGGGGTTTTCCTGCAAGTTTTTGCTTCAAAAAGACTCCAAATACAGCTCCATACGCTCCTGAAGTCCTAGAACGCGTACCATATGCGTTGAATATTCTAACCGAATTCACTGGGAGTCCATAAACACTATTCCAATGCAGAGCGGCTTGCTCACCTTGATATTTCGACAAAGCATAAGGGTATTTTGTATTGATTGGATGGTCTTCTTTAGTTGGAACTTCAGCTAAACCATAACAAGAGGATGATGCCGCATAGACAAATTTTTTGACATTGGCTTGCCTCGCAGCCTCCAATATATGAACGGTTCCTTGCACATTAACAGACATATATTCCAGCGGGTTTTCAATAGACGGAACAATGTCGCCAATACCGGCAAAATGTAGCACCAACTCAGCGTCTTTAAATGCTTTATCGCCTGAACCTACAGCCCGAATGTCTTTTTCAATAAGTTCCAGATCTGGAGAAGCCTCATGCTGTTCAAGATTTGCCACACGGCCACCCACCAGATTGTCAATCACCCGCACTTTGTAGCCCTCGTGAATAAGAAGGTCCACGGCATGACTGCCAATAAAGCCGGCACCGCCTGTCACAACTGCAACTGGTTTCATCATTACTCAGCGCCAATATTTTTCATGGTTCGCACATTATAGTATTGATCATCATCAAAGCTATTCGGTAATTTATTTTCTCTAAAAGCCTTACATAGACCGAGCACAGCATCTTCTACTGAAAATTTAGGCGCAAATCCTATAGTCTTTTTAATTTTGTCTGAATTGATATGGTATGATCGAATATCATCTGAAGGCTCTGTACCGATAGCAATATCACCAAGTTCAGGAAATTCTTTTTCAACAACATTTTTAACCGCTACTGCAATATCCATGATGCTCATATTTTCATAACCACAATTGAATATTTCATCTGCAACCAGCTTATCATCGGCCTCCAAAAGTGCCTTACACAAGTCTGCATAGTCTTGAACATGAAGATTAGGCCTGAGCTGAGAGCCACCAAACACTCTAATTTTCCCGTTGGTTATAGCATGGTTGGTTAAGATGTTAACGGAAAGATCAAGGCGTTGACGCGGGCCGTATCCACATACTGTCGCTGGACGGAAAATGACACCCACAAAATTATCATCTGTGTGTTTTTTCAACAAAGGCTCACACATTCCCTTATATTTATTATACAAAGTCAAAGGCACCAAAGGGTGATCTTCCGTCACGTCCGGTTGATCAGATACACCATAAACAGAACTTGAAGATGCATATATAAATCGCTTTACACCTGCAGTTTTTGCAGCAACAACCATTGGCTCGAAAGCATCAAGGTTAACTGTGGTGGAGAGCGCCTCATCCAAGTCAAAACTAACATCATTTGATATGCACGCCAGATGAATAACAGCATCTATGCCAGTAAAGGCTTTTGATAATGTTTCAATATCGCGGATATCTCCTTTAATGACTGTAAGCGCGGGGTTATCTTTTGGTAGATGATCATCACCATAATACATGATATCATACACAGTTACGTTATATCCCATCTCGAGCAGTTGGGGCACCAAAAGACTACCACAAAATCCTGCGCCACCTGTAACCAAAATAATTTTAAACTTCATTGTTATTTCCTATTATCCGTTAAGATAGTGTTTGGTGTTTATACTTTTATTCTATAACCAGCGGCCGATGCGTCATCATAAAACATTTCAACAGTTTCAAGTGAGAAACTATCTAAACATTTCATATGGAGCTGGAGCTTTTTCAAGAGCCCGTGTGTAACCGTAATGATCCCGCAACCCACTTCATCAGCCTGAAATATATTTAGAAGCTCTCTCGGGCTTGCCCACAGCAATTCAGCATTAGGCCTATCTGATAATATTTTGGCAGATTCTGTCATATAAGGCATTGGATCGCGGCCAGTATCTGCAATTCTACCCGCAAAAACCGAAATGATAGCGCTCGCGTTAACATCCAAATCTGTTTTG
>CBFDBT010000095.1:0-10183 GCA_965603115.1 uncultured Alphaproteobacteria bacterium
GACGTTCTACCACTTCCCGCATTTTTGCACGAGCCCGTTGCAACTGCTCATCGGAAAGAAAGCGCATACCACCTTTCACGACGAGCTTTTGCGCCACAACATTGCTCTTGCCAAAGGCTGTAAAGGTCGCTCCGCCTTCGCCTTCAGTGACAAAGGTACCGCCTGAAATAACGCCAGGATTGAATGTAAGGCCGTGTTCACCGCGCACTTCCTCGTAAAAACCATTTAGGATGCGACTGGCTTCAAAAATGGCGCCAGCACCTACATTCTTACTGAAAGCACCGGCCGAATGCGCACGCTTGCCAGTAACACTAAGCTTCCAGGCGCTTGAACCACGACGACCTATAACTGCATAGCCCTTGGAGCCAGATTCAAAATTGAGGGCAATATCACTTTTTTTGGCGATTTCGATCATTTTACCGCGACTGATGGCTATAGGTTTACCAGTGCTTTCTTCATCACCTGTAAAGAAGACCCGCACTGTGCCTTTTTTAATGTAGCCTCCGTCTATTAAAGCCTTGAGAGCATAAAGAACAACTGTGTTGCCGTCTTTCATATCTGTAATGCCGGGACCTTTAGCGGTATCGCCGTTGCGTTCAAATTTTTGGAATGGGCTATCGTGGGGAAATACGGTATCCAAATGGCCGATAAGCATGATTCTTTTGCCGCCTTCGCCAAATGATTTTTCACTGAGCATGTGGCCTGCGCGGTCCATTTCTTTTGGCATTTCAATCCATTGGTTTTTAAAACCCAGTTCGCCAAACTTATCCATATAGGCATCACCTACTTTGCGTACGCCCGGAAGGTTACGCGTGCCACTGCTGATGTTCACGACTTTTTCTAGAAAACCAATCTCATCTTCAAAGCTGGCATTTACATCGGCGATGATGGATTTTTCGGTATCAGACAGAGTGTCTTGTGCTCCAACTGCGGCGCTAAACAATAGGGTGCTAACAGCAACTGTACTAATGATTGACCGTATTTTCATAATTTTTCCTTATTATCCAAATTTAAACATTATATTTTTAGCATAGTGCCAAATTGTCCGGCATCACGTGAAAATTGACTATTTTGCATGCCGCAATACTTTGCCGCTGCCTTGACCGTTTAAACCTTCAGGGTTTTTAACTATTGTTCCATTGATGATAACATAATTAATACCAACGGCGTGCTGGTGAGGATTTGTGAAAGTCGCTTTGTCAATCACTGTCTTAGGATCAAATAATACAAGGTCAGCGTAAAACCCTTCTTTTATCAAGCCCCTGTCATTAAGCTTCATACGACTTGCTGGCAGGCTAGTCATTTTACGAATAGCTTCAGCCAAAGATAAAATACCGTCTTCACGTACATATTTTCCAAGCACACGCGGGTAGGTACCATAATTTCTTGGGTGAGGGTTTCCCTTGCCTATCACAGGGTTTGCCCCGTCTGTAGCAATAGAAGTAAGCCTGTGCTGCATGATGCGGCGTACATCGCCTTCATCCATAGCATGATAGATAGCTTGACCACCACCCTGTCTTTGAAGTTCTATGGCCAATTCAGCTGTATTTTCCATACTAAGTTCATCGCCGCGTTCAAGTAAAATATCTTTGAAAGTTTTACCATCTAGTGATGGATCGGGCTTAAATTGAGCAACCTGTATACGTGCAGGGTCTCCGCCCCCACGATCAGTTTTAATGTTATGAATAAGACCGTCTTTAATTTTTTGGCGCTCAACGGGATTGTCTAGACGAGCAATGAGAGCATCATTGCCCCCGGCCAGTGACCAAGCAGGAAAGAGAATTGCAAATTTAGTTGATGAGGCGGTGTATGGATATTGGTCAAGAGTAACATCTTGCCCGGCCTTGTGAGCAGAATCTATCAAGGCAAGAGACTTTTTACTTGCGCCCCAGCTAACCAGCCCAACGGCTTTATGATGCGAGATATGAACCGGTATTTTAGCCTGTTTTCCAATGATTAAAACTTCTTCAATGGCTGGTAAAAGATCAACACCTTCTTCTCTCATATGAGAGGTATATATGCCCTTGTGCTGCGCGGCTGTTTTAGCCAGCTCGATAACTTCTTGAGTATTTGAATAAACGCCCGGTACATATTTTAAGCCTGTCGATAGGCCGAAAGCACCAGCCTCCATTGATGCATCAACAAGAGCCTTCATGGCAGTCACTTCTTGTTCAGTTGCCAATCGACCTTCGGTTCCCATAACTTCTTTGCGCACAGTATTATGGCCGATTAAAAGAGCGAGGTTTGGTCCAATATTTTTAGCTTCGGCTTGTGATAAAAATTCTGCGGTGTTTGCTGGTGACCCACCGCAATTTCCTCCAAGTATAGTTGTGATGCCTTGCTGAACCATGTTGGGGATCAAAGGAAGGTCTAATATTTTTCTCTCAGCGTGGGAGTGTAAATCAATAAACCCGGGAGAAAGGGCGAGGCCTTTAGCATCAATTTCTTTTGACGCAGCTTTTGATTTCAAGTCACCGATAGAGAGGATACGGTCGCCCTTGATGCCTACATCTGCCTGAAAATATTCACCGCCGCTGCCATCATATATATTCGCACTGCGAATAATTATATCAAACTCTTCATCAGACGCGCTTAGTGGTGCAAAAATAGATGCTATTGTTAATGTCAAAGCTGAAAGGAAAAATTTCATACTCGCTACTCCAATAAATGATTTTTATCAACCAAGCTTTAAAAAATATATAGGTAATGTCAATTAAAGTTATTGACGCTGATGCCTAAAAACGCCAGCCTTGTATACAAATCAACAAGATATGTAGGGAGTATATATTATGAAAAAAATTAATCTTTTATCTATGGGCTTATCTGTTTGTTTTGTTTTTGCATTGAGTCTTGAGGGTTTTGCCCAACAAGAGGATATGCATTACCCGGGAAAAAATTGGACAAAAGCTAAAAATCCGACATTTCTTGGCTTTAGTGCAGAAGAACTTGATGGTCTGACAGGGCACCTCAAAACACTGAATACGCAAAGCTTACACGTTAGTGTAAATGGTGAAGAGGTTTATGCATATGGTGATGTGTCGACTACGGTCTATACAGCCAGTATTCGTAAAAGCATTCTCGCCATGCTGTATGGAAAATATGTCAAAGACGGCACAATAAAATTAGATGCGACGCTTGAAGACCTTGGCATGAGTGATGTGGGCGGTCTGTTACCTATTGAAAAGCAGGCAAGTATACGGGACCTCATTAAAGCGCGGTCAGGTGTTTATCATAAAGCTTCCAATGGTGGCGATAACAGCGCTGATGCACCGCCGCGGGGTTCACAAAAGCCGGGTACATATTTTCTGTATAATAATTGGGACTTTAATGCTGCAGGAGCTGTTTTCGAAAAACTGACGGGAAATAATCTGTATCAAGAGCTTAATGACCAACTCGTCATTCCGCTTGGTTTCGAGGATTTCACTCTCACAGACCATGAGAAAAGAGGCAATGCCGAAAGGTCTCAATATCTTGCATATTATATGGATATTTCTGCTCGGGATTTGGCACGAGTGGGGCATTTAATGCTTGCAAAGGGTCGCTGGGGCGATAAGCAAATTCTTGACAGTGCATGGGTTGATGAGATGGTTTTCCCCCACACGCAAAATACTGAAATGAACCCTGCAGCAACCCGTGCAATGGGCCTTGAGTATGGGTATATGTGGTGGGTGTTTGACGATGACACTACTGCGCCCGCCTTCAGAGGGGCCTATGCTGCACGGGGTCATTATGGTCAATATATAGCAGTACTACCCGCGCTTAACATGGTGATATCCCATAAAACTGATGCTATAAAATACTCTTCTCCAAAAGAGTATGACGCTATTCGCGTATCGTGGGATCAATTTATGAGCATTGTAAACAATTTGATTGAAGCAAAATTAAGTGAATAAAATGTTTAGTGCGCAATAAGAGTGCCGCCTTTCATGACAGCTTTAATATGTTCAAGGTGGGTGACATCAGCTAACACATCCCCTTGAACGGCGATAATATCGGCAAATTTGCCTGCTTGTATGGATCCAATATCTGCTTCCAGCCCCATAGACTGCGCACCCCAAATAGTGGCTGATTGAATAGCTTTAATGGGTGTAAGGCCATAGCGCACCATATAGGCCGCCTGCTTAGCATTGCCACCGTGTGGATATACGCCGGCATCGGTGCCGTAGGCTATCTTGACGCCTAATTTTGCGGCTTTTAAAAACCCTTGGCGCTGGGTGTTGGTTGTAAGTGTATTTTTTCTCATGGTTTCCGCTGCCCAGTTCTCTCGTGTGCCCACTTCATCAATATAGTCACCGTTATAGATGTCGGCGACGAGCCATGTGCCATGCTCTTTCATCAGGGTAAGGCCTTCATCATCTATGAGGGAACCATGTTGGATAGAGCGTACACCCGCTCTAACTGCCATTTTAATGCCTTCTGCGCCATGCGCGTGGGCCGTCACAAACTTACCAAATTTAGCCGCTTCCTCTACAGCTGCCCTGATTTGGTCCTCGTTATATTCTGCTTCACCAGGCTCTGTGCCAAGGGTCAACACGGCGCCTGTTGCTATCACCTTGATCAAATCTGCTCCGCCGTTGATGAGGGAGCGAACCCTGTTGCGGATTTCTTCTTCACTGTCAGCTACGCCATAGCGAAATTCTGCTGGAATATTAAGGTCCTTGGCATTACCCACAACCTCGCCGCCGCCACCCGTGACGGTTATATAGGCACCAGCAACCATCATTCTGGGGCCGAGTATTTCTCCAGCGTTGATGGCATCTCTCAGTTCAATATCACTGAAGGCTCTATAGGCACCAACATCAATGACGCTGGTAAATCCTGCTTTTAAAGTTTTAAGCGCGTTGGCGGCCCCGAGTAAAAAGTCTTCTTGCCTCGTGGCTTTTACAGGAGCCATGACATCAACAGCCTGAATGTTACCAATGAGATGCGTATGGCCGTCTATCAAGCCGGGCAGAACGGTATAGTCAGACCAATCAATTGTGTTTTTATGCGCTAAGCTGGCATCCCAATCTTTAACGCTGACTATTCTTTCGCCACTTACTGTGATCAGTTGATCTTTTAAAGCTAAGCCAGTTTCGACGTCTATCAAGGTACCAGCATGGATATAGAGAAGGTCATCTTCAACAGCAGGCGTGCAGGAAACAAGAAACATTGCTGCCACGACAAGTAGAATGCGAAACATGTTATAACCCCTCTATTATTTTAATTATTAATCAATGGGATAGCGCTCCAAAACTGGTCCAAGTGCCGCTTTCAGTGGGTCAAGGTGGGCCTCATATTCACGCCAAAGCTCTAGCGCGCCTTTGTAGATAGGTTGGCGGACTTGCTCAGAGCTTGGTGTGCGCACCGTGCGTTTGGTCTCATAAAACTTAAGGCAGTTTTCCTCGAAAGGCAGTTCACAGTATTCGAGCAATTGTCTGATCTGTTTTTCGGTATCTGCCACCATATCTTCATATTGAACTCGGTGTATGCGCCCCGGCAAAACTTCGTCCCAGTGATCCATAAGTTTTACATAATCGCGGTAATAATGACCGATATCTTCTAGGTCATAAGTAAAATTTTGACCGCTGGCAAAAAGTTGTTTGAAACCAGCAAAGCAACCGGCCATCGGATGGCGGCGCGCATCAATAATTTTTGCATTTGGTAAAATAAGGTGAATAAGACCTATGTGGAGGAAATTATTCGGCATTTTATCGATGAAATAGGGTGTTCCATGACGCTGAATACGTGTGCTCTCTAGGTAGTCTTCACCCAACTCTTTGAATTTTTCTTCACTCAGCTCTGTGAGAATTTCCGGATATTTTGACGCTGGATTATCTTTGGTTTTATCACCTAACACACGAGACATTGTAATAATGTCAGGCAATTCAGACGTGCCCTCTACCATGGAATGACTGGCGAGGATTTGCTCTAAAAGCGTAGAGCCTGCTCGCGGTAGCCCTACGACGAAAATAGGGTCGGGGCTTTGGCAGCCATAGCCTTGCCGCGCCTTAAAGAAGGGGGCATCAAGGGCCTTTACCTGACGGGCCGTATTATAAATATTCTTTGTCGCATCATGGTGGTGTTTGATTTTGCGAATGGCATTGCCGCGTTTATAATATTTAAAAGATTCGTCATAGTCTTTGCGGTCTTCAAAAGCTTTGCCAAGCGCAAAAGCAATATGAGACTGTTCTTCCGGGTCCCCATCTTCTTTAGTTACGTGGGCTTGCATATGTTTAATATCTTCGTCCGTGAAACGGAAAGTTTTTAAGTTTGCTAAGCTCCAATAAGCTTCGCCCAGCGCTGGCTTAAGTTCAATGCATTTGCGGTAGGCTACAATAGCGTCATCAACGCGGCCAACGGACTTGAGCGTATGGCCATAGTTCATTTGCGCCTGTGCCTGATTTGGGTAGTTTTTCAGCAAATACTCGTACATTTTAAGCGCGGGGTCATGATCTCCCTTACGGACGAATATTGCGGCCTTGAGAACTAGATAGCTCGGGTTTTCCGGCTCAATTTTTAATAGTTTTTCAATTTCTACTAAAGCATCTTCCAGTTTTTGCCTGCGAAAGAGGACTATCACATAATTGTGTCGTGCGAGATGAAAAGAGGGAGCAAGCTCAAGACAGCGCTCTAGAAGGTTTTGAGCGTCGTCATAGCGCCCAACTTTGATGCCGACATCTGCTAGAATACGAATAGCGGTCACATCTGTTGGATGTTTTTTGAGTACGTCACGTGATAGACGCTCGGCTTCCGGAATTTTGCCTTTGAGCAGAAGCTCGGCGGCTTTAATGATATCAGGGTGTTGGGCCGAGGCTGTTAAATGGGTTTCATAAGCCCTTTTACTCTCTTGTGTGTAGCCAGCAACCTCATATTGCTCTGCGAGTGAGCGCCATGCTTCGGTGAATTTTGGCTCAATGCTAACAGCTTGTTTTAACGCTTCAATAGCTTCATTACTGCGTCCAAGTGAGCCAAGTGTCATGCCAAGTTCATGTAATATGGGTGGGACATTGGGCAAGTTTATCGAAAGAGGCGTAAGAATTTCTAGGGCTTTAGCGGCATTACCCATGCGGCGATGAGCAATGGCTGAAATATGAAGTGCTCCCGGGGTGTTGGGTGCTACACGCAAAATTTCACTTGCTTGCTGCAGGGCCATTGTGGGGTTCTCGTCGAGCAAACGTGCGGCATGATCAAGAGCTGTTTTAATGTTTCCGCTGGCAGCTTGTTGTGACATCGAGTGTTTATCCCCTTTAGACGATGGTCTTTTTCAAGCTTTACCCATTGGAATTAAGCATTACAAGAAAATCTTTAAAATTCATTCTGCCTAGAGCTCTGAAAATAAACTATAGGCTAGTGTGTCAATTATGAAACAGTTGGTAAGCAATTGTTCTCAAGCTATTGATTCTTCTATGAACATCTGTAGTGTTATTTTCATATTTATAAGCTCGTATCAGGGGATATTTACTATGAACAAATTTTATTCAACAAAAAGGGCTGCATTATTGGCGTCTACGCTGATTTTGCCATCACATGTTGTGCTTGCACAAGACAGTGATGTTGGTCTTGAAGAGATTGTGGTAACAGCGCAAAAGCGTTCTGAAAACCTTCAGGATGTGCCTTTGTCGGTACAGGTTTTGGGTAATACCCAGCTTGAAAACCTTAATGTCAACGGTTTTGAGGATTACGTTAAGTTTTTACCAACTGTTTCTTTCACGCAATCTCGCCCCGGTATGGCGCAGGTTTATATGCGTGGTGTTGTCAGTGGCAGTAACGGCAATCACTCGGCTTCCATGCCGTCAGTTGGTGTTTACCTTGATGAGCAGCCAATTACGACAATCAACGAAATTCTTGACCTCCACATGTATGATATTGCACGTGTTGAGACACTGTCTGGTCCGCAAGGCACGCTCTTTGGTGCAAGCAGTCAGGCGGGTACAGTGCGGATTATTACCAATAAACCTGAGATTGGTGAATTTTCAGCTGGTTATGATGTTGCTGCAAGCACGACAAAAAGTGGTGAAATGGGCTATACCCTAGAAGGCTATGTCAATATTCCTGTGTCAGACCAAGCTGCAGTTCGCTTGGTGGGGTGGCACGAAAGCCAAGGCGGTTATATTGATAACGTCCCATCTACACTCACTTTCCCTTCCAGTTATGTCACTATTAATAATGATGAGTTTGCCGAAGAGAATTTCAACGACGTGGAAACCACTGGTGCCCGTGCCTCGCTTAAGCTTGATTTGAATGAAAATTGGACCGTTACGCCGAATGTTATTTATCAAGAGCAGCATTCAACCGGTGTCTTTTCTCATGACCCTGATGTTGGGGACCTAGAGGTTACGCGTTATGCGAAAGACGACTATGATGAAAAGTGGATTCAAGCTGGTCTAACAATTGAAGGCCAAATCGGTGATCTCGATGTTGTTTATGCTGGCGCTTATCTCGACCGCGACCGTATCAGTGAATACGACTATACTGGTTATAGTGAATATTGGTTGAGCTTCTATGAATATTATTCTGGTGGTGGTTATTGTCTTTATTATAATGCCGCTGGCGGATGTGCAGACCCAACACAGCTTGTAACGGGTGATGAAAAATATAAAAAGTTTAGCCAAGAGCTTCGCATTCAATCTTCACAGGAAAACCGCTTCCGCTGGATTGCAGGTCTCTTTTATCAAAAGCAGACACATAACTTTGACCTTCGCTGGACAGTGCCGGATGCGGACCCTGCCGGAACAGTTGTGCTGGAAGATCCGCAAACGGTTGTTTGGCAAACCAGACAGGTTAGAGAAGACCGCGACAAAGCTGTCTTTGGTGAAGTTGCCTTTGACATCACTGAGGATTTAACCATTACAGCTGGTATGCGTGCCTTTAAGTTTGACAATACGCTTTATGGCTTTAATGGCTTCTTAAGCCATTGTACTTATCATCCTGATCCAGTCACAGGTAAGCCTGATACTGACAATCCATTTAATCCTGATGAATCACCCGCTTACCCTTGTTTCGATACCCGTATACTTGATGGACAAAAGAAGGATAGCGGCCAAACCTATAAGGTCAATCTGACCTATACGGTTGATGATGATAAGCTGGTTTATGCCACTTATTCTGAAGGCTTTAGACCGGGTGGTGTGAACCGTGCCCGTGTGCCAAACATTCCGGGGTATGATCCTGATTATGTTTATAACTATGAATTTGGTTGGAAAACCCAGTGGATGGATAATCGCCTGCGCTTCAATGGTGCTTTCTATCACCTCAACTGGGATAATATTCAGTTTAGCTTCCTGGATTTTGCAATTTCTAATCTGACGATCATTCAAAATGCCGGTAAATCGCGCACTAATGGTGCTGAATTTGATCTGGATTTTGCAGCAACTGAAAACCTGACCCTGTCATTTTCGGGTTCTTTTAACGATTCTAAGCTGACAGCAGACTATTTTCAGGCAACAGATGATCCAGCAACACCTGATGTAGATGAAACGGTATTGTCTGCGCCTGCGGGCACTCGTATGCCGTTTGTGCCGAAGGTGCAATTCTCAGCCAGTGCGCGTTATACGCAAGACATTGCAGGACTTCCAGCTTTTGCTCAACTATCTATCGCGCATACAGGTGGAAGTTGGAGCGATTTGGATACGCGTATAAATACTAACCAGTTCTATTATGATAATAGCGTCTTGAAGTTTAAAGATGTGCCAAATCGTAGTTGGCAGGAGGCTTATACGGTGGTTAATCTGTCGGCTGGTATCGACGGTAACAATTGGTCGCTTGGCATATTTGCAGACAATCTCTTTGATACAAGAGCTCAGATACAGCGTGGTGACGCTGTCTATACGGCTTTCTATAGTCAGATGGATTCGTTAAACCAGACCATTCGCCCAAGAACAATTGGCATCCGCTTTGGTCAAAAATTCTAGACCACAAGTTGTTTAATTAATTTAAAGGGCGGCTCCTCGGGGTCGCCCTTTTTCGTTCATGCATTTGTTTATTCTTGACCTTATAGTATACTACAAGGTGTATAGTTAGGAGACTCGGGCAGAAGCTTCACGTTCTACTGCCTGCAAGCAAAGGAGGCAACTTGTGAAACCAATGACCATAGGAAGACTGGCTCAGGCAACTGACGTAAGTTCTGAAACCATTCGTTATTATGAGCGTAGTGGTTTTTTACCGCCGCCAGAACGCATGGCATCAGGATACCGAGTATATG
>CBFDBT010000096.1:0-10156 GCA_965603115.1 uncultured Alphaproteobacteria bacterium
AGCTGAGCTACTCGGCCACATATAACTTGGACGCAACAGTGTTACAGTCCGTATCAACGCAGGCGTTAATAGTTTAGATGGCGGCTGCTTGCAAGATTTATTTATACAATTTTTGTTAAAAATAATCCTGCTCCTCCTTCCCTCTTAATAAGAATGCAAATTGGCCCGATAGTGTTCTCGTTATTCCTGCGGCATTACGCATAGCTTCCAGTCTCTAAGCTTGCCATCTCTATTCTACTAGATTTAGCTACCAGAAGAGGTGGTTTTTCATCAAAAACTATAATGTATGGTTTACTCATCCACCATCAAAATGAAGTAAAATTCATTCTAACTCCTTGATATATATTATATTATATTTATAAGTTACTTTTTCTAAAATTTTAATATAATATAAAATATTGATGGGGAGATAACGTGTGAGCGAGAGTAATCTTGAAGGCTACAGTGTCTTATTGTGTTTTGAAAACAAACAAATAAGCAAACCTGTAAAACAGTTTTTTAATCAACAAAAAGTTCAACAGGTCACTTTCGCCTTTAATAATGGTGAAGCTGCAGCGCACATGAATAAACACCAATTTAATTTATTCATTATTGATGATGATTTTCCAACACTTGGCGGCACGGAGTTTAGTCGCTTCATTCGCCTATGCGACGGAGATATGTCAGAAGCTCCAATCATCATGTATATGGGGAAACCTAGTCTTGATAAAGTTAAGACAGCGATAAACGCAGGCATCAATGAAATTCTCGGGCCACCCTTTACAGTTGCCTCTCTAACAAAATACATTGAACATGTCACCCGAAAGCCAAGGCCCTTCATTAGGACAGAAAATTATATTGGCCCTGCACGACTAGGTAGTGATGATTTAAACTATGTTTCAGCTTGAAGGCGCTTATCTGCACTAACTGTTTTGTCTATCCAGCCACCACCCAGCAAGCGCGCACCGTCATAAAAAACCGCAGCCTGTCCTGGTGATACACCCGATTCAGGTTCATCAAACGTAACATTGATGCACCCTGCCTCAGCTTGAAATATCTGTGCCGCAACACCTGAACAGGTCGAGCGCACCTTGATAGTTATATTAAGACCTTTTGTTGGAATATCTTCACCAATCCAGTTTACATCTTTGACATGAATACCCGTGGTGAGCAGTGCTTCTTGCGGGCCAACAATCACTTGTTTTTTGGCAGCGTCTAATTTGATCACATAAAGCGGGTCAACTGTGCCGCCAATACCAATACCGCGGCGCTGACCGATGGTAAAACGCACAATACCGCCATGCTGTCCTAAAATATTACCGTCAAGATCAACTATATCGCCAGGTTCCATCGCGCCCGGGCGCAAGCGCTCAATCACGCTTACATATCCGCCCTCAGGCACAAAACAAATATCTTGGCTGTCGGGCTTATCCGCCACTTCCAGTCCATATTTTTCAGCCAATTCTCGGGTTTCTGCTTTACTCAAACCCCCCAAAGGAAACCGCAAATAATCGAGCTGTTCCATAGTGGTCGCAAAAAGAAAGTAGCTTTGATCTTTGCCACTGTCATCCCCGCGCAAAAGATGAGACTTACCATCGCTACCTACTATACGCTGAACATAATGCCCTGTTGCCATACAGTCCGCACCAAGGTCCTTAGCGGTATCCAGAAGATCTTTAAACTTTACAGTTTGATTACATTTAACGCATGGAATAGGTGTTTCACCCTTGATATAACTATCGGCAAAGTCTTCCATGACTTGTTCTTTAAAGCGACTTTCATAGTCCAGCACATAATGTGGCATGCCCAGCGCTTCTGCTACACGGCGTGCATCGTGGATATCTTGCCCCGCACAACAAGCGCCTTTTTTAGCAATTGCTACGCCGTGATCATAAAGTTGCAGGGTAATCCCGACCACATCATAACCTTCTTCTTTCAAGAGGGCCGCGGTCACGGAACTGTCAACACCGCCAGACATAGCAACAACTACCCGCGTTTCAGCAGGCGTTTTATTAAATCCCAAACTATTCAGCTTATTAACCATTCTCTGCTTTTTCCAAGACTTGTTATGCACGCTATATAAGGTTTTGTTGCTAGGGGGGCAAGGCTTTCCCATCAAAAATTAAATATGCTCGGCAGAATGGGCCATTCCCCTTTTAGGTTTTTGTTTTAGAGATGCAATTGGTCTTATAAGTATCTGAAATACAATGGTTATTATAACTTTTCAAAAACTGGCACTACCTTTGCTTATTAAAGGGCGAACAAATAGTATAGGAGTTTTGAAATCATGGATGCTGGAATAATGCTAAATATGCTAAAAGGCAATGCAGCGGCGACTACGCCCGCCGCAAGTGCTGACAAAAGCGTAATAAGCAAAAGCAACAATGATCAATCAAATGATTTTCCTGCCATGGTAGATGCTGTGAGCAAGGAAAAATCTACTCAAACTGAAGCGTTTCCCACAACTGACAAGGAAGAATACAAAACACTTTCGATGAATGTTAAGGGACAAGGTGTAATGCAGCCTGAAGGCGCGCAAGAGACGCTTGTGCAGGATGTCGTGCTAATCGAACCTGTCGTCGTTAAAAAAATTGTTTCTCAAAACAAGGCCCTCGCCAGCAAGCTTGATAGCTTAATTCAGTCTGGAGACGTTGAAGGCTATGCAGCTATTATGCAGAATATCAAAGCCATCGTAGAACAGATTAATGCTGGTGAATTTGATATTTCAAATCTTGAAGGAATGCTGGTACAAGCGACTGATAGCACAGCTATGGTGGCACCTTCTGCTGAAAACAGTCTTTCTTCTACGCAAGCCGCGGCACACTTCCAGCCTATAATGCAAGTTGGCACCACGCCTAATGCTCCAGGACAGCTTCCTGTTGATATACTAGTAGAGTTAGCCAATTTGGGCCAGTCACCGCTCCAGTCATCAGTAAGCGCAGGCGACAAGACTTTAAATACAATAGCGGCACCTATCGTGGCATCACAGTCAGCGCAAGCGACACCGAACCTTACACCCCATACACCCCATACACCAGAATCCGCAGTAGCTACAGAGGCGACAGGTAAGGCCATTCATAATCCCGTCATCAATGGTCAGCTTAACAAAGAAACTGTTGGCCTTGCTGTTGCCTCGGCTGCTGCTTCTAAAATAGCAGGATCTGAGACATCACCCGCTTCACCTGTTGTTCCACAAACAAATCAGGTGCCAGTTGAGGGCGCAATATTGCCTCAACAAGCTGCGGTTCAGGCTACAATTAAATCTCATGCCCAACCTGCAGTACAAGCGCAGACAAATCATACAGCACATGCGGGGCAATCCCCTGTTGAAACTGGCAGTCCAACCAACAACAGTGGCCAAAGCACTGGCAATTCAAATTCAGAAAGCTATTCTCAGTCCGGCACATCTGGTCAAGGACAAAATGGAACTTCAAGCGGTCAAGGCCAGCAGCAAATGCAGGACAGGCCTACGCATCAGCAACTTGAAGTAAAAGCTGAAATAAAGGCGGAACACTCAACAATAAAGGCAGCACACACAGCTGCAGTTCACAGCCCTACTGTAAATCCTCAGGCTTCACCTAAATTCGTGGAGATGCCGGCGCCAGAAACCGCCTCAAAAGCGATGGCTCCTGACCTGACTAATAGCCTCCCTGCAAACCCTGGTGGCGCTCCGGTCACGCAAGCATCCATAGCTCCAAAAGTTTTTGGTGGCACACTTAACCCAAATCTTGCTAAAAATGTTGCCCAGCAGGTTGGTTTAGAAGTGACGCGCGCGGTCAATGCAGGCAATACTGAATTTACGGTAAAATTGAACCCAGTCGAGCTCGGTAAAGTCACTATTAAAATGGCTTTTGATAAGGATGGCGCAGCCTCCTTAAGAGTTTTAGCACAAAGCCCCGAGACAGTATCTCTATTACAGCGGGAAGTACGTGGATTAGAGCGCGCAATTGAAGCCGGTGGCATCAAAAGTGCTGAGGCGAATGTCTCTATAGAACTTGACCCTCAGCATGACGGGCAAAGTGCTGGTAAAGCTTTTGCCGAAGCCGCGCGAGATGAAATGGCAGAAGAAAACCGCAATAAAACTGCTGCCCTTAAAGCCAACGAAATGGCAACTAAGGCAGAAACTGAAGACGTAACCCCCCTAGAGCAAATCTTAGCACAGCTTGATAGTGCTAGTGGTTTGGACATTCGGGTTTAACGAGTAAGGTAAGGATAGAACAATGGATATAGCTAGCCTCTTAAATGGTACAACAGTCGCTAATCCCAATACAGAATTGGCGGGCGGCAAGGCTGATGCCTCGGCTGCCAAGCTTGCAGATTCTTATGAGACTTTTCTAACTCTGCTTACGGCGCAAATGAAACACCAAGATCCAATGGATCCTATGAAATCAGGTGAATTTACACAGCAGCTCGTTGCTTTTTCTGGTGTTGAACAGCAAATTCAAGCCAATCAAAATCTTGAGAAATTATCCTTGCAACTGGCGCAAAATTCCATGAATTCAGCGGCATCTTATCTTGGCAAAACAGCCGTGGTGCAACATGACATAGCGACACTTCACTCAACTGGCGCCAAATGGGAATATCGTAACGATGTCGCCACGACCAGCATTGATTTAAATGTCAGAGATCTGGAAGGCAACATTGTTCACACAAGCGTTGGTGAAAGTGGGCTTGGTATGCAGAAATTCCATTGGGATGGCCTCGACAAAAATGGAAACCCATTACCTGAAGGACCATACCAATTAGAGATAGTAGCCGAAAATACGGCTGGAGAACCAGTAGCCGTGGCTTCTTTCATTAAAGACGTCATCGTATCAATAGATACGCAGGGGGCTGAACCAATTTACACTGTTGGTTCCGTCCCTGTAGGAGCGAGAGGCATTCTGGCTCTCTATAATAACTGAGATTAGATATTAAATCGCCGCATCTGCGGCATCATCAACAGGTCGAAGTACCTGTTTAGGCCAGCGCAAGTTGGCAGAGCAGAAAGCCCAAAGCAGTGAACTATGCAAAAGAGTTAAATTTAGGAGAAACATTATGGCATTCGCAGCTCTGGCAGCCGGTGTATCCGGGCTCCAAGCCTTTTCAGAAGGCGTAGGAGTAATTGCAGATAACATTACTAACGTAAATACTATTGGTTATAAAGAATCACGCATGCGTTTTAGAACGCTTGTGACGGAAACTTCCGCCGCAGCAACCTATTCACCAGGCGGTGTACAAACCAAAACTGAAACTTTGGTTACAAAACAAGGTTTGGCTATCCCGACCAGCAATGCAACTGATCTGTCAATTGATGGTGCAGGCATGTTTGTTGTGAAAAATTCAACCGGCGCTCAAACGCCAGGCGAATTTCTTTTCACACGCGCTGGTGCCTTTACCCAAGATAGCCAAGGCTTCTTGAAAAATACAGCTGGTCTGTATTTAATGGGTTGGCCAACGGATGCTGCCGGCACCTTGCCGAGCAACAAAAACAATCTTGATGTCCTTCAGCCTATTAATATCAGTCAACTGACTGGTCAGGCAGAACCTACATCTGTGATTAGTTTGCGTGCTAACGTGAAATCTAGCACACCAATCAACGCGGCCTATACGCAAGTCGGTCAGATATCCAGCGATAACCCTCAGGCAACAACGATTGCTAGCGTGAGTGCAAACTTAGATTCTGCTACAGCGGTTAACGCGACCTATACAGTTGTGGGTGATCTGGCAGACGGCACAGCCACTCCCGACTTTACAACCACCGTTCAAATAGTGGACGACTTGGGTAATTCGCATACAGTTCACGTTGCTGCGGCTAAAACTGCCGCCGATACATGGGCCTATGAAGTTTACGCTGATACACCCGCCGATTTTGACGGAGTAGATCATCCGAATGGTCTTATCATGAACGGTAACTTGAACTTTAACGGTGATGGCTCCCTCAATCTTGGTGGGTCGACCTTTGTGCCAAGCGCAACGCCTACAGTAAACTATACGTCAGCCGCAGCAGACCAGCCCGTTAACTTGTTCTTTGGCACAGACGGCGCTTTTGATGGCTTCGGTCAAATTGCTGCAGCCACAGCCCTAACTTCAGCCACGTCAGATGGTTATACCACTGGCGTCTCTGCTGACTTTGAAACCAATGTCGAAATATATGACAGTTTGGGAGGTATCCATACGGTGATTATTGGCGTAGCCAAAACTGGTATTAATACATGGGCCTATGAAGTTTATGGTGATGTTCCAAGTGAATATGACCCTGTAGCTCACCCGAACGGGCTTATCATAAATGGTACTCTATCCTTTAACACAGACGGAACGCTTAACCTTGCTAGCACAACTTTCTCACCAAGTGAGGCACCGACGATCCAATACACTACTGGAGCCTCAAGCTCACCGGTGTCCATGAATTTTGGTACAGACGGTACGGCGGATGGTTTCTCACAGTTTGATACAATATCAACCGTGATTTCAACAGCTGTTGATGGTGCTGTCTTTGGTAACGTAACAGGGGTTTCAATTGATAATGCTGGTGTTGTTGTGGCGCTGTTTGATAACGGCCTGTCTCGAAAAGTATTCCAGTTGCCTATCGCAACATTCCCGAATGCGGATGGTCTACAGCGCAGACGCGGTAATGCATATGGTGTTTCAGATTTTTCTGGTAAATTTACCATGGTGCAAGCCGGAACCGCCGGTGGTGGTACTATGTCATCAAATGCACTCGAAGGATCCACTGTGGATTTGGCCAATGAATTTGCGGAGCTCATTAAAACACAACGAGCCTTCTCAGCTTCAACCAAAATCATCACAACCGCGGATGAAATCCTAACAGAACTGACACGTATTTAAATAATACCTATCTAGTTCGATAACTCTTTTGCACCTATTGGCGGAGCTGACAAGAAACTTTCTTGCTGGCCCCGCCTCTGGCGCTATCCAGATATTAGATAAAATTCTAACCATCAATTAGGCTTTTTTTAAACTTGTTACACTATAATTTAGGAAGTCTAATATTCTGGAGTTTTAAGTATTATGTCCTCGAGTAACAGTAACAGTGCATCCAATTCCCAATTTTCTGAAGACCAGCCCATGACTTTTGAGGACTTACCCTCCCCAGATACGAGGCGCTGGGTGATAAGGCGGAAAGCGGCTGTTGTTTCTGCTGTTCAAAGAGGTCTTATCTCACAAGAAGAAGCATGCACTCGTTATTCCTTATCATTGGAAGAGTTCCAGTCTTGGCAAGAAGCAATCGCCAAAAATGGCATGGCCGGCTTGCGTGTTACACGTACACAGCAATATCGATAACCCTATATTAAAATTACCTCTCGTTTAAAGACTGCATTTTCACTCTCCATACACTTTGTACTATGCATTATTTTCCTGCATATGAATATTTCTGTTCCCATATAGGCAAAAATTGCCTAGTGTTAACTTTCTGTTTACTTGTTCCATACTAGATTGAGGGTGAAACAAAACTTGGCCCCATCTATGCATGGCAGATTTGGGTACATAGAACAGTTTTGGGTCAATGTGTTGGGTATTAATTATATATAAGGCGAGAGCATAAAGTGAATGGTTTACTTAGTTTTGTAAAAGCGATGGGTGCCACCCGGCTTATAATGATGGGTGGTGTTTTATTTGGACTGATTGTGTTTTTCTGGATTATTTTGGGTCAAGCTAATCAAAGCGACATGCAAATGCTCTATACGGATCTTCAGCCAGAAGAATCCAATGAAATTGTTCAACAGCTATCAGCTCAGGGCGTTCCTTACGAACTTGCAGCCGGTGGCAGAACAGTTCTTGTGCCCTCAGACAGAGTGAACCAACTAAGGATATCCCTCGCTGGCTCAGGCATGGGCGGACACGTTACACCTGGCTGGGAAATCTTTGATAAGGAAACTGGGCTCGGCGCCACTAATGCTCAGCATCTCATGAATGTGAAACGTGCCACACAGGGCGAGCTCCAGCGGGCTATCGAAGAAATTGCGGGTATTTCCGCCGCGCGAGTCTTCATTGTAATGCCAGAGCGCCGCCCACTAGCCCGAGAAGCACAAGAACCAAGTGCCTCGGTACAAATCAGTGGACGCGGCGTTGGGGCTAGCGTCGCCTCTTCTATACAAAGACTTGTCGCCAATGCAGTGCCGGGACTATCAACTGACCGGGTTGCTGTGATCAATAGTGCTACTGGTCAAGTTTTAGCGTCTGGCGGAGGCGCTAAAGACGGCGCACTCAACACGGTTGAAGAGCAGCGCACAAAGTTACAACATGATCTACAACAACGCATTGAATCGTTAATTGGCAGTAGTGTTGGCCCTGAAAATGTGCGTGCTACGGTCTTTGTTGAATTAACCAGAGAACAGATTACCCGCACCATTAATGATATTGACCCTGATCGAACAGTTGAAACGTCAAGGCAAACATCAGAGTCGACTACTGATGATGCTGTGCAAGAAGGTGGCGCAGTAAGCGTAGGTGAGAATATCCCAGGTGGCGAACAAGCAGAAGGTTCTGCTGGCATCAACAAATCTTCACAATCCGAAGAAGTTGTAAATCTGGACTATGCACGCACCCTAACCCAAGAGATTATTCTACCCGGAACAATATTGCGTATCACCGCGGCTGTGATGGTGAACAATGCAACAGATGAGGTTGATATTGACGGTAACTCAACATACACCCCTCCATCAGCTGCAGATATGCAGGAATTTGAAACCCTTGTAAAACGTACCAGCGGTTACAAAAGCTCATGGGAAGAAACAAATCCTGACGGTACTATTGCCAATAATGTAGTTTCTATCAGGCCTATTCGATTTTCAAAGCCGGAACCGCTTGAAGCCGATAGCAGTCCTGTTGAGCTTTTCCCTGGGGTGCGTGGTGAAGATTTAAAAGGCCTACTAAAAACCGGCATCACCGGATTGATCACTATTATGGTTATTTTGCTGATCGTTCGGCCACTGGTCAAACGTCTGATTGATGCCATCCCCGACGCAGCGTCAGCTGAACAAATTGCTGCCCAGCAATATGAACAACTAGCAGCAGCGCAGTCACCTGACTCAGGGATTTCGGCAGAAATGTTAGCCGCTGCCGCAGCGGGGGACCCCACGGCTACTCAGACCATACAGCTAGCACAGGCTAGCGGCGTGAAAATGCCAGAGACTATTGAATCCAAAATTGATGTTGCGCAGGTCGAAGGTCGTATTCAGGATTCTACTTTGAAAAAAGTGGGTGAAATTATTCAAAAAAGCCCGGAAGAATCTGTCGCGATTGTCCGAAGCTGGCTATATTCAGATTAAACGATTTAGTGTTTGGAGAATAAACTATGGCACACTCTGATGTAAATAAAATGACTGGCTCTCAAAAAGCTGCCGCCTTCATGCTTGCGATTGGTGAAGACCTTGGCAAAATTGTTTGGGAACAAATGTCAGATGACGAAATAAAAGAGATGTCAACGTCCATGGCTAGCCTAGGGTCGGTTGAATCATCCGTGGTAGAAGAACTATTTGTAACCTTTGCCTCTCAAGTTTCAACAGTTGGTACACTAAATGGAAGTTTTGATAGCACTGAAAGGTTGCTCGCCAAACTGTTGCCTGATGACAGAGTAAACGGCATCATGGATGAAATTAGAGGCCCCGCAGGACGGACCATGTGGGACAAGCTTGGCAATGTGAACGAAGTGGTTCTGGCCTCCTATCTCAAGAATGAATATCCTCAAACCGTGGCTGTGGTTTTGCAAAAAATTAAACCTGAACATGCCGCACGTGTCCTCGGTGTTTTGCCCGAAGATTTCTCAATGGAAGTTGTAATGCGCATGTTGCGCATGGAAGCCGTTCAAAAAGACATTTTGGATAAAGTTGAACAAACCCTGCGCATAGAATTTATGAATAACCTGGCAACCACGTCACGCCGCGACAGTCATGAAACAATTGCAGAAATATTTAACTATCTTGATCGAAGCACTGAATCTCGTTTTTTGTCATCTCTTGAAGATCGTAATAGAGATTCCGCCGAACGTATTCGCGGCTTGATGTTTACTTTCGAAGATCTTGCAAAACTCGATCCAGGTGGTGTGCAAACCCTGCTGCGCAATATCGAAAAAGACAAGCTTGGACTTGCTCTCAAAGGAGCATCGGACACACTGCGCGATCTCTTTTTCTCAAATATGTCTGAAAGAGCTTCCAAAATTTTACGTGAAGACATG
>CBFDBT010000097.1:0-10134 GCA_965603115.1 uncultured Alphaproteobacteria bacterium
CTGGCCCTGTGCCCACATAGTTGGCGAGTGTGCGTTGACGCTGCCAAGAAGCGGCATAAAGCTTCTTCGGGTTGCTCGGATCGATCACTAGCGAAGTAACACCGGTCCACTTGTCAATGTCGAGTGTCTTGCGCCATGTCTTGCCGCCATCTGTGGTTTTATAGAGACCGCGTTCGCCGCCTGATGTCCATAGCGGCCCCTGCGAGGCTACCCAAACAGTGTTGGAATCGCTTGGATGAATGATAATGTCTGAAATATGCTCAGACTTCTTCAGCCCCATATTTTTCCATGTCTTACCACCGTTTTCAGAGCGATAAACACCATCGCCAAAACTGATGTGACGACCGCCGTTATTTTCGCCAGTACCGACCCAGATAATTTCAGGATTGCTCGGGTCTATTGTCACATCACCAGTGGAATAAACTTTTTCCTTGTCAAACAGCGGCGTCCATGTGGTGCCTGCATTTTCGGTTTTCCATACCCCACCAGAAGCGACGGCCACATACCATGTAGCAGGGTTACTTTGGTCAACGGCGATATCCGAAATACGACCTGACATATAAGCGGGTCCAATATTACGAAGTTTCATGCCACTAAATGTGGTGCTAGACATGGGTTCGGCGGCACCTTTATCTTGTACTGCGGTGGCAGGCATAGATAGAGTGGCGGCAAGGCAAAGTGTTACCAGTATCTTCATTGTTAACTCCAAATATTTTATATGTTTACCATTTCACACAGGACTATTACATGTATATCAGCTTGGCGCTACTCACAAAATTGTTATAAATTTAGCAAATAAAAGGCTGATAGCAATGATAGTTGAGTGATTTAGAGGTGATTGCGCTGGAATTGCAATGCCGCACGATAATTGGGGAGAAACGCCAGTCGCTTAGGTTACATATGATGATGCACCAACCACTGAAAGTTTTGATCTGTTGGATTGGGTGAATGACAGGCTCACTAAATACTTACGAATGCATGAAGTTCAAATCCAGAGAGAGGCCTTTCCGCGTATACTTTGAGAAAGATGTTAAAGCGTGAATTACGGCAGCTCTCATATTGGTTATACAGAACAATAACAATTTAATGAATTGTTGTTGTTCTGTTGCTTATTAGAGCTTTATTTTTGAATTGTTATAATAGAGCTCTGCATCGGCTATTTCTCTGAGCAATGTGGACATGCAAGCATCGTGTAGCATTGACGACTTGCTCTCTTTTAAGCCCTGTAAGCGTTTAAGCATTTTGTTATGGCTCTCTTTTTTGAGTTGGAGGCTTAAACTATGATAGTTATGCTCCTCCATATGGTTTTCTCTATTCTCCATAAGGACTGAAAGACGGTTAAAAAAGCTATCAAAATATTTAGTGCTTTTTTGTGCTTCACCAGCTTCTTCATGTTGAGTTATAAATAACATGTCAAATAATTCTTGGTGTTCCTGGTCTATGGCTTTAATACCAACTATCCATTCATTTGGTAAAACATATTGAGTCATAATAGTATCCTTTCATAATAAACTTTAACTGTGGATTGTTTATCCGCGCGGCTACCTCTTTAGACAGCACGGATGTTGGTCAAGAAGCCGTCGATTACATGTGATAATGATTCTGCATTATCATTCACGGCACTAGCGGCTCCGTTAACATCACCCGCAAGGCCTTTGGCTTCAGTTGCAGCAGTTGATACCTGTACAATGACAGAAGTAACTTCTTGTGCGCCCGCAGCGGCTTCATTGATATTTCTTGCTATTTCTGATGTCGCGGCATCTTGTTCTTCAACCGCGGCGGCAATGGTTACTGCAATGTCGTTACTTTCATCAATAACTGAGCGTATACTTTCAACAGCTTGAACGGCTTCCTTTGAAGAAACTTGTACAGCTTTAATGTGCTCACTTATTTCTTCGGTTGCTTTTGAAGTTTGTGATGCAAGTGTCTTCACTTCGCTAGCAACAACCGCAAAACCTTTGCCTGCATCACCTGCTCTTGCAGCTTCAATAGTAGCGTTGAGAGCGAGAAGATTGGTTTGATCAGCAATGTCATTGATAAGACTTACAACATCAGTGATAAGGCTAGTAGTATGAGAAAGTGTTTCCATCTTCTCTTTGGTTTCACTTGCTTCAACAACAGCACGGTTGGTGATGTCAGTAGAGTGGGCAAGCTGTCTTGCAATCTCATTAATAGAAGAAGACAGTTCATCAGTAGCAGATGCAACAGTGTTGATGCTGGTTGTAGCCTGCTCTGAAGCCGCAGCCGCAGCTGTGCTGGATACACCGGTCTCATCAGCAACACCAGTCATGCCACCCGCAGAGCTCATAAGCTGTGTTGATGTAGCGGACATACCCTGTAGAGCAGTTGCTATTTCACCATCGAAACCTTTGATATACTCTTCCATTTGAGCAGCGCGCTGTTCGCGTCTTTCAACAACTTCACGTTCTCTGGCGAGCTTTTCCTCATTTTCAAGCTTTTCCCGCTCAGCCACTTCTTTTTCGTGCTGAAGCTGAAGCTTTTCAGCCTCTCTGGCTTCTGCTTGTAAACGCTTTTGCTCAACAGCACCGCTCTGGAAGCTAAGAACATTATTTGCCATTATTCCAATTTCACTTCCAAAATCAGCGTAGGATACATTTGTCTCTAAATCACCCTTAGATAATGCTTGCATGTTTTTCTGAAGGTCAGTCAGTGGCTGAGTGATAGAAGTGGATATCTTCAATGAAAGAAAGCCAATACCCAAGCCAAGTGTAACGGATATGGCCAATAAGTTCCAAAAGGCTAGATCTGCAGCAGAAGTTTTAGCAGTAGCACTTTTACCAATGGCTTGAATGGAATAGTTTTCAACGTCGTGGTATAGATCTATTTTCTGGGTAATAGTGTCGAACCACTGCGCACCAGTTACACCAGTTTTGGCTACATCTGTGTAATCCTTTAAAACATACCCACGCATTTGTTCTACTTTGTTTACAGCTGGGCCTTGCAGGGTTGCAGCTAAATAGGCTTTGTTTTCTGCATTTGCATTGGCATCAAAAGTACTGAGAAATGCTGTTTGCTGTGCAATCAAAGATACGAACTTGTTGTAAACAGTGATTTTAAAGCTGCCAGCGGCAAACCCGTTGGCACCCATGGCACGTTCTTGTCCCGCACGCTCCTTAGCTTCAAGAAGGGCAATATAAGCACCCACATCCCGCAGCAACGCTGGCTCATCGGTAATACTGCTTACAACTTTAACAATGTTTAAAAGCTTGGCAATTGTCCCTGTGTAATATTTAGCCATTTCACCAACGGACAATTTCAAACCCTGAACATCGTTGCGCTTTGCTTCAAGAATATTGAGGGCATTCCTGGCGACAGAAACTTTATTGGCTAAATCTTCACTAAGACCTTTAAGGTCCATATCGGCTAATATATTTGCCAGCGTAGCATTTTTTTCATCACTGATCCTATATTGGTCGTTAACCTTTTTGTTAAAAGCACCAGAGCCTTTTGACCCTATAAATCCTGCTGATGTCCCGCGCTCTTTTTGCAGTTCATGAACGAGGTTACCAACATTGGGAGTGAACTCTGCGAGCGTTTTTAGGGTGTGCATCTGTTTTGATAGAGCATAAAATTTACTCATTTCATCTGCTGAAAAAGCTAGAAACATAAGAAAGGTTAAAGTGATAGCGGATAGAATTCTAACCTTGATTCCAAATTTGTTTAGCCATTTTAGCATGATACTCTCCTGTTACTGGGGCCAAATAAGCCCGGTTTAGTTCAAGTTAATTAGTAAATAATCGCTTCGGAGCTTTGATTAAGTGTTTTGGTTACGGCATTTATAAGTTCTGATTTTGTATAAGGCTTTTTAAGTAATGACCGTGTCAGGCCAGTGATTAATTCATTGCCTGGAATATCTAAGGGTTCTTTAAAAAAAGCAGAGGTTAATAGTAGTTTTAAGTTTGGGTTAATTTCATGTATTTGCTGCGCTAACCTGAAGCCGCCCATGCTGCCTGGTAAAACAATGTCACTGAACACAAGGTCAATTGTCTGCTTGCTGTTTAATATATCTAAAGCTTCTTGAGCAGTGCTTGCATAAACTGTTTCATACCCCATGCCTTTCAAGTGGAATGAAGCAATCTCGGCAAGATCAATTTCATCTTCAACGATAAGAATTGTTTCTGTGCATTTTGGCGTATTGGCGCAGTGGGGGACATCAATATGCTGTTCATATTCAAGGTTTTGCAAAATCTTTGCCATCGTCTTTTGCCTTTTTGCCCCTTTGTTTGTTAAAGGTGTGCATGGCGAGATATTATGGGGGTTTATCTCGCCATGCCTGACAGAAAAGAAAACATAGAACCTCTGTCAGTATGTTAGTGCGTCGATTTGGGATTGCTATCTTTTGTACCGACAATTAGAAAATACAGTTTGAATGTTTCCAGAATATTTTTTGAATTGTAATTTTTTGTATACAAATGTAATTCATGTTTTATTAAATAATATTTGGTAGTAATCATCACTAATATAGAGTCTTGATATTAAGAGGATTTATTAACAACGCATGGTGATAAGCTTAAATTAACACCTATTAAAATGAATACGCGTAATTATGGAGTAAAGAATTTGCATGGGGGCGAGTTAATACTGATAGTTGATGACGATGAAGATATGCGCGACACCATTCGGGCAATTCTTGAATTGGAAGGCTATAAAGTTATTGAGGCAGATGATGCCGACAGTATGTATTCTGCGGTTAAAGCGCACAATATTTCACTTATCCTATTAGACCTTGTCCTTCCTGGCAGTGATGGTCTGACAATAATGAAGGGGTTTCGTCCCACTTCGTCAATTCCCGTTATTATGTTAACAGGTAAAGGGGATGTGATAGACAAGATTGTCGGCCTAGAGATTGGCGCTGATGACTATATAACAAAACCATTTCACGCCAGAGAATTAACGGCTCGCATTAAAAGCGTTTTGCGTCGAAACACGACAGCACCAGATGCGCTTCAGCCTAATGTATACAACGCTTGTGAAAAAGACACCAACACGATTTCCTTTAATGACTGGAAACTCGACCTCTATACCCACACATTATCTGACCCCAAAGGTAATAATGTGAACATAACGGGGCATGAGTTTTCCATTTTACAGGTTCTTATGGACTCAGCAGGGCGCGTTCTTTCTCGTGAGCAATTGTTAGATCATATGAGTGTTGGTAAGAAAGAGTGGTCTCCGTTTGACCGCAGTCTTGATGTATTGATTGCCAAGGTCAGGAAAAAGCTTGGCGATAATTCAAAAGCACCAACTTTTATTCGTACAATCCGGCAATCTGGATATATGTTTATCGCAGAAGTTAAAAAATTGTGAGGCTTTTGATAGCTATACTTTAGGTGTCATGGGTATCTAAAGTGTTTCTAACGGCATTTGCAAGGTCAGTAAAACTATAGGGTTTAGCGAGTAATGTTTCCGACAATTTAAGTAATTCCACATCAGTTTCATCAAGATAGTCTTCACGGTGTCTTGTAAAGCCACTGGTTAAGAGTATTTTTATAGTGGGTCGAAGGCTATATGCTGAGAGTGCTAATTGATATCCATCAACATTATCTGGCATGACGACGTCACTAAACATAAGATCAATGGGCCGATCACTTTGGAGAATAGATAAAGCATCATTTACATTAGATGTTGCAATTATAGTGTAGCCCAATTGCTTCAATTGAATTTTTGCAAGTTTTGCAAGGTCTTTTTCATCATCAACGACCAATATTGTTTCATTTCCATGAGGTAAGGTATCTTTAGAAATCGGTGCTGACCCTTCCGCTTGAAGGTCACAAAAGTTGTCGACTATCACTTCGCAATTTAGGGCTCTGGGAATATAGAGATTGAAGGTTGAGCCTTTGTCCACTTCAGAATGAATGTTCATATGACCCTTGGAGCGTATAATAAAACCATGGATCATGCTAAGGCCGAGTCCTGTGCCTTGATCTAAGGATTTGGTAGTAAAAAAGGGCTCCAGCACCTTTTCCATAATATCACTGCTCATACCTGTGCCCGTGTCGCTAACAGAGATTAAAACATGCTCACCAACCTTACTCTCTGGATAAAGCTCAGTATGTTGTTGGTCTAACACTGTGTTTTGTGTTTCTATTAAGAGCGTACCGCCATTGGGCATTGCATCCCGTGCATTGATAGCAAGATTTAAAAGTGCGTCTTCTAGATCGCCTTTGTTAAGGTCCACCGTCCATACATTTGTCGCTAGTTTGTTTTCTATCTTGATTGATGAAGTAAGCGTTTTTTTAATTAGCTCCTCCATTTGCTTAATGCTTTCATTTACAGATATTGGTTCTGAATCAGACGAAGAGGTGCGAGAGAACCTTAGCAATTTAGACGTTAGAGTGGCGCCTCTCTTGGCGCCTTTACTAGCGGTTTTTACGCGCTTTAAAGCTTTGGGGTCATTTTCTACCATCATTTCAAGTATTTCTAGATTACCCATAATGATGCCGAGAATGTTATTAAAATCATGGGCAATACCACCCGTTAGCTGTCCGACAGCATTCATTTTATGCGTTTGTCTTAGCTGTTCTTCTGTATGCTTGCGGCTAGTCACGTCAGTTCTTATGGCAATATATTGATTGATCTCACCTTTTTCATCCGTCAAAGGCGCTATGGTTGTTTCCAGCCAGTATAATGAACCATCTTTGGCCTTGTTGCAGATTTCTCCATTCCATATGTTGCCGCTGGAGATGGATTCCCACATGTTTTTGTAATCATCCTGGCTGTGATACCCAGACTTTAATAAACGAGGATTTTGTCCGATTAACTCTTGGCGTGTATAGCCTGATATTGTGCAGAACTTATCATTCACATATAAAATTGCACCAGTGCGGTCTGTAACAACCACGAGGGCATGTTCATCCAAGGCGCGTTTTTGATCCAGCAATTCTCTTTCATGGGCTCTAAATTCAGTGATATCCTGCGCCAGTGAAGCAAACCCTATAGAACTGCCATCATCTCCTGTCAGCGCGGTGTTGAACCATTCACAGACGATTGTTCGGCCATCTTTGGTGATGTTTTCATTGATGCTGTGATTGCCGCCTTTATGGCTTACAAGGTCAAAAAAAACATTGTCGATCTGATCATGTAATTTTTTGGGAACAATAAGCTTTAAGGCATTTTGTCCAATGGCCTCATCCTTGCTAAACCCAAAAATACGCTCAGCTGAATTGTTCCATTCTATACACTCGAAATTTTCATTCCACAGGATGGCCGCAAGGGGTGTGTTTTCAATATGAGTAGACAGCCTTCGCTGGGTATCCTCTGATTCTGTTTTCATTTGATTATGTTTGTAAACAATGAATGCTGTGATCCATAACATTATCAACACAAGAGCGTGATTAATGATTGCTGCCCATGGTTCGCTGCTGGATGAGGATATATAATGAGCCGTGACAGTTAATGCCGTGCATATCATAGCCAATGTAAAAACGTGTCGCTTCATCGGGAGCCAAATACCAAGAAGAGGTAGGGCGATGTAAGGGATGCCACTCGCTACGCCGAGGGGCAATGATAGGTCGATGACAAAGGCAAGAACAACAAGCAAGGCTGATAAGATGATTAGTCTGAGCGGAATAGTATTATACATATTGCGAAAGCCCCCAAGAAAAACACTAACGTTGGCTAGATAGTTTCATGCTCGATAAAAATAGAAATTAAATTTTAATCTACATTAACCTATAGAAGGCGAATTAATATAAAGTTAAATACATCAGGTCAGAAAATGATTGACCATTTAGTCGAAAACATAGATCAAATCGTAGCTATTAATACTGAATATAAAGATGCAGTTATTATATCTCAAAAAGAGATAGAGCTAGATTTTAATAAACGATTGACTAATCTGAAATAGTAAGGTCAATTTATGGCTTTATGAAGGAAAAACACCATGGATCATGCGCTACAATTCTATATTAACGGTGAATGGGTTGACCCCACCACGCCAAAAACACTTGATGTTATTAACCCTGCTACCGAACAATCAATGGGGCAGATCAGCCTTGGCAGTTCAGCAGACGTTGATAAAGCCGTGGCCGCGGCTAAAGAAGCTTTTAAAAGCTATAGCCAGACCAGCCGTGAAGAGCGCATTGGCTATCTAGAGAAAATCATCGAAGGCTACAAGGCCCGTATGGGCGATATAGGTAACGCTATCTGTGATGAGATGGGTGCTCCGATGGCGCTGGCACAAGGGTCACAGGCGGGTGCGGGTTATGCACATTTTGCCTCAGCGCTTGAAGCTCTTAAAACATATGAATTTGAAAGCGAACTCGGTAACTCTCGTATAATGCATGAGCCTATCGGCGTTTGCGGTCTGATCACGCCGTGGAATTGGCCAATGAACCAAATTGCCCACAAAGTAGGCCCGGCACTTGCTTGCGGCTGCACAATGATTTTAAAGCCAAGTGAAATTGCCCCGTTTGACGCGATCATTATGGCTGAAATTATCGATGAAGCTGGTCTGCCTGCAGGTGTCTTTAACCTTGTGAATGGTGACGGCCCAACGGTTGGTGAAGCCATGTCAGCCCACAAAGATATCGACATGATGTCCTTTACTGGCTCAACGCGTGCTGGAACAGCCGTTGCACGCGCCTCCGCTGCCACCGTAAAGCGCGTAGCACAGGAACTAGGCGGCAAGTCTCCCAACATCATCCTTGACGATGCCAATATGGAACAAGCTATCACTGTCAGCGTACTGACAATGATGAACAACACGGGCCAAAGCTGTAATGCACCTAGCCGTATGCTGGTGCCGGCAAGCCGCTTGGAAGAAGTTAAAGAAATTGCGGTCAGAGTGGCTGAAGGCATTGTCACAGGTAACCCGCGGGACGAAGCCACCACGATGGGGCCTGTGGTATCAGAGCTGCAATGGAACAAAATTCAGGACCTGATTAACAAAGGCATCGAAGAAGGCTGTGAAGTTATCACCGGCGGCCCTGGCAAACCCGAAGGCCTCGAGACTGGCTATTATGTCAAGCCAACCATCTTTGCTGGCGTGACAAACGATAAGACCATCGCTATGGAAGAAATCTTCGGCCCTGTCTTTGCCATCATGACATATGACAGTGAAGATGAAGCCATTGAGATTGCTAATGATACAGACTATGGCCTGTCTGCCTATGTTTCATCGACCAACATTGACCATGCTAACTCTGTTGCTCGACGTCTGCGTGCCGGTAACGTGCATATCAATGGTCAGTGGGGCACTAAGCCTACGCCATTTGGTGGCTACAAACAGTCCGGTAATGGCCGCGAAGGCGGTGTCTTTGGCTTTGAGGATTTCCTCGAAATTAAAGCCGTGATGGGATATTACGAGTAAGTTTTTAATCGTATAAAACGATAAGATAGATTAAAAATAAGACGGCTGGTGCGGGGTTAAATCTGCTCAGTCGTCTTTTTTAGGTCAAGAAAGACGAATATTTATTTTATGACAAAAACCACGGATATATTCATTATTGGAGGCGGAATTAATGGCGTTGGTATAGCTAGAGATGCTGCGGGTTGTGGACAAAAGGTCATGTTGGTTGAGCAATCTGATCTTGCCAGTGCTACGTCGTCTGCAAGCTCAAAGCTAATTCATGGTGGTTTACGATATCTCGAACATTATGAGTTTAACTTGGTAAGAAAATCCCTGAAAGAAAGAGAAACCCTCTGGAAAATAGCCCCTCACCTTATATCACCACTAAGATTTACCTTGCCACACCACAGGGCCATGCGGTCTGCTTTTGTGTTGCGCTTGGGTTTGTTTTTATATGACCATCTTGGAGGGCGCAAACTTTTACCTGTTTCTAAGGCAGTGCACTTTCAACGGGCAGACACCGTTTCTCCCCTGAAGCCAAAGTTTAAACGTGGATTTGAATATTCAGACTGCAGGGTTGACGATGCGCGTCTAGTAGTGGTGAACGCTTTAGGTGCCGCTGAACGCGGTGCAACAATTCTAACACGGCACACATTCATGTCGGCCACTCGCAAGGCTGGTTGGTGGCATATTGAGGTCAAAACTGACAAAGGCGAAATCCTGAAAATAAAATCTAAGATATTGGTCAATGCCGCAGGGCCTTGGGTGGAAAAAGTCTTAAAAAATATATCATCTTTACATCCTTACTTAAAAAAAATTAATCC
>CBFDBT010000098.1:0-10124 GCA_965603115.1 uncultured Alphaproteobacteria bacterium
TGCGCGCGACGCAGAAAACAGCTTTGCTTATATTCTCGATGGCGTGCTTTATACTAACCCATCAGCCTTTAACCGCGAATATACAGACCTCACTCAAATCGAAATATTCAAAGGTCCTCAGGGCGCTATTTACGGCCGTAATGCTGCGGCTGGTGCTATTCTTGTGAATACGTCAAAGCCTAACGGTGAGAGCAGAACAAAAGCAACGCTCGGTGTTGCTGAAGATAATACATATCTTGTTAAAGGCTCAACGAGCGGAACGCTTGTTGAAGACAAGCTCTTCTTCCGTCTATCGGGTGATTGGCGCAAGTCAGATGGTTTCTATAGAAATAGCTGGAACAATGATTCAGCAACTATTGACCGCTCTGAAAGCTATAACATCAATGGACGCCTTGTATGGGAAGCCAGTGACAACCTAAGTATCGATACGAAGGTGCGTTATGGTGAAGTGGATGCAGGCTCTATTGTCTTCAACTCAACTTTCAACCTCCCGATTTATGCTGAAGTGACAGCGACGCCGGCTGCTTATCAAAATGTGAATGATTTTGATTTTATCTTCCAGTCAAACGTGCCGTCTGAAAATGACCAGAAGTCTGTAGAGATTTCTACCAAGATTGATTATGACATGGATGGCATGGTTCTAACTGGCTGGATGTTATACAGCGACATTAAAAATAACTTAATGTCAGATGGTGCTTCTGCAGCCTTTGGATTTTATAATCCAGATGCGGCCTGTCAGGCATCAACGCTTGCAGAAAATGCAGCGGGTACCCAGCTTCTTGCGCCACAGTTCCTCGGCACATCGCCGGTTGGAATTATTTTCACCCCTGATTTTTCAGGCTCATTCATGGGCGCTTATACACCCACTACATGTGACGGTGTCCAAGAGCAATTACGTAATCAAAAAGATATCAGTGCCGAACTACGTTTAGCGTCCGATACAACGGAAGCTCTTCAGTGGATGGTTGGTGCCTATTTCCTTGATATTGATCGTGAAGTTGGTGTGGCTGTGAACCGCGACAGTGGTGACGCTGTTGAGCGTGGTCTTTACCATGCAACCGGCCCAAATGTGACGACATCTCTTACACATGATCAGTTTGATAGTCGTGTATTTGCCTTGTTTGGTCAGCTCCAATATGACCTGAGTGATAAATTTCAGGCTTCCTTTGCTCTTCGTTATGATAACGAAAACCGTAAAGTATCAAGTCTTGTTCCTTTCGGCGCAACCCAGTCTGTAATTGATCTTAACTTTGATGGTATCTTTAACGATCCCCTTAATCCTGGTCTTAGTAGCTTGGTTAATACAACAGGCACACTTCCTGACAAAGAGCGCACTTTCTCTCAGTTTGAGCCTAAATTATCCCTTACATATGATGTATCTGATGATGTAACGCTCTTTGGTAGCTGGAGTGTAGGTTTCAAAGCTGGTGGTTTTAATAACACTGGGTCTGAAGCGACTGTGAATATCTTTGTAAATGGCCTCATCGAAGGTGGCCTTGGTGGCAGCTTGTTTGCAACAGACATGGGCGTGCCGCTTCCAGTGATCAAGGATGATTACGAAAAAGAAACATCCAATGCTTTTGAAGTTGGTTTTAAAGGTAGCACCTTAGATGGTCGTCTACAGTTTAATGCCGCTGGTTATTATACATCAGTAACAGACATGCAGTTCTTCGAGTTTATTGTTGGTGGATTTGGTTTGCTTCGTGTTGTCTCCAATATTGATAAGGTAGATATGTACGGCGTCGAGTTTGGTGCCACGGCTCACATCACTGAAAACGTTCGTTTTTATGGTGGGGCTAACTTTATCAACAGCGAGATTAAAGCCAATAGCTCTCGTACAGACACAGTTGGCAACAAGTCACCATACACTCCTGATTACACACTTAATATCGGTGCAGACTTTGATTACCCGATATCAGATTCACTAACAGTGTTTGGTCGTGTTGACGCGCAATTTACTGGTGCTACTTGGTTCCACACTGTGCAAGAAGGTCAGCGTCCAACTATCTTCATGCCACTGTTTGAAATCAGTGTCTTTGGACCAGCATCAGCGCCATTTGGTACAGCAGACTATTCTGTAGATCAGCGTAATGCGTATCACACAGTTGATGTTCGCCTTGGTCTGAAAGGTGAAGCATGGAGTTTGTCAGCCTACGCGTCAAACCTAACAAATGAGAAATATCTCGAAGAGGTTATTCCAGCGCCTGAATTTGGTGGAACGTTTAACCACCCTGGATCAAAGCGCCGCTTTGGTGTTGAGGCCAGCTTCGATTTCTAAAGTTTCGTTCTGAGTAAAGTTTCGAGTAAAGATATGGATTGGCTGGCATTAATTTGTCAGCCAATTTTTTTGATCATATTTGTGGTTACTTGTTTTACTATGCGTCTTGTTAAAAGTTGCTTTCTTTGAGGGTGATAAGTACTGTGATGCAAAAGGGGGACAGTATATGACCGAGTATGATTATATTATTGTAGGCGGGGGTTCGGCGGGCTGTGTGCTTGCAAACCGTTTGTCTGAAGATGAGTCCGTGCGCGTTTGCCTGCTTGAGGCGGGTACGAAGGATACATCTCCTCTCATTCATATTCCGGTTGGTTTTGGTAAAATATTGCCAACTGAAAATCAAAACTGGGCGTTTGAAACAGTGCCGCAAGAAGGCTTAAACGGTCGCTGTGGCTATCAGCCGCGCGGTAAGGTTCTTGGTGGGTCCAGCTCTATCAATGCTATGCTCTATGTGCGTGGACACGCTTGGGATTATGACCATTGGGCATCACTTGGTAATGCAGGCTGGTCCTACGATGATGTGATACCCTATTTTAAAAAAGCAGAAAATAACGAGGCTATTTCTGATGAGTTTCACGGGTCGGGTGGTCCGTTAAATGTCGCGGATCTTCGTTCACCTAATCCTTTTGTTAAACGCTTTATTAGCGCAGCTGAAAATCGCCAAATTCAATATAATGCAGATTTTAATGGCGAAACCCAAGAAGGGGTTGGTTGGTATCAGGTTACTCAGATTAATGGTCAGCGCTGTAGTGCCGCTGTTGCTTATTTAAAGCCTATTCGCGATAGAAAAAATCTTGATGTCATAACCGAGGCATACAGTGAAAAAGTACTATTTGAAGGCAAGCGCGCTGTCGGTGTTCAATATACCAAAGAGGAAAACTCTATTGCCATCAAAGCAAGCCGTGAAGTTATTTTATCAGCCGGAGCCTTTGGATCACCACAGTTGCTGTTGCTCTCAGGTGTTGGCCCCAAGGCGGAACTTGACAAGCATAATATTGATGTTGTTCATGAGCTTGCTGGTGTTGGTGAAAACTTACAGGACCATCTTGATTTTATCGCCAGTTACGAGAGCGATAGCCGTGAAACTATTGGCACATCAGCAAGCGGTCTTTTAAAATTAACCTTAGAGGCGGTGAAATATCTATTCACGCGGAAAGGTATGCTCTCAAGTTCGATCGCAGAGGGCGGTGCTTTTTTAAAAACCGATCCCGCCCTCGACAGACCTGATATTCAACTGCATTTTGCTGCTGGACTTGTTGATGACCATGGTCGCAATGAGCATACAGGCCATGGATATAGTTGTCATGTTTGCGTTCTTCGTCCAAAAAGTACGGGCACTGTAAAGCTGAGTTCAAGCAATCCGTTTGACGCACCACTTATAGACCCAGAGTTTTTAAGTGAAGACGAGGATTTAAGGGTGTTGATCAAAGGTGCTAAGATCATGCGTAACATATTAGAAGGTGGAGAATTTGATGATGTTGAAAAAGCCCGCTTAAGTTATGTCGATATTGCAGATGATGCTGGTATAGAAGCGGAGATCAGAGCCAAGTCTGACACGATTTATCATCCCGTTGGCACCTGTAAAATGGGTAATGATGCTATGGCTGTTGTCAGTGATAAGCTTAAAGTGCATGGCCTTGAAGGTTTGCGTGTGGTGGATGCCTCTATTATGCCAACGCTTATTGGCGGCAATACGAACGCACCAACCATTATGATTGCTGAAAAAGCCGCTGATATGATCAAGGGCGCCTTGTAGGTTTAGGTTTTTGGTATTGAAATAAAATACATTGCCCTCTTTCCACCATGATTAAGTTGTTTATAATGAAAGCAATTGAAGCTCTTATTAAATTCCAGGAGGAATTATGGCTATATATGTGCATCAGGGTGACCTGCCAAACGATGTTACCTTTAAAACGTCTGTTGCTGTGGACAGTGAAACAATGGGGCTGGACCCGCATAGGGATCGTCTATGTGTTGTGCAACTCTCATCTGGAGACGGTGACGCGCACTTAGTGATCATGAATAAAGATAGCTATGATGCGCCCAATTTAAAGGCTGTAATGACCGACCCCGATGTGTTGAAACTCTTTCATTTTGCACGATTTGATGTTGCGGTTATGAAAAAGTATTTGGGTGTGGATACAGCCCCAGTTTATTGCACTAAAATTGCTTCAAAACTTGTGCGCACCTATACAGACCGCCATGGACTGAAAGACCTGTGCCGCGAACTGGTTGGTGTGTCGCTTGATAAGCAGCAGCAAAGCTCAGACTGGGGAGCTGGAGAGCTGAGTAAAGAGCAACAGGCTTATGCGGCTTCTGATGTTCTTTATCTTCATGCTATGAAAGAGCGTCTTGACATGATGCTTGAGCGTGAAGGCAGGACCGAGTTGGCACAAAACTGTTTTGACTTTCTTGCCACAAGAACCGACCTTGACTTGCTTGGTTGGTCGGACGTGGATATTTTTTCACATTAAGACTTTCACCCTAAGAGTTGAAGCATAGATGAGTGAGACCAGAAAGCATTTTGAAAGCGAAGAACTGGCGCGTGAAAGAGCGCGAGAAGCTTTGCTGCCAAATATTCAGGTCAGTGATGGCCGTGTTTGGAACAGCTTTGTAGTGGTCATGCGGGTTATTCTGCCAGCGATTGCCATTATTTTCGCTATTTCTGCACTATCATGGCCATTTCTTCAGCAGCAGGAGGTCAGCTTTACCTTATCTCGAGATGAAGTGGCCAAAAGTGATGGCGTTGTTTTGATGCAAAATCTTGTATATGTGGGCACACTCGACAATATGCAGGTTTTTCGACTTGAGGCAGAAGAGGGATTGCAAGACAGCCCTGCAGCCCCGCGCATCAAGCTTACTGCCATTAAGGCATCGATGGAACTACCGGAAGGGGTAAGGGTTTCCTTTCAGGCTGGCCAAGGCCTATATGAGACCAAGGAGGAAATCCTCTCTATTGCCGAAAAGGTTACGCTGCAAACAACCAATGGCTATCAGTTGAGTATGAATGGAGCGGTGGTAAATATTAAAGAGCAAACAGCTGTTGGCAAAGGCCCCATTATTGGTATCACGCCGGTTGGCTCGCTAACGGCTGGGCGCGTTGATATTTTGGCGGACGACCAAGAAGCTACTTTTTCAGGTGGTGTGACATTGAAAATTAACCCTAAAAAAATTAAAATCAATAGGGTGGAGAAACCGTAAATGACTGTATTAAAAACTATCCAAATTTCCCCCATTGCGGCTGTAGCGCTATTTCTTTTTATATTTGCACCCACCCCTTTGAGTGCGCAGCAAGCGTCAGCCCTTAAGGGGCATGATACCACGCAAACTCTTGACGTTGCAGCAGACGAAATCAAATTGAAGCAACAAAAGGGTCAGGCTTTTCTGACAGGCGCAGTAAAAGTAACGCAGGGGGGCCTTGTACTCACCGCGGATCAAATTGTGGTTTTGTATGACATGGCGGAAGGCTTTGATAATCCAGCTGTTCAGCGACTTGACGCTACAGGCGGTGTTAAGCTCGCATCGCCATCAGAAACTGTAACCAGTGAATGGGCCGTTTACGATGTTGAAAAGCGCATTGTAACGCTTGGAGGTGCGGTTGCATATAAAAGCAAAGATGCATCGATTAATGGCGACCGGCTTGAGCTTAATCTGCTTACAGGTCTCGTGAAGCTAGACGGTCAAACCCAAGACGGTGAGAAAAGAGTTAAGGGCCGTTTTTCTGTTCCCAAGCCGGAAGAGAAATAATTCATATCTTATGATTTTAGATATAAATGACCAAAATAAAATCTTGGTTGAGTACCAGCACACAGCATAAGCATACTCTTTGCATGTCTTGATACACAAGACAGCATCACGTGTGTCTTTTTTGCTCGCCAGATTGAAATTTTAGGTGCATGATGAACATTAATGCATAAATCGAGCCAATTTATACATTGTTAACGATTTGTGGTTTAGGATTAAATAACAAAGGTGTCCGCGGGGTGTAGTGGCGGTATTGTTGAGAGAGGGTGAGGCCAACTATATGGCAGACGGTATAGATTTAAATGACAAAGTGTCTGGTGAAGGAAGTTCATCAGAAGGCCTATATGTAACAGGCTTAGGTAAATCTTAGGGATCAAAGCCTGTTTTACGGGATATCTCCTTGTCGGTTCATCGTGGGGAAGTGGTTGGGCTTCTTGGCCCCAATGGAGCCGGAAAAACAACATGTTTTTATGCGATCACCGGATTGATTGCGCCAGATACAGGGCGCATTGAACTGGATGGTAAAAATATTACTGCGCTGCCGATGTATCGACGGGCGCATTTAGGTATTGGCTACCTACCTCAGGAAACATCAATTTTTCGGGGTATGAGTGTTGCCGATAATATCCGTGCTGTGCTTGAAGTCGTTGAATCTGATCGGGCTCTGCGGGAAGCAATGCTAGATGAGCTACTCGATGAATTTTCTATAACGCATTTAAGGCACACACAGGCTATTTCATTATCTGGCGGAGAGCGCCGCCGCTGTGAGATTGCTCGCGCGCTGGCAACGCGACCAAGTTTTATTCTGCTCGATGAGCCTTTCGCGGGTATTGACCCCATCGCCATTGCAGATATTCGTAATTTAACATCGCACTTAAAAGATCGAGGTATTGGGGTCTTGATCACGGACCATAATGTGCGGGAAACTCTTGATATCATTGATAGGGCCTACATTATTTTTGATGGCAATGTGCTGTTTGAGGGTGACGCAGACTCTGTGATGAAAAGTGAAGACGTTCGCCGGGTATATCTGGGCGATAATTTTAGTTTGTAGTGAGGGTGAATTAAGGTGGCATTAGGACAAAGGTTAGATTTACGGCAATCACAATCCCTTGTGATGACGCCTCAATTACAGCAAGCCATTAAGCTGCTGCAATTGACTAACCTTGAGCTTGCCGATTATGTATCCGAGGAAATTGAAAAGAACCCGTTACTTGATGTCGGAAGCAACTCTGAAGCTCCTGTTGCGGGTGAAGGGCCTGGCTTTGAAGAAGCCTTTGGCGACAATGCGGCACAAAATTCAGCAGAAGCCGACACAGGCATGGTGGCATCAGACAAAGCGATTGAAAGTGGCGCTGAAGTGAGCGGTGGCGATAGTCCGCTTGACGCTGATTTTGATACCAATGTTTTCAATAATGATGCACCGTCAGACATGGCTTCTGGTAGCTTAAGTTATGATGGTGGTGGCGCGATACGCGGTTCAGGTGGAGTTGGAGATGATCGCGGATTAGATCAAACGCTTGAAGAAGCCACAAATTTACATGACTTTCTCAATCAACAAATGTCTATGGCTTTGTTTGACCCTACGGACTGCTTAATAGCAACTCATATGATCGACTGTGTGGACGACTCTGGCTATCTTACCCAAGAAAGCATAGACGATATTGCAGATAAATTAGGGGTAGAACCTCAAGATATGGATCGCCTTCTCGAAATACTGCAAGGGCTAGAGCCCACGGGTGTTTTCGCGCGCAACTTGCCGGAGTGTCTCGGTCTTCAACTTAAAGAGCTGGATCGTTTAGACCCTGCTATGCAGGCATTACTGGATAATATACATTTGCTCGCCGAGCGTGAGATGAGCCAGTTAAAAAAACTTTGCGGTGTTGATAGCGAGGATATGACGGATATGGTGCGCGAGATACGCGCGCTTAACCCTAAACCGGGCTTAATGTATGGTAGCCAAGCGGTAGAACCTGTAGTGCCGGATGTCTTTGTGCGCAAAAGTGCAGCGGGTACCTGGATTGTCGAGTTAAATACCGATACTCTGCCAAGAGTTCTTATGAACTCACAATATTTATCTGAACTGCAAGATGTCGCGCACGGCAAGCAGGCCAAAAACTTTATATCGGACTGTGTATCGCAAGCCAATTGGCTGGTGAAAGCTTTAGATCAGCGCGCGAGAACCATCTTGAAAGTCTCGATAGAAATCGTCAAGCAGCAGGAGCAGTTTTTTGAACATGGGGTTCGTTTCATGCGCCCGCTTATTTTGAAAGATATTGCCGACGAGATTGAAATGCACGAGTCGACTGTTAGCCGTGTAACGAATAATAAATTCATGGCAACGTCACGCGGTATGTTTGAATTAAAATATTTCTTTTCGTCTTCTATTTCGTCCGCTTATGGCGGTGAGGCGCATTCCGCTGAATCTGTAAAATACCGCATCAAGGAGCTTATTGACGAAGAATCGCCTAAAAAGATTTTGTCAGACGACAAACTCGTGGTTATCCTTGAAGGGGAAGGCATTGATATTGCTCGCCGAACTGTCGCTAAATATCGTGAGGCCTTGCGCTTAGGGTCTTCTGTGCAGCGGCGACGCGCTAAAAATTTACCCAAGTAATAGCAGGCGGTACATAGTAGTTTTTTATCGAATATCAAGCGCTGTGCTGAAAAATATATTCTAAGCTTTTGGTCGCTTTTTACTATGTAAGGCACCAGATTGTGCTACACTAACCATCTGGTCAACAAGATCAGAATTCGTTGGACCACACCTCCCTTGCGAGGCTTAGGGTCTACAGTACACGGGGCCTCCCCGGCCCCCGCCAACCTCGGTGGAGGGCAATTTCTCGCCACCGTTCAATGGAAGGATGATTGGCATATCATGGAAATCAAAGTATCTGGACGAAAAATTAATGTGGGCGAAGCTCTAACCACTCATATTGAAGATAAACTGAATGTAATTGCAGAAAAATATTTTAATAGGTCTATAGACGCTGCCGTTATTATGTCGAAAGAGAGCCATCTATATCACGCAGATTGTAAGTTTCATGTTAGTCAGGGCGTTACCATGCAAGGCCGCGGAGAGGCTGATGACCCTTATGGTGCATTTGAAGATGCTGCAGAAAAAGTAGAAAAACAGTTGCGTAGATACAGACGACGCATTAAGAACCATCACAATTCACCAGGACGTGATGTTGCCCAAGAGCTTATTAAGTATACAACACTAGCTCCACATGACGAAGAAGTGAAAGGTGAGGCGGCGGCATTGGATGACCACCAGCCCATGATAATAGCAGAGGCGCACAAAGAGATACCTGTGTTAAGTGTGGGTGATGCGACAATGCTGATGGATCTTGCACATGAGACTGTTTTTATGTTTCGCAATGCAAAGAATAATAGTTTAGAGGTCGTTTACAAACGGCCAGACGGAAACTTTGGATGGATAAGCCCAGAATAGGCCCAGCCAACATTAAATGATAATAACAATGCCTTCCGCTATGGCGAGAGGCATTGTTATGTGAAAGAAAATCGAATGACCATTGCCCTTAGGCCAGAGAATGTGCACGTTGTGTCACATATCTCAGGTAAAAAACGGCTTTTGCAAATATTAGCTGAACAGGCTAGTGCATCGACCGGATTGGAAGAAGGAAAAATCTTCGAGACATTGCTGGAACGGGAAAAACTCGGCTCTACCGGAGTTGGTCGCGGTGTGGCTATTCCCCACGGCAAACTCGAAGAGGTTGACCAGATATTCATGATGTTCTTAAAGCTTGATAAGCCAGTTGAATTTGATTCAGTTGACGATAGGCCTGTCGATTTATTCTTTTTGCTATTGGCACCGCTTGATGCGGGTACTGAGCATTTAAAGGCTCTTGCGACGGTTTCTCGCACTATGCGGGATCGGGACTTTTGTCAAAAGTTACGCGGTGCGCATGACCGTGATACACTTTATGCTCTTTTGAGCTCGCCGCTGGAAAAAGCAGCTTAATAATTAGAAAATTGGGTCTTAAAGACCTGCACCTTTATTTGTCATATCTACCATACTAAAAGGTCCGCTATCGGCGGTGATCTCAACCGGTCGCTGCAACACATGCTTCAAATCGTT
>CBFDBT010000099.1:0-10026 GCA_965603115.1 uncultured Alphaproteobacteria bacterium
GTCTTGTGGAGTATTGTTTTTTGGAGATTGAGGCCCAAAAACAGCAATAGAGCTAGGCCAGTATATTTTATCTAGATTTTTATTCTTAGCTATTTCTAAAACATGAATTAGACTGTCCATGTTTAATTTCCATGCAAAAGCTGGAAGCCCTTAAGCTTGATGGGGCGATGGATGGATCGCTGACAAACATAAATGGAAGTGATCTAGATGTAACTATTAATGGTGCTGGCAACCTGTCTATTGATGGGTCATGCGGAACTTTGCGCGTGCGCTTAAACGGTGCGGGTAATGTGGAAGCTGAAGATTTCAAATGTAAAAATGTCGATGTCCGCTTGAGCGGCGCTGGAAATATCGAAGCCTATGCATCCGAAAAGGCTGATGTCAGACTTTCTGGTATTGGGAATATTGATATTATTGGTAATCCGGCAGAAATTTCCAAACGTAAAGGCGGTTTTGGCAGTATAGATATCCGCTAAAGTAAGCGGACTTAACGACAGCGGTTCTTTTGAGCCATAAGTAAGTGAGTAAAATAGCCAATAATGGCAACTCATAGAATAATACAACGAGGAGGATAGATATGCATAGTATGACAAAATTTGCACTGGGTACAGCGGTAGCGCTAGTGATTGCAGTTCCAAACATGAGTTTTGCGAGCCCAGCCAATGATGAGCAAAGCCGAGAAGTCTCAGATTTCACAAAAGTGAAACTTATGAGCTCAATGGATGTCGATGTTGTTGTTGGCAAAAAAACTTCGGTAAAGGTGATAGCGCCAGAAGATTTGCTGGAAAAAATTATCACCGAAGTTGATGGTGACACGCTCAAGGTTCATTACGAAAGAAAGATGAAATGGGACCGTGCATGGAACAACAAAGAGATACGCATCATGGTTACCACGCCGAGTATTGATGGCGCTGGTGTTTATGGTTCCGGTGATCTCAATGTAAAAGGCGGCAAAGGAAAAGAGTTGGACCTTAGTGTCAAGGGTTCCGGTGATGTCGTCATGAATAAATCAGATTATAAGTCTGTAGACATTAGCCTAATGGGTAGCGGCGATATTAATATTGATGGCAAATGTGATCATATCTCTGTTGGCATTATGGGTAGCGGTGATGTCAGTGCAGGCAAGCTGAAATGCAGCGATGCTGACGTTAAAGTCAAAGGCTCAGGCGACGTGGAAGTTTACGCAAGTAAATCCGTAGAAGCGAGTGTTTATGGCTCTGGAGATATCTCAGTTCTTGGTAAGCCAAAAGAGGTGGATAGAACTGAACGTGGTTCTGGCGATATTCATATTCGCCGATAATTAAAGATAGTTTTACAGTAATAGCCCGCAGGTATTTTCTTGCGGGCTATTATTTAGAAATAAAATAGTGTTTGTTCGCAAAACTACAAAGTATATTCACCATGCCTCAATCTTGCCCAATTTGAGTGTGATATAAGCTGTGTTGGCTTCGCTTGGCCCGACTTATCATAAGGCACCCTTACCCCTAGTTCCCCTCAGCTTTGTGAAATATATAGTCGGGCCAACGAATTCTGAAATGAGGCCACATTTCCCCTCGACTTTTGCGCCAAAGATAGTAATTCTTCTATGAGGAGATTTATTAATGATTAAACTGTATGAACTTGCGGGGAGCGACGAAACTCTTCGTTTTAGCCCTTATGTCTGGCGAGTGCGTTTGGCCTTGCAGCATAAAGGACTACCTTTCGAAGGTGTCACCTGTCATTTCACCGATAAAGCCATATTAGAGCAAGCCAAAAGCAAAACTGTACCAGTTATCAAGTCTGGAGAAGATTGGGTTAAGGATAGTTTTTATATTTGTCTCTATCTTGACAAAATGCATCAGGCGAAACCCCTTATTAAGGATATTGCATTGGCGCGCTTTTTTAACGGATGGGTAAACCGCACTATTGTGGTTGGTTTGTTTCCTATGATTGCCTGCGATGTATGGTCAAATCTTGGAGATGAGGATCAAATATATTTCCGTACATCAAGGGAGAAATTTTTAGGGTGCACACTTGAGGAAGCACGAGATAGACGAGAAGCTGCGACACCCGCTTTCCTGAAATCCCTTTCGCCCGTACGCGATATGCTAACAAAGTCTGGGTCAAAATTTTTATCTGGAGATGAAGCTGGATGGAGCGACTACGTCGTTGCTAGCAATTTTATCTGGGCTCGCATTATAAGTGACTATGATGTGTTAAAGAGTGACAGTGAGCTGACGGAATGGTTTGGCCGTATACTTGACCTGTATGATGGTTACGCGCGCAAGGCACCAACAGTGCATGATTGGGGATAATCTATAATGCAATATTCGGGGACGATGATATGCAGCCACTTTTAGAAGCAAAAGGGCTCGTCAAACACTTTGGCAATTTAACGGCTGTTGACGGTATCAGCTTGAGTGTGCCTCAAGGAGAAGTCCTGGGGTTTTTAGGGCCAAACGGTGCAGGCAAAACGACCACTATGAAAATGCTCACCGGATTTTTGGCGCCGACAGAGGGTGAAGCAAGTATTTGCGGTGAGTTGGTGACTACGGGAATAGCATCTGTGCGTCGTAACATCGGCTATTTGCCGGAAGGTGCGCCGCTCTATGGCGAGATGTCAGTGGAAAGTTTTCTCACCTTCATTGCTGAAACCCATAGAATTATTGGGGCAGAGTCTAAAAATGCCATCGCTAGTGCAGCTGACGCTGTATCTATTGATCAGGTTATGGGCCAGCGCATTGAAACCCTCTCGAAAGGCTTTAAGCGACGTGTTGGCTTGGCAGCTGCTATTTTGCATAATCCAAGAGTGCTGATTTTAGATGAGCCAACAGACGGACTAGACCCTAACCAGAAGCATGAAGTGAGGCGTCTGATTGAAGGGCTTTCCAGTGAACGTGCCATTATAATATCGACCCATATTTTAGAAGAAGTGGAAGCGATATGCCATCGTGCGGTGATAATTCGCGAGGGCCGTATCGTTGCTGATGATACACCGCTTAAACTGAAAGCGCGTTCAGCATACGCAGGAGCTGTATCTTTACTTTTGCCAGCCAAAGACGCAAAAGCCTTGATGGCAGGGGTGGCATCTTTTGAGGGTTTACATGCCATTGAGCAGGTGAAGGTTGGTAAAGATACCAGGGTCACCCTACTTGCTGAAAAAGATATTGATATAACAGGTAGCGTGGGGGATTTGGTTGCAAAGGAAGATTGGCATGTTAGTCAATATTCCGTAGATGCTGGGCGTCTTGATGATGTATTTAGAAAATTAACTTTGGGGGGAGATGGGAAATGAGCTCCCCAGTTATAAAAGCAATTTTCAAACGTGAATTCGCGGCCTATTTTGCAACGCCGCTAGCCTACGTCTTTATGGTAATATTCTTGATGATTACAGGGATATTTACTTTTTATATGGGGTCTTTTTATGAAAATGGACAGGCTGATCTGCGAAGTTTTTTTGCCTTTCATCCGTGGCTCTATTTGTTTTTAATACCGGCAGTGTCGATGCGTTTATGGTCTGAAGAGCGAAAAAGCGGTACGCTAGAACTGCTGCTCACACTGCCAGTGTCGCCCTTGGCGGCTATCGTCGGAAAATATTTGGCAGCCCTTGCCTTTATAGTACTAACTCTTGCTCTCACCGCACCCATGTGGTTGACGGTAAATTATCTTGGTGATCCGGATAATGGGGTAATTTTGGTGGGTTATCTTGGTAGCGTGTTGATGGCGGCGGCTTATTTGGCAATAGGGTCGGCTATGTCGGCGGCAACAAAAAATCAGGTCATAGCCTTTATCTTGACGGTGACCATTTGTTTTCTCTTTACAGTTTCGGGTCTCCCCGTTGTGCTGGATGCTTTCAGCGGTTGGAGCGGTAAAGAAGTAACGCTGGTGATTGCAAATATTAGCTTTCTCACGCATTTTGATGCCCTGCAAAAGGGTTTCGTGGATATTTCGGATATTGTCTTTTTTGTCTCTATTATTGTTCTTTGGCTCGGCATCACCCGCGTTATTGTTGATGGCAAGAGGGAGGCAGGATGATGAAAGATACAAAATTCACAAAGCAGCGTCCTTCCTTGGTAATTACGCTTGCCATTTTGCTGTTCTTATCGGTCAACATTATAGCAGACCGTTATGTACGTGGCGTTGGTTTCGACCTTACCCAAGAAGGTCTTTACACACTGTCAGAAGGGTCGCGTAAAATTCTTGGCGACTTGCCTGCTGGCGAGCCCGTAAAGCTTAAATTTTATTTCTCAAAAACTTTGATGGCCCCTTATGCAAGTTTGCTGAGCTATGGCAAACGGGTTGAGGATTTATTGAGGACGCTCGAAAATGCATCAAATGGGGCGGTCGTGATAGATGTAATTGACCCAGAACCTCTGTCAGAGCAAGAAGATGACGCGGTTGCTGCTGGCATAACCGGTATTCCTTTGAGTGCGGATGAGATGCTCTATTTTGGAGTGACCGCTGAAGATACGGCTGATGCCAGCGCCGTTATTCCAAACTTTAATCAGGCACGAGAAAAATTCCTAGAATATGATCTGATCAATCTGATTATCACGCTTGATAAAAGCGGTGCGCCTAACGTGAAAATTATCACCAGCTTGCCACTGGAGTTGGGCCCAGGGGGCGACGCTGCTATAATGCAGGGACGTAAGCCTCAGCCCTATGTGGTCTACTCTCAAATGCAGGAATTTTTTAATGTTGAGATGATGCCAGCTGATTTTTCTTGGATACCAGAAGATACAGATGTTCTTTTGCTTGCCCATCCACCGACCTTGAGTGAAGAACAGCTTTTTGCTGTTGAACAATATGTATTAAAGGGTGGTAAGGCGATTGTCATGCTTGACCCTTACGCCGAAAGTATGGCGTCACCACAAGTATCTGTTCATCAAGGCCCGACAAGCAGCAGGCTTGACCCGCTGCTTGAAAGCTGGGGTGTCTCCGTGCCTGAGGGCCAAGTCATAGGTGATAAAACACTGGCACAGCGCATATCAATGGGTGGATATGGCCCAGATGCGGTTAAAGACTATTTGATTTGGCTGGCGATTAATAAAACATTTTTAAATGACGATGATGTGGTCACGGGTACGCTTGCATCGCTCAATATGGCAAGCTCAGGTGTGGTTGACACCCTAGAGGGAGGCTCTACCACAGTAACGCCACTTGTAAACTCTAGTGCTAATGCCATGCTCTACCCGGTATCGGCTATCTCGGGAACGCCTAATCCAGATAGGCTAAATCAAGACTTTGAGGCATCTGGCATTCCCTACACCTTGGCGGCGCGTATAACAGGCCCAGCTAAGACCGCTTTTCCTCATTTGCAGGAGAAGATGGAGGGACCGCTTGCTGACACTTCAGCTACGGTGGAAGAGGGCACCATTAACATAGTGTTAGTAGCGGATACAGACTTGCTGGAAAATCGTTTTTGGGTTCGTGTGCAAGAAATAATGGGGCAGCAAATAGTGCAGCCCGTGGCGGGCAATGGTAATTTTATCTTGAGTCTTGTCGAACAGATGGCAGGATCAGATGCTCTGTTGACTTTACGCAGTCGTGGCACATCGCAGCGCGCTTTCACTGTGGTTGAAACTATTCGTCGTGAGGCCGAGAGTAAATATGCTGACGAGCAAGCCCAGCTAACCGCGAGACTTGCAGAGCTTGAGGCCAGCATGGCTGAATTGCAAGCTGGCGGTGGTACATCAACGCAGGTGATGGATCAGCGCGTAGAAGAGGAGGTTGAGCATTTCCGTCAAGAGATGCTGGTGACCCGAAAAGCTCTGCGTGATGTGAGGCGTAATCTTAGAAAAGATATCGAAGGACTGGGTAGCAGGCTTGCGGTTATAAATATTGTTGCTATACCCTTGCTTCTTGTTGTATTTGCCTTGTCGCGCCTTTTGTGGCGCAAAAGACGACGGACCATTTGATCGCTCTAACAGGATGTAGAAGAAATGTCTGAAAAACGGACCAATATTTTAGGATGGCTAACACTGATTGCAGTGCTTGCAGCTATTTGGGTAATGTTTGGCGAGGGGCGTCAAACTTCGTCTATCGGGCGGGGTGAGCCTCTTGTGGCAGGCCTGAAGGATCGTGTGGAGCAAACGCGAAAAATCACACTCACCAAATCAGGTGAAAGTCTGACTATCGTAGCGAGCGGATCAGATTGGCAAATTAAAGAGCGTTCAAACTACAAAGCGGACGCCAGCAAAGTTCGTGGATTGCTTCGCTCCCTTGCCTTATCTGAGCGCCGAGAGCCTAAAACTGGCAACAGTGCACGACTAGAGCGCATTGGCCTTGGTGCTGATGCACTGCATGTTGCGCTCTTCGATGGGAAGGGTAATAGTTTGACGGCCTTGAAAGTTGGAAGCCAGCGTACAGGAGCCGATGGTCATAGTCATGCTTATGTTCATCTCGACGGAGAAACTAAATCGTGGCTGGTGACTGCCGTTCCCGCTCTTGATTTGGATGTTGTAAATTGGGTGGAGAACAAAATCATTTCTATCAATCCTGAGCGGATTAAAAAAATTGCATTTGATTTGACTGAGGGCGTTGACTATGCGCTGGTTCGCGAGAAGCAAGGTGCGGATTTTGGTCTTAATGATATCAAAGCTGGTGAAAAGTCTGTTGAAGGGTATAGTTTGGGTCAAGCAGCTTCGCTGATCGCAAATCTCACATTTCAAGATGTTCGCGCTGGTGTGAACGGTGGTTTGTCTCACACAAGCGTTAAGGTGAGCACTTTTGATGGTTTATTAATAAGCATTGCTATTAAAAAATACGGTGAAGAGCTTTGGATGAGTACCGAGGCGCGCTATGATGTCGCTGTGGCTCAAGAAGGTTCAGCAGGTGAAATATTTGGCGCTCCCGCTGATGGCAAGCTTGAAGCAGATCTCTATAATGACCGTCACACAGGCTGGCAATACCGTTTGAAAGAAGGGGACTTGAAAACCCAGACGCTTGAGCGCGATGCCTATCTCGATAAAGACGAAACTAATTTAACCGATATCCCTTGAATTGGGGCTCCATATTTCTTAAATCAATGCCAAAGAGCGACACCATTGTGCCGTAGAACATCGTTTGGGTGAAAAAGGTTTATTATGACAAAAGCTACAAAAACTAAAGTGAAAAAAAATAAAGAAGAAAAGCGCGGTTTTGAAGCCGAGGTTGCTAAATTACTGCATATGATGGTGCATTCGGTTTATTCGGATCGCGAAATATTTCTGCGAGAATTGATCTCCAATGCGTCTGACGCTTGTGACAAGTTGCGCTATGAAGCGCAAACCAATTCTGACTTGGTCTCCGGTGGAGAAAATAGTGAAATTAACATCTCGGTTGATGCAGCGTCTAAGACCCTGACCCTGAGTGATAATGGCATTGGTATGGATAAGGATGACCTTATTTCTAACCTAGGTACCATCGCACGCTCGGGTACTGCTGGATTTGCCGACAAGCTCACTGGGGACGACAAAAAAGATGTGCAACTAATCGGCCAGTTTGGCGTTGGTTTTTATTCTGTATTTATGGTCGCTGATAAAGTGAGTGTAATATCTAAAAAAGCTGGTGTTGACGAGGCGCATTCATGGGTATCAGACGGTGAGGGTAGCTATACAATAGCCGATGCCGAGCGGGACAGCCACGGCACAACCATCACCCTACATATGAAAGAGGATGCGGCTGAGTTTTTAGAACGCCCTCGACTTGAGCATATTGTTAAAACCTATTCTGACCATATCGCCTTACCTATCCAACTAACAGAAGTTGGGGTTGAGGTTGAAGAGGGTGCGGAAAATGCTGCTCTTAACCAAGGGTCTGCGCTTTGGGTGCGCCCCAAGTCCGATATCACCGACGAACAATATAGCGAATTTTATAAGCATGTTGCCCATGCTTTTGATGAACCAGCTTACACACTTCACTATAAGGCTGAAGGCACTCTCGAATATAGCGTGCTGATGTTTATACCAAGCCAGCAACCGATGGACCTGTTTGACCCTGCGCGTAAAAGCAACGTAAAACTCTATGTAAAACGTGTGTTCATCACCGGTGAAACACAGGAAGTCTTGCCCGGTTGGTTGCGTTTCTTGCGCGGTGTTGTCGATAGTGAAGATTTGCCGCTCAACATATCTCGCGAGATGCTGCAAAATAACCCAGTGCTGAGTGCTATGAAAAAAGCCGTGACCAACAAGGTGGTGAGCGAGCTGGAAAAGACTGCTAAAAAAGACAGTGAAAAATTTGAAAGCATTTGGCAAAACTTTGGCCCTGTTCTCAAAGAAGGTATTTATGAAGACAGCGAGCGCCGCGAAAAGCTCCTTAAGCTTTCCCTGTTCCGCTCAACCCATGGCGATGGTTGGACAACACTGGCAGACTATATCTCTCGCATAAAAGAGGGGCAGGACAGCATTTATTACGTAACCGGAACAGATATAGACTCTGTCAAGCGTAGCCCACAGCTAGAGGGCTTTAAAGCTCGCGGCATTGAGGTTTTACTGCTGTCTGATCCTGTTGATGATTTCTGGCTACAAATGGTCACAGAGCATGAAGGCAAAAGCTTTAAATCTATTACACGCAGTGCAACGGACCTCAAAGACTTGGGTGACAAGCCTGCGGACGCTGAAGATGCAGCACCCGAAGGTGATGTTGTGACGCTAATTACCCTGATGAAAGAAGTGCTTGGCGAAGGCATTAAAGATGTGCGCACATCAGATCGCTTGACCGAAACCGCGGTTTGTCTGGTTGCCGACGATAGCGGTATGGACATGCACCTTGAGAAAATCCTTAAAGCCCATAACCAGCTAGATAGTACATCTCAGCGCGTGCTGGAGATTAACCCATCGCACAAGGTGATTAAGGCGCTGGCGGACGGTGCCAAGGCTGAGGGTGCACTCGATACGCTCGCTGATCCTGTAAAGCTCTTGTTAGACCAAGCGCTGATCTTGGAAGGCGAACCTCTTAGCGACCCAACGGCCTTTGCAAAACGCCTAAGCGACGCTGTGGCTAAGGGTTTGGTGTAGGGTTATAACGTTCAAGCGCCACTGAGGCTTTCACGCTAACGCGTGGCGGCCCTTGGCCTTGCCTTGAAGCTGAAGCTTCTTCGGAATATGTGTGTGTCTTATATTAGCTCACGACCAGTGAGCGTACCGACCAAGCGGGAGGCCGAGCTTATGCGAGGGAGCCTTTAGCGGCGTCTGAGCGTTCTAAGCATCACTCTTACGGCGGATGGGTAGAGGCAGGATGTCGATGCCTTCTTCGATAAGCTCGAGGGTTTCTTCTTCTGTCGCTTCACCGTAAATGCCGGGCGTGTCAGATTCGCCGTAGTGAACTTTGCGCGCTTCATCTGAGAAATTTTCACCAACATAGGTGCAGTTGTCTTCCACGTGTTTTTGCACTTTGGCAAAAAGCTCTTCCATTTGGTCTTGAAGGTCTTGCGGTAAGTCAGGCGTTATGGCGGCTGTTATGTCTTCGCCGTCCGTCATGGGTGTGTTAACCTCAATCATAGGCGCTGGTTTGGCTTCAGACTTTTTGGCTAGGCTTGGCTTTTGGTTGCTCTTAGCCACTACATTGGGTGACATAATAGCTTTTGATACCTCAACAGAGTTGCATGCAGGACAAGCGATAATGTCGCTCGCGCTTTGTTTGTCAAAGTCATCCGATGAGCGAAACCAGCCTTCAAAGGTGTGACCGTGGTTACATTTAAGGTCAAAAACAATCATGTTACTATCAGTTCTAATTTTCTAGTGTGCTTTAGCGATGGCACTGTTTGCCTTGCTTTGTCACAATTTGCAAGCTCTAGATTTGCAAATGTGATGCCAATCGCCTCCCCGCCGTCACTTATTATATCGCCCCAAGGGCCAACCACAAGGGAATGCCCATAAGTACTTCTACCTGTTGCATGTTTGCCGCATTGGGCCGGTGCGAGTACAAAGCAGCCAGTTTCAATCGCGCGGGCCTTAAGGAGCGTATGCCAATGCGCAGCACCAGTAGTCTCAGTAAAAGCTGCCGGTATAGTGAGGATTTTTGCCCCCTGTTCGCCGTAGAGCTGGTAAAGATAAGGAAAGCGTAGGT
>CBFDBT010000100.1:0-9967 GCA_965603115.1 uncultured Alphaproteobacteria bacterium
GGGTTTAGAACGTCGTGAGACAGTTCGGTCCCTATCTGCCGTGGGTGTAGGAGACTTGAGAGGAGTTGCCCCTAGTACGAGAGGACCGGGGTGAACGTTCCACTGGTGGACCAATTGTCGTGCCAACGGCAGTGTTGGGTAGCTACGAACGGACAGGATAACCGCTGAAGGCATCTAAGCGGGAAGCCCCCCTCAAAACAAGGTCTCCCTGAGGGCCGTGGAAGACCACCACGTCAATAGGCTGGAGATGTAAGTGCAGTAATGCATTCAGTTGACCAGTACTAATCGCCCGATAGGCTTGATTTGATCCAGTAATCGAAAGATGAAAATCTAAAATTACTATCACTTCAAATGTCAAAGACACCAAAACAGACAGTTAGACAGTCTCGTGTATCCCTAATCCAACTCGAAATCGGGTTAGGGTATTGCTGTTCTTTTCCGGTTTGGTGGTCACAGCGCGAGGTAAACACCCGATCCCATCTCGAACTCGGAAGTTAAGACCCGTTGCGCCGATGGTACTGCATCTTAAGGTGTGGGAGAGTAGGTCACCGCCAAACCTGATAAGAACAGCAAAGTCCTTAAAATGCGAAAGCAATAGGACGAACAAAAATACAAACGCTCTCAAACGATATCAAAACCTCTGTCGCGGGATGGAGCAGCCCGGTAGCTCGTCAGGCTCATAACCTGAAGGTCGTAGGTTCAAATCCTACTCCCGCAACCAAATTAAACCCAGTTAAGTCTTTGGACTTGCTGGGTTTTTTGTTTTTCCAAGCCGATGCTATCATGTCTTGACATCATAATGGGTTTAATTGAATAGTCGAAACCTTATGGTGCGTTGTATAATTTGGTATCGACGACAATCAGCTCACGATATTCTTCCGGCATTTCCCAGGTTCCTGTAAAGCCCTTTGGAAGCATAAACATATCACCTTTTTTGTAGGTGACGGAGTTTCCATCGTTGTCTGTTAGTATGAGTATACCCTTTGTGACCACAACAAATTCATCATATGTCATTGGCTTGTCTATCAGAAGTACGGCAGGTCCAGACTCCCATACCACTACGACATTGTCGCCTTCAAACAAGGATGTTTCGCTGTTGTACTCACCGCCGCTTTTAACGGTGATCCAGTCGATTTTTCCAAGGCCTTCTAGCTTCATATTATTTACACTCTCTAAACTCCAGCTCTGCGGTGGCATAACCGCGCTCGCTTCAGCCGCATTGGCCGACGGGCTAATCTGCAGATTGGATTGCGCAACAAGCGTGAGCGCCATGCCTGCCAAGAGAGACATACTGATTAATCCGAATTTTTTATAGGTGTCACGTAACATCTTAATTTCCTTTTCTGTTTGAGGTGTCAGGTTGATACAGCACCTCGGTTGGGTTTATTTACTACTCACTGATGCTGTGGAGCTGTTCCTGTGCTGCGCGCCAAGCCGCGTCAACAGCGCCATTTACATAGGCATAGCCTTCTGAGTCTGAGTTTGCGATCGAGATGCGGCCAAATTGTTTCCGACCAACCTGATGCGGGTAAGACCCTTCATCAAAATCATCGTCGAGGCCGTAATATTCATAGGCATAGCCATGCGCCCATCGGTTGACCGTAATCGCTTCAATGTCCCGATCCGCATCAAATCCGTGTGCACCAAACAAATCGGTTAATTGTTCCCGTATTTGTCTCTCGAAAGTCGAAAAAGGAGTCTCCAATAGTGCGTGTCTTGCAAGTCTGAACTGGTCACGAGCGGATTGGCCCGGCTCTTTGAGCGGCACGGGTGTGCCCATCATAAAGATCACAAGGGGATCATTTGGCCCCTGCGGTGCCTGATAGTCTGTCATCTTGGTTGGCGGCGCCTTGGTGACCATGGTGAAAGGACTGTTCGGGCACTCAAAGAGTTCTGTGCCGGCATTGTGGAAGGGCGCGCCATCTCTCAAGACTACATTCGTCCAGATTAGCGGTACCTTAACGCCATATTTCATAGCCTCTTTTTGAGTCTCAGGCAGTTCGGGGCAAAGATGCGGAATGATCGAGTTATAACATGCCATAATGCAGTGCTTAGCCTTCACGCGCGTTGTCTTGCCATCTTGAACGTAGCTGATGGTCACATCATCGATTTCTTGGCGGGCGCGAACAACTGTGCTGTTAAGGCGAATACGAACAGGGGAATTTTCTGTGTCCAGCTTACTATAATCAAACTCAGCCGCGGCGATATCGTCCATGGAACTACCAGTGGCAACAGCAGGTATCAGATTGCGTACCATGAGGCGTGCCACAGAGGCGTTGCCGTCCGGGAAGTAAAGAGAATTATAGGTTTTGCTTTCATCTGACACAGGTTTATCAGCCAATGGATTTTGGACAGACTGGGCACCCGGTGCGCCATTGCCGATTGCTTCCTTAACCGAAAGACCGTCCCCGCCCAAACCATAAAGGAGGCGCAAAAATGAATCAAACAGCTGCAGATTTTCAACCGCAAGACCGACTTTATCAAGCAAAAATTGATGGTAGGGTGTTGAGGTGATATAGGCTGTCCGCTCACTGGGCGTAAGACCTTCCAGCGAATCCCATTCACCACCCACAAGGCGAATAATTTTGTCTTTCTCCGTTTGGTCAAGCGGTAGCTGATTGATAAGAGATGCGTAATCACCTTGTCCGTGAAGCGCAGCCTGCCAATTTCCGATGACCGCCTTTCCTTCTCCATCCGTTGTCTTGACGAAAAAGCCAGCATCCTCCCCCGAAATATCCACCAAGGGATAGTCGGGATCCATGGCCTTTTCCAATGTATCCAGATCAATGCCGATCTCTTTCAAGAGATCTAGTGTGACCTTGCTGTAATTTTCCGGGGATTCTAGATTGAGGCTGCCACCGACGCCAAGGAGCATGTGGCCCCCAGAGGTAAATTCATTTCGCTTTGCGTGACCACCAAAGTCATCGTGATTATCAAGAATAAGAATGCGCGCGTCCGCCCCACGATCTTGCTGAAAAAAGGTGGCGGCAGCAAGGCCGCTTAGTCCGCCACCGACAACCACAAGATCATATTCTTCATTGGTATCACTATAGGTATTCGGGGCGTCACCGTGCCAGGCAAGCGGATGAGCGGCATCAAACGAACCGGGGTGATTGCCCCGCATACCTGTTTTTGTCGGAGGGTAATAAGGCTCTAAGGGGTCTGCTACCAGCGCGCCACTAGTTATAGCAGCGGGTAGTAGCGCGGCGCCAATGGTTATCGCAGTACCGTTCAGGAAGTCACGCCTGTCAATTGGTCGGTCCATACCAAGACGTCGATCTTTGTTATTCATAACGTTCCCCTATAGTATCCCAATGCCAATGAGCTTAGTGAGGGGCGTGGTGCAAAGCAAGCCTTTGACCTAATGAGCTATTGGCTTTTTTGTCAAAGGCTAAAAATTGCAGCAGGCCTTGCCAGCAATGACCACCCTTGATACCATTTCCCTAATAGCTAGTTTCAAAAATTTGGGGGAGAAAAGAGCCATGCCACTGCCAGAAGTTATAGCCTACTTAGCTGCGACCGTATTTTTTATGGTCGGATTACTCACAGGCGTATGGAAGTATCGACAGATTGTGACAAGCCCCACGGCCAGCGCACATATGTATGTAGACATTTCACATCGTGCCTCACTTTTATATGCCTTTGCAGCCCTGTTATTGGCAAAGCTCGCAGAAATTTCGCAATTGGCGGAAGGGGTGGAGGTTTGGGCTGTTAGCGCCCCGATTATCTTTTTTGCCATCGCCATAATAACCTATATTATCCACGGGGTATTGCAGGATACTGACAACCAGTTGCAACAGCCACATATGCTGGGAAAGCGGAAAATACCGCATGCACAGATATCTTTTCTTATGTGGCTTCTAATCATCGCGGAAATTGGTGGGACTGGCGTTCTGGCTTACGGTGTTTTTGATGTGCTTCTTTTCTCATAAACCAACCTTGACATAAGTCAGCTTTATCAGAAAAGGCGGATGGTAGGTCTTATCAATATGATTTAGATATTTTGAGCGTTGTTAGAGAATTCTGACGACAGGCAAGGTATTTTTAAATATAGTTTCGCAAGTATATTTTGGGAGAAAATGATGACGGGTAGTAAGCTCCCTGCAGCAGACGCTAAATGGCAGTTTTGGGTAGATCGTGGCGGTACATTTACGGATATTGTAGCAAAGGCCCCTGACGGTGCCCTGCATATCAAGAAGTTGTTATCAGAAAACCCAGAAGTTTATGATGATGCTGCTCTTGCAGGTATTCGCGAATTTCTTGAGCTTGAAAACACTGCACCTATTACATCAGAGCTGGTTGACTGCGTTAAAATGGGAACAACGGTTTCCACCAATGCTCTCTTGGAGAGGAAAGGTGATGCGACGGTGCTGGCCATTACCGCGGGCTTGCAAGACAGTATTGAAATAGGCAATCAAACCCGCCCAGAGACATTTGCCCTAGAGATTAAAAAGCCTGATTTAATATATAGTGAAGTCATAGGAATAGCTGAGCGAATTTTGCCATCCGGCGAGGTCGTGTGCCCCTTAGATAGCGTGGCAACTAGGCAATCTCTTCAAAAAGCCTATGACAGTGGTTTGAGATCAGTGGCTATAGTGTTGATGCACGCTTATAAATATCCAGAGCACGAGCAAAAAGTAGCTGAGATTGCTAGGGATATTGGCTATACACAAGTCTCGGTCAGTCACGAGGTTAGCCCACTAGTCAAGATAGTGCCGCGTGGTGAAACGACACTGGTTGATGCCTATTTAACCCCCATTTTGCAGCGCTATGTTGACCGGATTTCTGATGGAATTAACAAAGAGCATGTAACGGGAAAACTATTGTTCATGCAATCGTCTGGGGGACTGGTCGATGCTGGAAAGTTCAGAGGACGGGATTCGATTTTGTCAGGTCCGGCAGGTGGAATTGTAGGGTGTGTCCATACGGCAAAGCTCGCTGGCTTTGATAAAATTATTGGTTTCGACATGGGGGGAACCTCAACCGACGTTTCTCATTATGCTGGTGAATTTGAAAAAAGCTATGAAACCGAGGTAGCGGGTGTGCGCATGCGCGTGCCGATGATGAATATCCATACTGTAGCTGCGGGTGGTGGGTCTCTGCTTAGCTATCAGGACAATCGTTTTCGTGTGGGACCCCAATCGGCTGGTGCTAATCCTGGCCCTGTTTGCTACCGAAGAGGGGGTGATCTTGCTGTAACGGATATTAATATCTGCTTGGGCAAAATTCAGCCTGATTATTTTCCTGCAATCTTTGGCCCAAATCAGGATATGGCATTAGACCGTGAAGCTTCTCTTGATGCTTTTAAGAAAATTGCACAAGACGTTGGCGATGGCCGTAGTGCTGAAGACGTGGCGGAAGGGTTTTTGGCCATTGCTGTTGAACATATGGCGCAAGCTATCAAGAAAATATCGGTCTCAAGGGGGTATAATGTTAAAGACTATACGCTCAATTGTTTTGGTGGCGCTGGTGGGCAGCATGCCTGTTTGGTTGCTGAACGGTTAGGTATGAATGTAATTTTCATCCACCCCTTATCAGGCGTGTTGTCCGCTTATGGAATGGGATTGGCTGATATTAGAACCGAGCGCCAAAATATGGTGAACGAGGCTCTAACGGATGCGCTGTTTGAAAGTGTTGAAAGCTTGATTGAAACACTGGTTAAAGACAATATAGATGACCTTGTCGAGCAGGGCGTTTCCCGCTCGGATATTGCCCATGAAAGTGCTGCCCTTTGCCGTTACAAGGGCACGGATACTACGATTAAAGTCCCTGTGATGGATGCCGCCTTTATGCGAAGTGAATTTGAGGCGGTCCATAAGCAACGCTACGGATTTTCAGCACCAGAAAAGACAATCATGCTTGAGGCCATAACAGTGGAATCCCATGGCGGACGAGATGACCACACGGAAAAAAAAAGCTCTGTCGCTGTGGATACAGCGCCAAAAGTTGAGAGCATGAGCCGGATATATTCAAGCGGCGCATGGCATGACACGCCAATTTATACTATTGAAACGCTAGACTATGGTCATATCATTAAGGGTCCAGCCATAATAACCGAGGCAACAGGTACTATCGTGATCGAGAAGGGCTGGACTGGACGATTAAACAAATATCGCCATCTCATACTCGAGCGTAAAGCTGAAGACAGTCAAGCGATTAAAAATGCAACAGACTATGACCCTGTAACGCTGGAAATATTCAATAATTTGTTTATGTCCATCGCCGAGCAAATGGGACTTGTGCTGCAAAACACCTCACAGTCGGTTAACGTTAAAGAGCGTCTGGACTTCTCGTGTGCTATTTTTGATCACGAAGGGAACTTAGTTGCCAATGCGCCCCATGTTCCTGTGCATTTGGGTTCGATGGATAGCACCATAAAAGTTCTGATCGCTAGTGGGCAGACCATAAAGCCCGGTGATGTTTTTGTGCATAATAACCCTTATAACGGTGGCTCCCATTTACCTGACATCACGGTGATTTCTCCTGTTTTTAACGCAGATCAAAGTGAAATATTGTTTTACGTTGCAAGTCGGGCCCACCACGAGGATGTTGGTGGGATAACACCAGGGTCAATGTCGCCAAAAGGCAAGACTATTTATGAAGAAGGTGTTCTTCTTGATTGTGTAAAGATGGTCTCGGGCGGTGTCTTTTTGACCGATGAAGTGCGGGATAAATTTAATGAGGGCCCGGATCCAGCACGCAATATTGAGCAAAATATCGCTGACCTCATGGCGCAGGTTGCTGCCAATACTACAGGCGCTAATGAGCTCGGAAATCTTGTGGCATCTTACGGATTAGAAACTGTGCATGCCTATATGGGCTATATTCAAGATAATGCCGAAGAGGCTGTTCGCAGAGTGATATCGCAAATTGACGATGCCGCTTTTGACTATGAAACCGATACGGGGGATAGAATAAAACTGCGCATAAAGATTGATAAACAAGAGCGTTCAGCGGTGATAGATTTTACCGGTACCAGTGATAATGTACCAAGTAATTTTAATGCGCCAGCGGCTATCACCCAAGCCGCAGTTCTCTATGTCTTTCGGTGTTTGGTTGATGATGACATTCCGCTTAATGCGGGCTGTATGAAGCCGATAACCCTTATTATTCCTGAGGGTACAATACTTAACCCCAACCATCCAGCAGCCGTTGTTGCTGGTAATGTGGAAACCAGTCAAGCTCTCACCAATGCGCTCTTTGGGGCGCTTGGTGCACTCTCGGCCAGTCAGGGAACCATGAATAATCTCACCTTTGGTAATGCGCGCTATCAATATTATGAGACCATATGCTCGGGTAGCCCCGCAGGGCCGGGCTTTAATGGCGTGGCAGCGGTTCACACGCACATGACAAACACACGCATGACCGACCCTGAAATTATGGAGCTTCGCTATCCCGTTATGCTGCAGGAGTTTGCAATCAACCCAAAGTCGGGTGGGCGAGGAAAATGGCACGCTGGTGATGGTGTTATCCGCCGCATTCGCTTTTTAGAAGATATGGAATTTTCAATTTTATCGGGACATCGACTGGTCGCACCATTTGGTTTAAAGGGCGGCGAGGCTGGCATGATAGGTAAAAACTGGATAAAGAGATATGATGGCACTATTGAAGATATAGGCGGCTGTGCCCAACGCGAGGTGTCAGCAGGGGATGTTATCACCATTGAGACACCAACAGGTGGTGGTTACGGTAAATTTGGTGATAATAAGTAAAGTGCAGAGAGATAAAATAGGATAGGGGAAATAATGTTATCACGGTTAAAAGACATCGGTCCGGGCGCACTAGTTGCAGCGGCCTTCATTGGCCCCGGTACTGTGACGGCCTGCACGCTGGCGGGGGCTAATTTTGGTTACGCGTTACTTTGGGCATTGGTGTTTGCAATTATTGCCACGATTATTTTGCAGGAAATGGCTGCCAGGCTTGGCATTATGACACAAAAAGGATTGGGCGAAATCCTGCGCGCATCCTTTGAGGGCTCAATTTGGAAATACCCTCTGGCGGGCTTGGTTATCATTGCGCTCTATATTGGTAATGCCGCTTTTGAAGGGGGTAATATATCCGGCGCTGCGCTTGGTGTTCAGGCAATCGCTGGTGAGACAGAAACGACCTACCGCGTAGCCGTGGTGTTTTTATATATATCAGCAGCTCTTCTTTTGTGGAATGGCAGCTACAAGCGCTTGGAAAAGATATTAATTTCACTGATTATTTTAATGGCCGTGGCCTTTATCGCGACCTTTATTATTGTAAAACCTGATCTTTTTGCCATGGGTAAAGGGTTGCTGGTGCCTACTATTCCTGAGGGCAGTCTTATGACTGTTATTGCGCTTATTGGCACCACAGTAGTGCCTTATAATTTATTTTTACATGCCTCTGCAGTTAAGACTCGTTGGTCTGGTGCTGAAGACTTAGGTAAAGCCAGAACGGATACTGTTGTAACAATAGGTCTGGGAGGTCTGATCACTATCGCTATCGCCTCTACCGTTGCAGCAAGTATTTTTGGCACGGGTCTCCACATAAGTGGCGCTGGTGATATGGCAAAACAATTTGAACCTTTGTTTGGTGTTTATTCCAAATATTTACTTGGCATGGGTTTGTTGGCTGCAGGCCTTAGTAGTGCGATCACAGCACCGCTCGCCACCGCTTACGCAGTATCAGAAATTCTTGGTCTCAAAGGGGGCATGGCCTCCAGACAGTTTCGCCTGATAAGCTTAAGCGTTGCCACCATTGGCGTAATCCTCGCCTTAACGGGTATAAAGCCGATCACGATCATTCTTTTCGCACAATTCGCCAATGGGCTACTGTTGCCCATCATTGCAAGTTTTCTCTTGCACGCGATGAACCGCAAAGACTTGCTTGGGAAATATGCCAATAGCTTTGTCGCTAATCTAATGGGCGGTGTGGTTGTTATAATCACCGCGGGTCTCGGGCTGAGAATGATTTTGAAGTCCCTGAACTTCCTATAATAGCTAGTGCAGGGTAACTATATCAGTTGTGTGGTGTCAGGCCCGCAATGACATCGGGGCTGTTAATATATTTAACAGGACGGGGAATATTGAGCATTTTGCGGGCTTCCTCTAAGTTCATTTCAAGCATGTCTTCATAGACCACGCCCATTAACCAGTCACTTTTACGGCCATCTCGGTACGCCTGCCAAAGCGTGCCCCAGATTTTATTCCCTGGCATTTTTTTGGTAAAGTCATAACCGCCCATAAGGGCAATGGCGGCAAAACCCAAGCTTTTGGTCTGCGCATAGCTATAGGCAACCAGACAGGCCTCACCAAAATTGTCACGGCCATAGCCTGTTAGTACATGCCAAAGATCATGAACATCGCGCGAGCGATCAAAATATAGCCTTAGGTCTTGGCTTTTGAGCTCTGTATAAGCAACTTGGCTAGATTCCACCAAGCCTTCTGCGGACAAGTCTTGGGATTGCATGAAGTCGAGATAGGCGCGGCCTAAAGAGTTACTTGGCAAGCTAGCTAGATAATTATGATCTTTGAGCTTATCGAGAATATTGAGGCGCTCGACAAGAATGCGATTACCGCCTTTAGATTTAAAAAAGCGCTGAAATTGTTTAGCGTGGCTGTTTCCAGCAAGCGCCTTCATGATGACGAAGACCTGATCTGTGCTTTCAGGAGATTTAATTAAGTTTTTTAGGGCGCCCCAAGCTTTTCGCCATTCGCGCGGATCATGCTGGTTTACAAAATCAGTAACGAGCGTTGCCATTGGTTATTCCTAAAATGGTTACTAAAAATCACGCATCATATTTAATCATCACAGTATATGAAAAGAAAATTAAATTTCAATGAAAAGCCTAATCAGTGAATAGGGCAGATAGATTTTATAATGGGTACTAGACCTTTAAATGATCAAGTCTTGCATGTGTCCGATAAATATATAAAGCTGCATAGGCTTTTGGGTTAGATGTGAAATATATGAGGGGTAGTTATGGTGTCGGTGGAAATAT
>CBFDBT010000101.1:0-9947 GCA_965603115.1 uncultured Alphaproteobacteria bacterium
AGACCTCCTCATCAACTCTGTCTGCAATGTCTGTCACGTCTATCAAACCAGGAGAGAGCCACGCAGACCCTTGTGGTAAGCGCTCGGTACGTATCAAGGCTTTACCACCATTTTCCAGCATATCCGCCTGCGCTTTTAATACAGTGTCGGCTGCAGCCTCAGATATCACTGGGCCCATAAAGGCATCTTCTCCCGTACCTACGGTGATACCTTTTATCGCTTGCAACAATAGCTCTATAAATTCGTCGCCCTTTTGCCCCTTTGGAACAATCAGTCGCCTAGCACAGGTGCAGCGCTGGCCACTGCTGATAAAGGCCGAATTAATAGTCATAACAACCGCGGCTTTCAGGTCTTCGACCTCATCAACGATCAAAGCATTATTTCCCCCCATTTCAAGTGCGGATATAACCTCGGGTCGATTGCTTAACTGGCGAGCTATTGCGCGCCCAGTTGTTGCACTGCCAGTAAAAAGTAATCCATCGATACCCTCGCTTCCGGCAAGAACTGCGCCTGTATCTTTTCCGCCCTGCACAAGATTAACCACACCCGCTGGCAAGCCAGCTTCTTGCCAGTAAGACACCATCTTTTCGGCAACAGCAGGGGTTAGCTCACTTGGTTTAAAAACAATTGTATTGCCTGCGATTAAGGCTGGCACAATGTGGCCATTTGGCAAATGCCCGGGAAAATTATAAGGACCAAAAACTGCCATAACACCATGTGCACGGTGTGTAAGGCGGCTACGCATAGCGCCACTGACTGTTTCTCTGCTGCCTGTACGCTCTGTATATGACTTGATAGATATCTCAATTTTGGCAGCGCAAGCCCCCGCTTCACCTTGCGCATCCCAAATCACTTTTCCCGTTTCTAAGGCAATGAGAGCCGCTAGCTCTTCTTTTTTGTCCGTCACTATTTCAGCAAAACGGCGAACGATAGAAAGGCGCTCTTCAAGGCTCGTGAGGGACCAGGTAGCAAAGGCTGTACGCGCTGCCTGAACAGCCTTGTCTACATCAGACGTATCAGACGCTGTGTCCTTCCATATCTCTTCTCCTGAAACAGGGCTATTAGAAGCAAAAACCTTGCCCGACCCTTTGCTCCACTCACCTCCTATAAACTGTGTCATCAATCATGGTCCTCTTCATGGTGGAGTTTAATCGGTGCATAAATAATAGTGTCCCCAGCCTTTATATCAAGTTGCTCGGCCGCAATCGACGGCAGCCAATCACCACTTTCTGTTTCTACAACATTGGTAAGAGCGACTTTAAATTGGTCGATTTTAGGGTTAGCAACCATGGTTAAGGACTTAGCGGATGAGCCTTCCACAACACCTGCGATTTTACCTCTTTTGCTATGGCTCACTGTCCAGATTAGATCACGGTGCGCCATAAAAGTTGGTCCACCATCAAATATATCCACTGAGCCAACCTTTCTAAAGCCTTCTAACTCCAACAATTTAATCGCGCCACGCGCCATGTCGTGGGGTTTGCCGATCACGTCTTGGGCCTCTTTGGGTAGCAAGGTCGTATAAATTGGGAAGCGCGGCATCAGATCACTGATAAATTGGCTATTACCAGAACCGCTGACATTATCAGCCTCTTCAAATTCCATCTGGAAAAAGGGTTTTCCAATAGCGCGCCAAAAGGGGGAGTGATTATTGTCATCGACCCAACCGCGTATTTCAGAAATTATCTTCTCGGCAAAACGGTCTTCATGGGCAGCAATAAGCATATAGCGGGCTTTAGATAAGAGCTTACCGTTATGTCCTGAGCGATAGTCGGGGTCCAGAAACAAGGTCATCACTTCACTGGCACCAACATAATCATTGGCCATTTGCAACAGCTCCGTATCAACACGTTTGCCTAATTCACGACTTTCCTGAGTAATGTGCAATATACGGTACGTATAAAAGGGTTTATCAAGACCTACACCGGTAGATATTCCCGAAGTACCAATAACTTTACCTTTTGATGCATCCTCCATTACCAGAAGATATTCCCGTTTTTCATCAACACTTGGCTCGCTACCAAAAGCCTTAAGAGAAGCCTCAATTTTATTTTTTAAAACATCTTTATCACTGGGCAATGTGGTTAACCCTGCACCAGTTTTAAGAGAAAGCTCATAAAGGTCATTCAGGTCATCTGCTTTAGCTGGTCTAACAATCATCATGATTTGTCCCCTTATCAAGTATGTCATCAGATTTTAAATTTATCACGGAATCGAAATAACCGCATGATATAGCCATTAAAATCAAACTAGAGAGCTTGGCGCGCTCGACCATACTCTCAGTGTGTAAAAATTCTTCCGCACTGTGGATTGCGCCGCCTCGAACCCCAAGCGTGTCAACATTAGGCAAACCCGCAGCCGCAAGGTTGTTGCCTTCACAGCAGCCACCTGTTGCTACATATTCTACTTTTAGCGCTTGCAGTTCACCACATGTTTTAATCAATGCCATCAGCTCATGGTTGGCCTTGCTAAGTACTTTTGGTGGACGATTTATGCCGCCGTGGCGCGTAACGCAGAAACCCTCTTCATCGTTCCAAGGCTCTATGATTTTTCTTAACTCATTGTCCAGCCATGTCACATCATCACTATTTTCCAGCCGCACATTAAATCGGCAAATTGCCAGATCAGGTACAATGTTATTTGCCGTACCTCCTTCGATTACAGCGGGATTAACCGTTAGTCCTTGTCGCACGCCATTCAATGCAGATAGTTTTCCAATGATATCCGCCAGAGCAACGACAGCATTACGCCCCAAATCTATTTCACGTCCCGCGTGGGCTGCGCGCCCCTTGACCACCACAGTATAGTTACCACTGCCCTTTCGCTCGCCTACGAGGGTGCCATCGGCCATCGCGGGCTCATAAGTGAGGCCAATATCAAAATCAGGGGCTCTTTTTACCAAATAATGCGCACTTGCTAAAGAGCCTGTTTCTTCATCAGGCGATAATAGAACTTCCCAACCAAGGGTTTCTGCAAAGGGCGAACGCTCCAAAGCCATGAGGGCATTTAGGATAACTATAATACCGCCCTTCATATCAGCGACACCCGGACCGTTGAGAATGTCCCCATCAAGCCAACAAAAAGACTGGAAGGGGTGATCAACTCCAAAAACGGTATCATAATGCCCAGTTAGCAACACTTTTTTGTTGGCGGTGGGTCTTTTGAAAAATCGTAAAAGTTTAGCATTTTTACGATGCCGGGTCGCACCACCAGCATCAATATACTCGCTATCGGGTAGGTCAATAATCTCCTGCTCGCAATCGAGCACAGTGAATGCAGAAATAAGCTCTTGCTGCATCTCGGCAAGACCTGCAATATTAAGGCTACCAGAATTTATTGAAGACCACCGCTCAACACACTCAATAATGGGTATTTTTTGATTATCAAGCCAGTTATAAACAGCCTTTACGGAAGGGTCTTCATGTAAAGACTCCAACGTCTTTTCACTCATCATAACATCACCCACATCTTTACGGATCATAACGACTATGACCCAACATGAATCGCGTCATTCCAGAGGGAGCACGAAGACCTCATCTACTTGCTACGATGGGAAATCCCTTTGGTCAAGGCCTGTTGAGCCTTTTTTTGCCAATTTAAACTCAGTTCATCTCACAGAACTATCGGTTCATCGCTATACCCATTACATGTCGATTTTTTATTATACTATATGATTATACCAAGGGGACCAAAAAAAACGTAAGAATATTACCCTTTGGCCGCTGACAGCGATAGGAAATATACATGCGCGCACTTATTATAGACGCCGAAGAACTTTTTAGACTATCCCTCAAAGAGGTGATATTCGCATCAGGCCCTTTTACATCGATTGCCGAAGTGGACAGTGAATCTAGTTTTTTGGCAACCACGGCCCAAATCAGAAACATTGACCTCGTCATCCTCTATCCGGCATCCATTGGAAATGATAGCAATCATTATTTAATGCTAACGCGCCGACTTTACCCAAATGCCGCCATCATTAGCTTTAGCAGTTCTGATTCTATTCAACACTCTATGCAACATGGTGATGTGACCATCTTGCCAAGGTCCTCCCCCATAAGAAAAGTTGTCTCCGCCATTCGTCATGCTCTTAACTTGCCACGCCTGGAAGAGACCAATAGCCCCAACCCAAGGGCTCCAGATGTTAGCGACCTATTAAAAGCCAATCCTTCTGTAGAGCCAAGCAAGACAAGCGCTCAAATGGAATGTCTTTCAAGATTATCGGTTCGCCAACGCCAGATTTTATTAATGGTATCTGATGGCTTGGCTAATAAAGAAATTGCTGCACGTCTTGATATAGCCGAAGGAACAGTAAAAGCGCATATGCATGCAATTTTTAAACATTTAGATGTGACCAACCGCACACAAGCAGTCGTTCTCTATGCAAATCTAGCCCAAGGGGACACAGATACCAACATTACCAGCTCTCAAGTCAGTTACGAAAGCCGCACCTACCAAACTATTGCCTAGGTGTTAAAGACTACCGTTGAGCATTTTGATAATCCCTGAAAAATCTACGTCGCCATGGCCTTGTTTGTTCATGGTAGCGTAAAGACTTTCAGACAACGCCCCAAGCGGGCTGTCCACACCTGTTTTCTCTATAGCATCAACAGCCAGACCTAAGTCTTTCCACATTAGTGACGCAGCAAAACCAGGTTTATAATCATTGTTGGCGGGCGACGCGGGTACTGGGCCAGGTACAGGACAGTAGCTAGTCAACGACCAGCTTTGCCCTGACGCATTCGCCGCAACATCAAAAAAGACCTGATCATCAAGCCCAAGTTTGCGACCAAGGTTATAGGCTTCAGCCGTGCCAATCATACTGATAGCAAGCAACATGTTATTACAAACTTTGGCGGCCTGACCATTACCAGCACCCCCTGTGTGGACAATTTTGCCAGCCATAGGTTCAAGAATTGGCTCTGCGCGTACAAAAGCTTCCTCAGAACCACCCACCATAAAGGCAAGTGTACCAGCATCCGCTCCTGCGACACCGCCCGACACGGGGGCGTCAAGCATATCAAAACCAGCATTTTTAGCGCTCGCAATCACTTCACGGGCATCATCAACCGATATGGTTGAACTATCAATGAGAAGCGCACCAGAGGAAGCATTCGCCAAAATACCATCTTCGCCATTATAGGCAGCTTTAACTATTGTGCCATTGGGGAGCATTGTCACAACAACGTCAGCACCAGATACAGCGTCAGAAATGCTCACAGCACCCGTTGCGCCCAAAGCACAAAGGTCGATTACAGCTTTTTCACTCAAGTCAAAACCAGCGACATCATAACCAGCCTTAATAAGGTTTTTGGCCATGGGTGATCCCATATTTCCTAGTCCAATGAATGCTATTTTTGTCATTGTATTATCCTATCCTCAGTTCTTTGGAACCAATATTTTCAAAATGATCTGCTATGTCCCGCTCTGATATATCCGTGAGTGTTGCGGGATTCCACTTTGGGCTATTATCTTTATCAATCAAAAGAGCCCTGATGCCTTCGACGAAATCATTACCTTTGGCAATTTCAGCGCCTATGCGAAGTTCCATCTTCATATTCTCTCTGAAACTATCAAGCACACCACCACGCCTGAGTTGCTCGAAAGTCACCTTAAGAGACATGGGCGACATGCGCATAATGGTAGCATATTGTTTTTGACACCATTCGTCGCTGTCAGTTTCTAGCCCCATTAAAATATCTTCCACACTGAAGCCTGAGAAATGCTCGTCTATCTGCTCCATATGCAAAGCAAGCGGCGCTGAACCCGGGTCATTATGAAATTTATCAAGCACAGTTTTCACACAGTCTTCGCAGTGGATATCCGCCGCCGCCAGCGCATCAATCAAAGCCTCTGTTTTGTCTGACGTCACAAAATGACTAGCAATGCCAACCGCATATAAGTCCGCCGCCTTGATGCGCGCACCTGTGAGTGCCAAATACATGCCTATCTCACCGGGTAGACGTGGCAAGAACCAACCACCACCCACATCAGGGAAAAGCCCGATGCCCGTCTCAGGCATTGCGAATAGAGTTTTATCACTCGCAACCCAAAAGTCCCCATGCACGGATATACCAACACCGCCACCCATAACAATACCGTCAACCAAACTGATATAGGGTTTGGGGTATTCCTTGATGGCAATATTCATCAAATATTCGTCGTGAAAAAAGTCATGGCCATCTTGGGTGCCGTCTTTAATAGAATTTGCCACCATAACCACATCGCCGCCAGCACAAAAAGCCTTTTCACCAGCGCCTGTGACAACAACAGCCCTAACGCGCGGGTCATCTTGCCATGCCTCTAACTGAGACGTAACAGCATTGCACATATCCCGCGTTAAACTGTTTAGCGCCTTTGGCCTATTAAGCGTAATTAGCCCAATCCCACCCCGCATTTCAAACAAAACTTGATCTGTATCGCTCATACCTTTTAATCCTTCAACATATCGCGGGAGATTATCACGCGCATGATCTCGTTGGTGCCCTCGAGTATTTGATGGACCCTAAGGTCCCGTAGCAATTTCTCAATAGGATAATCCTGAAGATATCCATAACCACCAAACAATTGCAGCGCGTGATTAACAACATCAAAGCCAACATCAGTGACAAACCGCTTAGCCATAGCGGCACTGGCGGTCGCGCCAGCAGTTTTATTGCTAACCTTAAGAGCCGCGCTATAAAGCATTAGACGAGCAGCTTCCAGTTCGGTTTTCATGTCAGCCAATTTAAACTGTGTTGCCTGAAAGTCAGCAATGGCCTTGCCAAACTGCTTGCGCTCCTTGGTATAAGCCACAGCCTCGTCCAGCGCGCGCTGCGCACCACCCAGTGAGCAAGCGGCAATATTTAATCGCCCCCCGTCCAAGCCCTGCATGGCAATTTTAAAGCCTTCACCCTCAGCGCCAACACGGTTCGATACTGGGATGCGACAATCATCAAAATTCACTGCAGATGTTGGCTGCGAGTTCCAGCCCAGTTTCTTTTCCTGTGCACCAAAACTTAATCCTTCAGTACCCTTTTCGACAACAAAACAGCTAATACCTTTTGCGCCATTGTCGCTTGTGCGGGCCATCACGATATAAATATCCGACGTGCCACCACCAGAGATAAAAGCTTTAGCGCCGTTCAACACATAATGGTCACCGTCTCGCACAGCACGGGTTTTAAGCGCAGCAGCATCGGACCCTGCCCCCGGCTCGGTCAGGCAATAACTGGATATTTTTGACAGTGTGACAAGATCAGGAAGAAAACGTTTTTTTAAAGCATCGTCACCAAAACAATCGATCATCCACGCTGCCATATTATGGATAGAAAACATTGCTGCCGTAGATGGACACCCCATTGAGAGCTGCTCAAAAATCAACACAGATTCAACACGGCTCAGACCGCAGCCGCCCATATCCTCGCTGACATAAATACTACCAAAACCCAATTCACCAACGGACTTTACAATGTCGGACGGCCAAGTTTTTTTCTCGTCCCACTCAGCAGCATTTGGTGCAAGCACATCACTGGCAAAAGATTTGGCCATATCAACAATGGCGCGTTGATCTTCGTTTAAGTTAAAATCCATTTTTATATAACTCCGAATAAAAAGGGCATCATCACCTGATAACGCCCTCTAGTATTATTTTTTAATCTCTACGAAGCCAAGACCCAAGGACTTAACATCCTCTTCAATTTTGGCAACATCACCAACAATGACCCAAACAATTTCGTCGGGTTTAATCTGAATTTTAGCCTCTGCATTAATCGCATCCAGTGTCATGGCGTCATACTGACCCTTTAACGTGGTGGCATAATCAAGCCGTCTGCCATATTTGTTATTCAACACCATACTATTTAAAACTGCACTAGCCGTTTCAAAGCGGCCGGGCAAACTTCTTGTATTGGACTTGATAATTGCATCCATCTCTTCAGGTTTTGCCGGATTGGTAGATAAAAACTCGGCAACCTCCCGCACAATTTCTTGCAAGCTTTCCTTGGTTTTATCGGTCTGTACCGGCGCATATATTATCCATGGACGCTCACCAACGGCGCCCAGCGTGAGCGTTTGGGCCCCATACGACCAGCCCTTATCTTCACGTAAATTCATATTAAGCCGCGCAGTGAACTGCCCACCAAATATGTCATTAACTGCATCAAAAAGAAGGAAGTTTTTATAGGCTGGGTCAGGTACAAGATGGCCTGCCAAAATGAGCGATTGTGGTGCATCTGGTTTATCAACAAGTATTACACGCGCGCCTTTAGACGCTGTTGAAGCTCCAATATTTTTTGTTGGAATTGGTGTGGTTGGCGCTTGCCATGTGCCGAAGCTCGCCTCAAGGGCTGGAATTATGGCATCGAGTGTCGTATCGCCACTGATAAATATGGTTGCGTTATCAGCGCGTATCCAGTTTTGGTAATACTCGCGAAGCTGAGATGCCGACATGCTTGCAACACTTTCCTCCGTGCCTGCCCCGCGGTTAGGCTGGGCGTATGCATGACCTTTGCCGTAAAGCTCTGGGAAGAGAACATTCAAAGCTCCACTTATGGGTCGTGCATTATTTTGGGCGATAGCGGCTAGCCGCGCTTTACGCACCCTGTCCATTTCCTTGGCATCAAAGCTTGGGTTTTGCACAATATCGGCAAAAAGAGCTAAAGATGCATCAAGATTGGCAGATAAGGCGTTGAGACTGGCAGAGGACATATCATTATCAGCCCCAGCAAATATTTGTGCGCCCAAAGCCTCTGCTTCGTCGGTAATTTCACTCGCCGTACGGCTCACGGTGCCCTCATCAAGCATACCCATAGTAAACAGAGCGGCACCCGGTGTGGCGGCCGTATCTGCTGATGTGCCAGCCTTGAACTGCATATTAATTTTTACCTCTGGCACTGTATGGCGCTCAGCGAGCACCACACGAATACCGTTCGATAGCTTTCCTTCGGCAATTGCAGGGAAAACCAGCTCAGGTAGTGTCGTGACCTCAGGTAACTTGCTGCGATCCGCTGTTGTTTCAACAGACTTTTGTCCCCCATAAGGTGTGACCGTAAGCTGGTAATACCCCTTGCTCAACCAATGAGCTGCCGCATTTTTAACGCTTGTTGGCGTGGCATCACTCATCCAGTTCATTTGGGCCTTGAAGAAAACAGGGTCACCAGCATAAAGTTCACCTGTTGCTAACTTAGCGGCCTTTGCGCCAACACCCTCAAGCGAGCGTATTTCATGGGCAAGGTTACGCGTGATCACGCGGCTAAGCTCATCAGATGTTGGACCATTTTTCATAAAGTCTGCAATAACTTCGTCGATGATGGCCTCAACTTTTTCAGCATCAGCATCAGCATCATTTGCTAGTGTCGCCTGAATTTCAAAAACACTGGTGAGTTCAAATGCCTGAACATTTGCGCTAACGGTCGTCAAAAGGGCCTCATCAGCCACAAGGCGCTTATAAAGCCTAGAGTTTTTACCGCTACCCAGTATCATGGATACGAGGTCGAGCGTCACCAAGTCTTGCGATACTCTTGCCGGAACCGGCCACGAACGATAAATCCGTTGTTGGGGTACATCGCTTTGCATCTCTTCATAAACATTATTGGCAAGGTCTGGCACCCAGCTTTTAATAACATTAAGCGCGGGTCCGGCTTCAACATCACCAAAATATTTTTCGACTAGAGGTTTGGCAGTGGCTACATCAACATCCCCAGATAAAACTAGAACCGCATTGCTAGCGCCATAATACTCTTTGAACCAACTATGAACATCGTCAAGCGAAGCTGCATTAAGATCTTCCATCGAACCAATTGTGCTGTGACGGTATGGGTGGCCTACAGGGTAAAGGCCTTCTAGCTGGCTATATTCAACCATACCATAGGGGCGGTTATCACCTTGGCGCTTTTCATTTTGAACAACGGATCTTTGCTCATCGAGTTTTTCCTGAGTGACAGCTCCAAGCAAATGTCCCATGCGGT
>CBFDBT010000102.1:0-9910 GCA_965603115.1 uncultured Alphaproteobacteria bacterium
CAAAATTTGCTGACCCATCTAGCGGGCACAGTCAAAAGCAAGTTGTTGCAACCACCACAGTGCCCATAGCCGTTCTTCAGGGCGCTGATGATGCCTTTATGCACCTTGACTATTTTGAAAAACTAAAGTGGAATAGCCTATGGAAAAACAAGGTTATTCCTATCAATAAGGCTGGTCATGCTCCCTTTTGGGAAAAGCCTGACGAATATAACGCGCATCTCGCCGAATTTTTAAAAGCAATTAACTAAGGTATTACAGCATATGAAAACGCTTCCTTTTTTTGACGAGCACAAAGATACATACAAAGATTTCAGACGTGATCTGCACGCACACCCTGAAACCGCTTTTGAAGAAGTGCGCACCGCAAAATTAATAGCAGACAAACTAACGTCTTTCGGCCTCGATGTCGTCACAGGCATTGGCGAAACAGGCGTTGTGGCAACCTACAACAATGGCGAAGGACCAGCGATTGGCCTGCGCGCGGATATGGATGCGCTTGATATCGAAGAGCTGAATGATTTTTCTCATAAATCCAAGAACGCTGGGAAAATGCATGGCTGCGGTCATGATGGTCATTCAACCATGTTGCTCGCCGCCGCGCAGTATATTAGCGAGCATAAACCCGTTAAAGGCACTGTGTATTTTATTTTCCAGCCCGCCGAAGAAAATGAGGGCGGCGCCGCTACTATGATCGAAGATGGCCTATTTGAGCGCTTTCCCATGCAAGCTGTGTTTGGCATGCATAATATGCCCGGACTACCTGTTGGTAAATTTGTCGTAAAACCCGGGCCCTTCATGGCTGCCTTTGAAACTTTTGACATTACTATTAACGGTATTGGCGGCCACAGCGCCCTGCCGCATATGACCAAAGATCCTATTGTTGCGACCGCGCAATTGGTCTCAGCTCTGCAAGCGGTGGTTAGCAGGAATTTTGACCCCATGAGCCAAGCTGTGCTTTCGGTTACAAAAATCAACGGTGGTAGCGCCTATAATGTGATACCGGACAGTGTAAAAATAGCAGGGTCCCTGCGCTATTTTAAACCCGAACATCAGGACTTGCTCGAAAATAGAATAAGTGAAATTTGCCGCGGCATCGCTGAAAGTCATCAACTGGATATTGACGTTAGTTTCAAACAAGGGTACCCGCCACTTATTAACGATGCCGAGCAAACAAAACATGCTGTTAAAGCGATGAAAATTGTGGCTGGGGATGAGAATGTAATCAGTGATGGCGAAGCTATTTTGGGCTCTGAAGATTTTGCTTTCATGCTACAAAAAATGCCTGGGTGTTATGTGTTGGTTGGCAATGGCACTGGAGGCGAAGGCGGCTGCATGATTCATAATCCTCATTATGACTTTAATGACGCGGCAACACCCGTGGGAGCAACCTACTGGGTGCGCTTGTGTGAAGTTTTAATGCCTGCTTAATATCAAATGCATCATTAGCTTTATTTTATCCGTCTTAATTAGCAGCCAACTTGTATGTTAATAAAAGGGATGGTAAGACCTTAATGAAATCTACTACTAAATATAAACCATAGAATTATATTTATGAATAACCTGTGAGGACACAAATTATGAATTTTGATTATTCAGACGAAGACATAGCCTTCAGAAATGAGGTGAGGGCCTTTTTAGCAGATAAATTACCAAAAAAAATCTCACAGAAGTATAAAAGCGGCCAAATGCTGACCAAGCAGGAGCATGAAGAATGGCACGCAATATTAAACAAACAAGGATGGCTAGCCCCCGGGTGGCCTGTCGAATATGGTGGTGTAAAATGGACACCCATTCAAAAACATATTTTTGATGAAGAGCGTGTTGAAGCCGGCGGCCCTGAAGTTGTTCCTTTTGGACTCTCCATGTTAGCGCCCGTGCTCATCGCTTTTGGTTCAGAAGAGCAAAAGAAAACTATTTTGCCTCGCATTTTAAACGGTGACGATTGGTGGTGTCAGGGATATTCAGAACCCGGCGCAGGATCTGATCTTGCCAGCTTGAAAACTAAGGCTGTGCGTGACGGGGACGACTATATCGTTAACGGACAAAAAACATGGACCACGCTTGGTCAATATGCTGACAAAATATTCTCACTGGTACGCACATCAACTGAAGGCAAGGCCCAACAAGGCATCAGTTTTCTGCTTATGGACATGGATGCCCCCGGGGTTACTATCCAGCCTATCCGCACCATTGACGGTGGCTATGAGGTTAATGAAGTATTTTTTGATAACGTCCGTGTCCCTGCCAGCAACTTGGTTGGCGAAGAAAATATGGGCTGGACCTACGCAAAATACTTACTCACACACGAACGCACAGGCATTGCAGGTGTGCCCAATGCAAAACAAGAGCTTAAAAAGCTAAAAGCCATCGCCGCTGAAACTCAGGACGACGATGGAAATTTGATGGATGACCCCTTGTTTGCTGCACGCATCGCTCAAGTAGAAATTGACTTGATAGCAATGGAGCTAACAAATTTGCGCATTGTATCTGAGGCACAAGCTGGTGGTGCACCGGGTGTTGAAAGCTCAATGATAAAAATAAAAGGCACATTAATAAGGCAGGAACTATCTGACCTTACCCGCCGAGCAGCTGGACCTTACGCCATGCCGTTTACACCGCAAGTACTAGAAGAAGGCTCAAATGAAGGCCCCGTCGGCCCTGACTATGCTACGACAGTTTCAAGGAAATATTTTAACATGCGCAAAATATCTATTTTTGGCGGCTCGAACGAAATTCAACGCAACATCATCTCTAAGATGATGCTTGGCCTGTAAGCGGAAAGGGAGAAAAATAATGGATTTTAGTATTTCTGATGATCACCGTATGATCCAAGACATGATCAGCCGCTTTGTGCGCGAAACCTATGATTTTGAAAGCCGCCAATCTTTTGTAGAAAGTGATATCGGCTTCAGCCAGGACATCTGGACGCAGCTCGCTGAACTGGGTGTTATTGCCACTGTTCTGCCTGAAGAGGTTGGGGGCTTTGGCGGTACTGGTCTTGATATTATGGTAGTAATGCAAGAGTTGGGTCGCGGCCTTGTTATTGAGCCCTATATGGCAACGGCTATTTTAGGCGCTGGCATTTTAGCCGATGTAGGTGGGCAAGAAAACTTACTGGAAAAGCTGATCGCAGGTGAAGAAAAAGTAGCCTTTGCGCATTATGCCCCGGGTCGAAGATATAATACTGAAAAGCTAGGTACCAAAGCCACCCAAAATGGTGACGGCTATGCTCTCACTGGTGAAAAATCCCTTGTCCTGCACGCAGGCGCCGCTGATCATCTTATTGTATCAGCTGAACTGGACGGTAAAGCGGGCCTGTTTTTAGTGGCATCAGACGCAGATGGCCTAACTATTCGTGACTATACCACACAAGATGGCGGGCGCGCAGGTGAAGTTAAGATGGAAAATGCATCTGCTACACTAATTGCGCAAGCCGACGTGGCCGCAAAAGCCATAAGCAATGCTCTGGCGCGTGGAACTCTGGCAGTTGGTGCTGAAGCCATTGGTGTTATGGAAGTTGCTCGCGATATGACCGTTGATTACCTTAAAACCAGAACGCAGTTTGGCGTTAACATCGGCAAGTTTCAGGCTCTCCAGCACCGCATGGTCGATGCCTGCCTAGAGATTGAACAGGCAAGATCGCTGGTTATGCTCGCCGCAGCTAAATTTGAAGAAGATGATGCTGAGCGCGATAAGCTTCTTTCTGCCATGAAGGTTAAAATCGGACAAGCTGGACGCCTTGTGGGTGAAGAAAGTATTCAAATGCACGGCGGTATAGGCATGACATGGGAATATGCCCTCGGTCATTATGCAAAACGCCTGACGATGATCGACCATCAGTTCGGCGATGTGGATTATCATCTCAAACGTTTCATGGCAGCTTAACAAAGCTATTTTGCGTTTTGAAGTGGATAGATTTTATTGATGGTTGGTAGATATTGACCACCTTTCTTACGCAAAAACTGTTGAAAAGCCATCATAGAAGGGGCTATTGAACGATCCGTTCGTGATACGCTAAACCACTGCCTGCGTATGGGTGTACTTTTCACATCCAATATAACCAGTCGGTTTAACAAAAGTTCTTGTTCAATTGTATGGGCTGATATGAATGCAATGCCAAGTCCTGCGATGACGGCTTGTTTGATAGTTTCATTTGAGCCCATTTCAACGCCTAGATGATCAAGTTTTTCGGGAATTTCACTCATGAATATCTCTAGTGATGTTCGTGTGCCTGAGCCCTTTTCCCGAATTAGGAATTTTTCCATAGCTATTCGCTCTTTGGATATTTCATAGTCACTCGCTAAGGGGTGACCTTTTGGAGCAACAAAAACCAGAGGGTGATCGCCAAAAATTTCAGACCTGACATCAAATTCCCGTGGGGGGCGGCCCATCAATGCAATGTCAACATCGTGATTTTTTAATTTGTGAATAGTTTCCTCGCGATTACCAATAAAGAGTTGCATTTCAATATCAGGATATTCTTTTGAAAAGGCAGCCATAAGTCGGGGTGCAAAATATTTTCCAGTGGAGACAACCCCCAACCTCAGCTTTCCTGCCCCCAGACCCTTTATAGAATTTATCGAGTCTTCCAAATTATGAAGCTGATCATGAATTGATCTTGCAGCATCAAGAAAAGCAAGACCTATTTCTGTAGGCAACATTCCAGCCTTCGTGCGGTCAAACAATTGGCCTTCAATCTCCTGTTCTACCTGCTGAATTTGCAATGTAACAGCAGGCGAAGTCAGCCCTAACTCCTTAGCCGCCAAGGTTAATTTCCCATGGGCACAAACAGCTTCAATCGTCTTTAAATGGCGTAACGTTACATTTCTCATTCTTAAAGATAAGAAAAATTAACTCTTAAAGTCAATTAATTAAATTTTACAAATATTAGCACTTGCTTAATTATTTAGACTAAGTTTTTGGGGAATCTGTTATGTCAGCTATAAAATTAGAAGAATATCTCGACACGGCTTTAGCCAAGAAAGGCGGGCTGGATGATGATGTTACTAATGTAATAATGAGTCTTGCCAAAGCATCCATTTCTATAAAAGACATAATAAATCAGGGGGCTTTAGGTGTTGCCTTTAGTGGTGTTAAAGGCGACAGCAACGCTGATGGTGACCTTCAAAAAGACTTGGATGTCTATGCCGACGAAGTATTTTTAAATGCTCTTAGAGATGCGCCAGTTGCTCTTTATGGCTCAGAAGAATTGGCCAATCCAGCGCTACTGGATGCTGAAGCTAAATTAGCTGTTGCTATAGATCCGCTTGATGGATCATCAAATATTGACACCAATGTATCCATTGGCACCATATTTTCAATTTTACCGGTTGATGGAGATATTGCTACAGACTTGGAGCAAACATTTCTTCAATCAGGCAATAAGCAACTTGCGTCTGGCTTCTTTATATACGGCCCACAGCTAGCTTTGGTGCTGACCGTAGGGGATGGCACCCATATATTTGTTTATTCCCCTCTCTCTCAAAATTTTATTCAAGCTTATCAATCCGTTTCAATATCCGAGCGCAGCAGTGAGTTTGCCATTAACGCATCAAATTATCGCCACTGGCACAATCCTGTACGGCTTTATATTGATGATTGTTACGCGGGGTCCAAGGGTCCGCGAGAGAGAAATTTTAATATGCGCTGGATTGCGTCATTGGTCGCAGACACATACCGCATCTTAATTCGTGGTGGCATTTTTCTGTATCCAAGTGATTCACGTAAAGGCTACGCCAAAGGACGACTAAGATTGGTTTATGAAGCCAATCCTATCGCCTTTCTCATCGAGCAAGCGGGCGGCATGGCGACGGATTCTGTTGATCGTATTCTCGATATTAAGCCCACAAGTCTACATGAAAGAGTCCCACTCATTTTTGGTTCAAAAAAAGAAGTTACCCGTATTCGGCGCTACCACATCGATCGAAATATGATCGGAGAGAGAGCTCCCCTATTTGGTAATCGCGGTCTGTTCAGGAATTAGGAGTTATAAAATGTCAGTAAAATATCCAATTGTTTCAATTACAGGTTCATCCGGCGCGGGAACAACCACAGTTAAAGACACTTTTGAAAAAATATTCACACGCTAAAAAGTTAAAGCCTACTTTATAGATGGTGATGCTTTTCATCGCTATGACCGTGAAGCAATGAAGAAAAAAGTTGCTGAAGAAAAAGCCAAAGGGATTGATTTTACCCATTTCAATTCAGAGGCAAATGAACTGGAAATTCTTGAAGGTATTTTTGAAGAATATGGTCGTACCGGCAGAGGAAAAACCCGCCATTATATTCATGATGATATAGAAGCTGAAAAATTTAACTCAGCGCCTGGCACTTTTACGGATTGGAAAGATTTTGGTGAAAGTGATGTCCTTTTTTATGAAGGATTGCACGGCTGTGCAGTATCGGACACAGCAAACTTGGCGCAGCACTGTGACCTGAAAATCGGTGTCGTGCCGGTTATCAATTTGGAATGGATCCAGAAAATTCACCGTGACAAAGATTCCCGCGGATATTCAACTGAGGCCATCACCGATACCATTTTGCGCCGTATGCCAGATTATGTAAATCATATATGCCCGCAATTTGCTTTAACTGACATCAACTTTCAGCGTGTGCCGATAGTGGATACGTCAAACCCGTTTATAGCGCGCTGGATACCTACACCTGACGAATCCATATTAGTAATTCGTTTTGCTGATCCGCGCGGTATTGATTTCCCTTATCTGCTGTCAATGCTGCCAAACAGCTATATGTCGCGAGCCAACTCTATTGTCGCGCCCGGCAATAAACTCGACCTTGCCATGCAGCTTATATTCACACCCCTGATCAACAAGCTTGTCGAGCGCAAGTTAAGAATGTCCTGAGGAATTACCGATGAACCGAGTAGAAGACATAACGAATTGTGATGTATCTGAAAAAGATATGGCAAATGCCATTCGGGCACTATCTATGGATAGCATTCAAAAGGCAAATTCAGGACACCCGGGCATGCCAATGGGTATGGCTGACGCTGTTACAATTTTGTTTAACCGGTTCATGAATATAGCGCCCACATCTCCTGACTGGCCAGATAGAGATAGATTTGTTTTATCCGCGGGCCATGGTTCTATGCTTTTGTATTCACTGCATTATTTGCTTGGGTACGAAGATATGCCCATTGAGGAATTGCAAAACTTTAGACAACTTGGCGCCAAAACCGCAGGGCATCCTGAATATGGACATGCACAAGGTATTGAGACAACAACAGGCCCTCTGGGGCAAGGCATCTCAACCGCCGTTGGTATGGCAATCGCTGAACAGATGATGCAATCTCGTTTCGGCTCTGACCTCGCAAATCATTACACATATGTCGTCGCTGGTGACGGCTGCCTGCAAGAAGGTATCAGCCACGAAGCCATAGACCTTGCAGGTCATTTGCAACTGAATAAATTAATTGTTCTGTGGGATGACAATTCCATTTCCATCGATGGCGCCACATCCATTTCAACATCTATGGATCAGGCTATGCGCTTTAAATCCGCAGGATGGAATACCTATGAAGTTGACGGCCATAACCCTGATGACATTGCAGCAGCGATTGAAGTGGCTCGCAAAAGCGATAGACCATCTCTCATCGCCTGCAAAACAACAATTGGCAAGGGCGCTCCTAATCTAGAAGGAACAGCGAAAACCCACGGCGCACCGCTGGGTGATGATGAAATTAAAGCCACCCGCGAAAATATTGGTTGGCCGCATGCGCCCTTTGTAATTCCTCAAAACATCAAAGAGGCTTGGCAAGCTATTGCTCAGCGCGGTCAAAATAAATGTGGTGAATGGTCTGGCCGACTATATGCGTCTGAAAACAAACAAGCCTTTGAAGACGCCATTAATGCAAAACTATCAGCGTCCCTTGCACAGAATTTAAAAAAGTTTCGCACAGAGCATATCGAAGGCGCAACCAAAGTAGCAACGCGTAAAGCTTCGCAGATGGTATTAGAAGTTATTAATGGTTCTACAGATTTAACGGTCGGGGGATCAGCTGATCTGACAGGGTCTAACCTGACGCAAACTTCTCAGACCGCAGCGATTATGGCCGGAGACTTTAAAGGTCGCTATATTCACTATGGCATAAGAGAGCATGTTATGGCCGCTATTATGAATGGCCTTGCTCTTCATGGAGGATCTATTCCTTACGGTGGAACCTTTATGGTTTTCTCTGATTATGCGCGCGGCGGAATGCGGCTTTCAGCTCTTATGGAGCAGCGCGTCATATATGTACTTACCCACGACAGTATCGGTCTGGGTGAAGATGGTCCTACCCATCAACCGGTGGAGCATTTGGCTATGCTACGGGCAACACCGAATATGAATGTGTTTCGTCCAGCCGATATCATTGAAACGGCTGAATGTTGGGAAATATCCATCAATGATACCCAAACGCCGAGTGTTTTGGCGCTTTCTCGTCAGGGTTTACCCATGCTTCGCTCAAAAGATGGCAACGAAAATTTATCAGCGCGTGGCGCTTATGTTCTTCGTGAAACATCAGCAGAGCGCGACATAACCCTCATTGCTACAGGGTCTGAGGTTGAGATAGCCACCAAGGCTAGGGACAAACTCCTGAGCGATAACGGCATTCATGCAGCGGTCGTATCCATACCGTGCTGGGAGAAGTTTGAACAACAAGACGAGAGCTACCAAAAAGCTACTCTTGGCGACGCCCCGCGCATCGCGATTGAAGCGGCTGCGCGTATGGGCTGGGACCGCTGGATAGGAGCTAACGGAGCTTTCATCGGCATGAATAGCTTTGGTGCTTCAGCACCCGCTGATGAACTTTACAATCATTTTGGGATCACGGTTGAGAACATTATCGAAACGGCACTCGACCTGATCAAAAGAAACTAAGCAATTAACATTTATTAGGAGGTTTATTATGGCCCGCATCACACTTCGTCAACTACTCGACCACGCAGCCGACAATGGCTACGGAGTGCCAGCTTTTAATATTAACAATATGGAACAAGGTCTTGCCATCATGGAAGCGGCTAATGCTTGTGATGCGCCTGTGATTATACAAGCGTCACGCGGTGCGCGGTCTTACGCTGGTGATATTATGCTAACAAAAATGGTCGATGCCCTAGCCGAGATGTATCCGCATCTTCCGCTTTGCATGCACCAAGACCACGGCAACAATGAAGCAACTTGCATGACGGCAATTCGCCATGGCTTTACCTCTGTGATGATGGACGGCTCCCTTGAAGCCGACATGAAAACAGCTGCGAGCTATGACTATAATGTTGCAATTACCGAGCGGGTTGCACGCATGGCCCACTGGGTTGGCGCTTCGGTTGAAGGCGAACTTGGTGTGCTGGGCTCACTGGAAACCGGTGAAGCTGAAAAAGAAGATGGATCTGGCGCTGAAGGTAAGCTCTCTATAGATCAAATGCTGACCGACCCTGACCAAGCGAAAGATTTTGTCGAACGTACCAAGGTAGATGCATTGGCTATTGCTTGCGGCACATCCCATGGTGCTTATAAATTTTCTCGCAAACCAGACGGCGACATTCTGGCAATGAATGTCATTGAAGCAATCAATAAGAAAATTCCCAATACGCATCTGGTCATGCATGGCTCATCATCAGTGCCGCAAGAATTGCAAGACATCATCAATGAATTTGGTGGCGATATGCCGCAAACTTATGGCGTACCTGTTGAAGAGATTGTCAAAGGCATCAAGCACGGCGTTCGTAAAGTAAATATCGATACGGATTGCCGGATGGCAATGGCCGGACAGTTTAGAAAAGTAGCACAAGGTGACCTTGCGCAATTTGACCCTCGTAAATTTCTAAAACCCGCGATGGATGCCATGCGTGATCTTTGCCACGACCGTTTCGAAGCTTTTGGAACAGCAGGCAATGCCAGCAAAATCAAAGTC
>CBFDBT010000103.1:0-9650 GCA_965603115.1 uncultured Alphaproteobacteria bacterium
ATCAAACATAAATGCACTTGAGGCTTCGCGAAAGATCGCTACTATGACTCTTGAACTACTGCGATAGGAGAGAGCTATGAATATCAAACAAGTTGATGCGAGTAACGCTTATGCTTCTGCATTAGAGAATATGCAAAAGCCAGGTATTGCTAACGGTGACGGTATGAAAGCCACATCACCTGATGAAAATGCCTTTGCGTCTCTAGTGAATAACTCTATAGGTGAGGTTTCTTCTGCGTCAAAAAATCTTGAGATGACCTCCGCTAAAGTTTTGGCGGGACAAGCAAGTCTTGTAGATGTAGTATCCGCAGCCACTAAAGCAGAAATGGTTGTTGAAACTGTTGTTACAGTACGTGATAAGGTAATTCGTGCCTATGATGATATCCTTAAAATGCCACTATAAGAGTGTATCTGATCGCTACTGAACGTATATGAGAGTTTAATATGGACGGTGCTGATGTTCTCGCTGTTGGGCGAGATGCAATCCAAACGATGTTATCCGTAGCCTTGCCAGTGCTTTTGGTTGGGCTTGCCGTAGGCTTGCTCATTGCGTTGTTTCAAACAATGACATCTATTCAAGAGATGACGCTTACCTTTATCCCTAAAATTATTGCTATCTTTATAGCTTTATTAACATTCCTGCCTATGATGGGGCAAAAGCTAAATGATTTTATGGAACGAATCGCGGAACGCATAGTAGGCGGATAACCTTATGAGTTCCATATGTAGATTTTCAAGAACTGTGAGACAAGCCTATGTTGTCTGATCTAATCTCTCAGGAAATCTTTGCCTATCTTTTGATTATGACACGCCTTGGGGCGAGTTTGATGTTCATTCCCGCTCTTGGTGACAAAACGATTCCAACCCGTGTTAGAGTAACCTTGGCTATAGCTTTGAGCCTGGTTGTCTATCTGGTTCTACATGACCAAATACCTTTGATGCCTGTTCAAACAATTAAATTGGTGATGCTAATTGCACGAGAAGCCCTCATTGGTATGATAATAGGCCTTTTTGCTCGGCTTTTGATGTCGGCCATTCACACGGCTGGTACGATGATAGCAATGTCAACAGGTTTGGCAGCTGCGCAATCATTTGATCCAACGCAAGGCTCGCAATCCGCCATGGTCTCCACATTGTTAACGCTTATGGCAGTCACTGTCATTTTCGTGACCGATATCCATCACCAACTCATATGGGCGATGGTGAACAGTTATAATGTTTTCCCTATAGGCTTTGAAGCCCTTGATTTTGAGGGTATTGCGGGCATAGCAACAAATATAGTCACGCATAGTTTTGCACTTGGTGTCCAATTGGCAGCGCCTTTTATTGTTTATAGCCTTATCTTTTACGTGAGCATGGGCATATTGGTGCGCATGATGCCCCAATTGCCTGTATTTTTTGTTGCTATGCCTTTGAATATTGCACTCGGGCTTTGGATTTTTGCTTTGGTTGTTACTTCCATTCTGCAATGGTTTATCGTAAGCTTTGAGGATAATCTCTCGTCGTTGCTTGGGTAGAAAATATGGCAGATGATAAAGACTCAAAAACAGAAGAACCAACACCTAAAAAAATAAGTGATGCTCATGAGAAAGGTGATTACGCCTCAAGTCAGGAGTTAAGACACGTTCTTGCTCTTATAGCATTACTCTTTTTGATATGGGCAGTGGCGGAATCTTCTTCGCGTGATTTAAGGGTCCTTCTTGGGACTTATTTGGGTAACATTCATAATATTTCTTCAGATGGCGGTGGAATATTGCAAGCTATGTCTGAACTTGTGGCCAATGTATTTTATATAATTATATTCCCGCTAAGCTGTTTTCTTGTAGCCGGTATCATGGCAACTAGACTTCAGCACCAGATAAAATTAACCCCAAAAAAAATTAAGATTGATATATCTAAACTATCGTTGGCTAAGGGAATAAAAAAGGTTATTTCAGTAAGTCAGATATTGGAATTAGTGAAAAGTATTTTCAAGTTAATCATTATTGGCTCTGTGGTGTTGATTGTTGTTTGGCCTGAATTTAAAAACCTAGAAACTATGCCAGGCGTTCCCATTTCTAGTTCTATGGTGCTTTTGCTGGATTTGTTGTTTAAAATTATATTTGGCATACTTTTGGCCGTTATCGCTATCACAATTCTTGATTATGTACATAAACATAAAGAATATATGAAAAAGCTGCGCATGACGAAACAAGAGGTCAAGGATGAGTATAAACAAGCGCAGGGCGACCCTAAAATTAAAGCAAAGCTTGCGCAAATACGTTTTGATAAAGCACGCGCTAGAATGATGCAGGCTGTTCCTGAAGCTGACGTGATTATCACAAACCCAACACATTATGCAATTGCCCTTGAATATAAACACGAAACTATGGATGTGCCTGTTTTACTAGCCAAAGGTGTTGACGCGACAGCGATGCGGATTCGAGAAGTTGCAGAAGAACACAAAATTGCGATTATAGAAAATGCCCCCCTTGCCAGAGCCCTTTATGCTACAGTAGAGTTGGGTGAAGAAATACCGCCAGATCATTATAAAGTGGTAGCGGAAATCATAGGACATGTCTTAAAGTTAAAAAAGGCAGGTATTGTCCCAGCCGCTTAAGCTAATATGAAATAGGCATAATCTAGGTTATATATAATAAGAGGGGGCTTAGTGCCGGACTTAAAACTTCATTTGATGAGCCGGTCTAGCGATCATCACATTAGTAATAATATCAGGCTTGGGGATCACTTTCTTGGGTATGCAATTTCTGGTCTATTCGTGTCTAGTGGTTTCGGATTATTCGTTGGTTTTATGGCAAATAACGCCATGTTGGGTGCTGGGATATGCGGGGCCTTATTGATCGTGAGTGCGGTTTTAATCTTCGTTAGTCTCAAAGGTAAGTCTAGGCAAGTTTCAAAAAATAGCTCTGCTGACACAGATTTACTACATAGCTTGGCAAATGTTATTGAAGATGCGGTATTGGTGACTAATAAGTTTGGGGAACTAGTGGCCTCAAATGACAGGTATGATCAAATGGGGGCCGAACGCCGTAGGCCTGTCGCTAGTTTACTTGATAAAATGGACAGTGATAAACTTGTTAAGTCGATGATTAAGGGCGTCATTCAACAAGGGAGCTGGTCAGAAACTTTCCCATCTATCCGTCATGATTTTGGAGATTTGCAAATACAAGCTGAGATGAAATCCGCTTGTATTTTATGGAAATTCATACCGTTAGCGCCAAAAGCAAGGGCTAAGGCGATAATAGCCAGCTTACAAGAGGCACTAGAACCTCTCGTTGGGGAAATGAATTTAGGATTGGCCCTCGTCAGTTCTAGTGGAGATTTGTTACACGCCAATGATAAACTGCGGTCTTGGTTGCAACTCAGAGACGGCCAGCCATTACCGGTGAAGTTAAGACTTAAAGACCACTCTACTCGATTGGTGATAGACGAAGAAACCATTCACGACGTTCAAGTTTTTAAACACACTGTTCCATCAGATACTAAAGATGAACCCTTTGGCCAGATTTTAATCTTGCGGGATATGAAGGGATTTGCTGGGGCAAGGCTAAGAGATAAAACGGCGGGCGACATAATCGATCCATTGGTTGATGCTGCACCCATTGGTGTGGCTGTTGTTGATCAGCAGGGTGAGGTTGAAGATGTAAACCAAAGCATGATTTTATTTGGTCAGGGTTTGGGGTATCCGAATTATACTAATATTTTTGATATTATTAAAAATGAATCACACTCTGAATTTCAAAAATTGCTAAACCGTGTATCTCAAGGGCAGGTTATTCGCAGGCCATATGATGTACGGTTTAAAGGGGAGGCTGATAAAGTAGGTCAGTTTTATTTCTCATCTATTAAAACAGAAGATAAACGGTTCATTGTTCTTTATATGATTGATACTTCCCATCAAAAGTCCATTGAAAAACAGTTTGTTCAGGCGCAAAAAATGCAGGCTGTTGGTCAGTTGGCAGGAGGTGTTGCCCATGACTTTAATAACCTTTTGACAGCAATCATTGGCTTTTGTGATTTGTCTCTTGCCCGCCATGAGGCTGGAGATACAACATTTTCTGATCTGATGAATATAAAACAAAATGCTAACCGAGCGAGTAATCTTGTTCGCCAGCTTCTTGCATTTTCTCGTCAGCAGACTTTACGGCCAAAAGTTTTATCAATTTCAGATGTCATCGCGGAATTATCAAACTTAGTACGTCGGTTGATTGGTGAAAATATTACCTTGGATGTGAAACATGGCAGGGATTTAAGCTCGGTAAAAGTGGACCAAGGTCAGCTTGAGCAAGTTATCATTAATCTGGCAGTTAATGCTAAGGACGCGATGCCAAATGGCGGCACTTTAACCATTAGCACCCGTACGCTAAAAAGTAATGACCCCTTATTGGACCGGTTTGATGTCATCGTGCCTAGTGACTATGTTTTGATAGAGTTGAGAGATACAGGAACCGGGATAGATGAAAAATATACTAACAAAATTTTTGAACCATTTTTTACCACTAAGGATGTTGGTAAAGGTACCGGGCTAGGTCTTGCAACAGTATATGGTATTGTCAAACAAACAGGAGGTTATGTTTTCTTCGATAGCGAGGTCGACAAGGGTACAAACTTTATGATTTTTCTCAAAGCCTATGATGGTGAAGTGGAAATTGAAGAAGACATAACTGAATTACCCACTAAGGACCTAACAGGGCAGGGTACAATTTTATTGGTTGAAGACGAGGATGCTGTTCGGCTTTTCACTTCACGGGCATTAACTAACAAAGGATACAAGGTTATTCAAGCATCAAGTGGAGAGGAAGGTTTGGAGCTTTTCAAACAGAATACACAAGATATCGAGCTGCTGATTACCGATGTCATTATGCCTGTTATGGATGGCCCAACACTCGTCAAAGCCTTAAAAAAAATGAATAAAGGCCTTAAAGTTATTTTCATATCTGGTTACGCAGAAGACATTGTGCGCAAAGATATGCAGGATGACACATGTCATTTCTTACCGAAGCCATTTAGCCTCGTGCAATTGGCGGAAACAGTAAAAACTGTGCTGACATAATGAGGTTAGCAGTTTTTTGGTGAGAGTTATGTTTTGTTCTTATCACTTTTTTTTTCCTGACTATATCATAAAAAGAGAACAAATAGTGAATTTGTGCTTGCATATGAGAACAAACATGGTACAAATGCGTCATTGCAACTCAGCATCGGCTATGGAATAAGGGAGATGAAAATGTCTACAGCAGAATTAAAACTCGTTAAAGGATCGTCCATGGACAAGTCTAAGGCTCTAGAAGCTGCGCTATCACAAATTGACCGGGCTTTTGGAAAAGGTTCGGTGATGAAGTTAGGGCAAGGTGGAGCATTAAGTGAAATGGAATCAATTTCAACGGGCTCAATCGGACTAGACATTGCTCTAGGTATAGGAGGAGTGCCCAAGGGACGTATTATTGAAATTTTTGGACCTGAAAGCTCTGGTAAGACTACGCTTGCCCTGCACACCGTTGCTGAGTGCCAAAAAGCAGGTGGAGTAGCGGCCTTTGTTGATGCGGAACATGCTCTTGACCCTGTCTATGCGCGCAAAATTGGAGTTGATGTCAATGAGCTTTTGGTTAGTCAGCCAGACACTGGAGAGCAAGCTTTAGAAATAACAGATACTCTTGTTCGTTCAGGTGCCGTTGATATTCTTGTCGTGGATTCCGTGGCAGCCTTAACACCGCGTGCTGAAATTGAGGGCGAAATGGGGGATACTCACGTAGGACTACAGGCACGGCTTATGAGCCAAGCGCTTCGTAAGCTTACAAGCTCTATTGCTAAGTCAAATTGTACTGTCATTTTCATTAACCAACTACGCATGAAAATTGGTGTGGTTTATGGTAACCCTGAAGTAACAACAGGCGGTAATGCCCTAAAGTTTTACTCTTCTGTTCGTCTTGATATTCGACGTATTGGTCAGATCAAGGATAAAGACGATATTGTTGGTAATGCGACACGGGTGAAAGTTGTTAAAAACAAGGTTGCTCCTCCGTTTAAAGTTGTTGAATTTGATATTATGTATGGGGAGGGTGTTTCCCGACGTGGCGAAATTGTAGATTTAGGTGTGAAGGCTGAAATTATTGAAAAGTCTGGTTCTTGGTATAGCTATAATAGTCAGCGGATAGGCCAAGGCCGTGAGAACGCAAAGCGTTTTCTCAAAGATAATCCAGATATCTGTGCTGAAATTGATGCAGCAATTCGCAAGAATATGAGTGTTGTTGAAGAGGCTCTTCTCACTGACCCTGCTATGAATGAACCTACTGACAAAGGCACTGAATCTGACAGCGAATAGTACAATTTATATAGAAAATATCTGGCCGGGCATTTTGTCCGGCCTTTTTGTGTTTGAGCTTGTAATTCTTTTAGGTCCCCAAGGCCTTATCAAATTTGAAAAGGTTCTAGACAGTTGGCGAGCACATGGGTACAACGTCAAAGCATGACCAGACAATGTTGTTGAATGATTTTTGATAAGGATATACCCCATGACGGGCACTAATGACATACGTAGAACATTTCTAGAATTTTTTGAAGGTAATGGTCATAAACGTGTTGCTTCTGCTCCTGTTGTGCCTCTTAATGATCCTACTCTTTTGTTTACAAATGCGGGCATGGTTCCGTTTAAAAACCTTTTTACTGGTGCTGAATCTCGCGAGTATAAACGCGCTGTCTCTTCGCAAAAATGTATTCGCGCTGGTGGTAAACACAATGACTTAGACAATGTTGGTTACACGGCCCGCCATCACACATTCTTTGAGATGCTGGGGAATTTTTCTTTCGGAGATTATTTTAAACAAGATGCTATTGAATTTGCGTGGAACCTTCTCACAAAAGAATACGGTCTTGATAAAAACAGGCTCTATGTCACCGTTTATCATACAGATGACCAAGCCTATGACCTGTGGAAGAAAATAGCAGGCCTGCCGGATGAACGCATAATTCGTATAGCCACGAATGATAACTTTTGGTCAATGGGTGACACTGGACCATGCGGGCCTTGTTCAGAAATTTTTTATGATCACGGTGATCATATTTTTGGTGGACCTCCCGGTAGCCCAGATGAGGATGGAGACCGTTTTGTTGAGATATGGAATCTCGTATTCATGCAGTATGAGCAAATTGGACCGGATAACCGGACCGATTTACCAAAACCCTCCATTGATACGGGTATGGGGCTAGAGCGTATTGCCGCGGTGATGCAGGGAACGCACGATAATTTTGAAACGGATACCTTTAAGCGACTTATTGAGGCGTCAGTACATGAAACTGGTGTTGAAGCCTCTGGAGATGCCAGCGCATCCCACCGCGTTATGGCGGACCATTTGCGTGCGGTTAGTTTTTTAATCGCTGATGGGGTGCTGCCATCTAATGAAGGGCGTGGCTATGTTTTGCGACGCATCATGCGAAGGGGCATGCGGCATGCCCATCTCCTTGGGATGAAGGATTTGCTTATGTATAAGCTAGTTCCTACTCTTGTGAGCGAGATGGGAGCGGCCTTTCCTGAACTTGGGCGCGCACAAGCCCTAATCGTTGAGACTTTAAAGCTCGAGGAAAGTCGTTTCCGTTCTATGCTGGATAAAGGTATGCATCTATTGAATGCCGAGGTCGATAAGCTGGGCAGCGGTGATATTTTACCCGGTGAAGTGGCCTTTAAACTATATGATACGTATGGTTTCCCGCTTGATTTAACTGAGGATGCTTTGCGGTCTCAAAACCGTACAGTCGATGCTGAGGGGTTTACAGCAGCTATGGAAGAGCAAAAGGCCAAGGCTCGGGCTGCCTGGTCTGGTTCTGGGGATGCGTCTACTGAAAAGCTGTGGTTTGATCTGAATGACACCCATGGAGCAAGCGAGTTTTTGGGCTATGCTGGCACGCATGCAGAAGGCAAAATCATAAGCCTTATTATAGATGGCGCAGTAGTGGACGAAGCCATAAAGGGTGACACAGTTATGCTTCTTGCGAACCAGACGCCTTTTTACGCTGAGTCTGGTGGTCAGGCTGGGGACAGTGGCGCTATTAAGACGTCAGATGGAGCCCTTATAAATGTCACGGATACTCAAAAGAAAGTAGGCGCTCTGCATGTGCATATAGGCGTTGTGAAAGAGGGTGTTGTTAAACAGTCAGATGTTGCTGAATTTATTGTTGATACCGATAGGCGCAATCAAATTCGAGCCAATCACTCTGCTACCCATGTGCTCCATGAAAGTTTGCGCCGCAAATTGGGCCAGCATGTTATGCAAAAAGGATCTCACGTAACTGCTGAGCGTTTGAGGTTTGATTTTTCGCACACACAGTTGATTAATAAACAAGACCTAGATGCTATTGAGGCTGATGTGAATGATATTATTCGACAAAATTCGGATGTTGGTACACATCTTATGAGTTATGACGAGGCTGTTGATTTTGGAGCTATGGCTTTATTCGGTGAGAAATATGGTGATGAGGTTCGTGTCGTTTCCATGGGTGAGGATGTGAGCAAGGGCAATAAGAATTATTCTGTAGAGCTCTGTGGTGGAACGCATGTTAAGCGCCTTGGAGATATCGGGCTTTTCGTAATCGTAAGTGAAAGTGCGGTTGCATCTGGAGTACGCCGGATTGAAGCCCTGACGGGCAAAGCCGCCTTGCAATATCTTAAAGAACAACAATCCAAACTCCTTGAAGCATCAGCAGCTATAAAAACAACGCCTGCTGACCTTGTTGAGCGGGTTAAGACTTTGGCCAATGAACGCCGTCAATTCGAAAAAGAACTTGGGGATGCGAAGAAAAAACTGGCTATGGGTGGCGGTTCTGCTTCTTCAAGCGATGAAGTTAAAGAGATAAAGGGCGTAAAATTTGTTGGCAAAATACTCGAAGGCATTAATCCCAAAGATTTACGCGGCCTTGCTGACGATGCCAAGAAAGCTATTGGAAGTGGCGTTGTAGCTCTGGTGGCTGTTAATGATGGTAAGGCAGCGGTGCTGGTGGGTGTGACACAAGACTTAACCTCTAGTATAAGCGCTGTTGATCTCGTTAAAGCTGGTTGTGCAGCAGTTGGCGGTAAAGGTGGAGGAGGGCGACCAGATATGGCGCAAGCAGGCGGCCCTGATGGTGCAAAGGCTGCTGAGGCCATCAAAGCAATAGAGGTGATGTTGGCTGGTTAAGTTTATTGGGGAGCAATGATGTGACAACAATAAGAAGCCTACGTAGTGGTTTATATGATTTCCTCGAAATGGGAAGCTTTGGAAGCCGATTGGGAACTTTTTTTGAAGTTTTCATGGTCATTCTTATTGTTAGTAATATCATAGCAGTAGCAGCCGAAACAGTTCCAGTATTGTGGGATACATATCATTACCAATTCCAGCTTTTTGAAATTTTTTCAGTCTCTTTCTTTACGGTAGAATATTTAATTCGCCTTTGGGTCTCTGTTGAAAAGAATGACCCTGATGATAGCAAGTCTCCTGCTGCTCAAAGAATAGCTTACATTTTTAGTCCGATGGCGCTCATTGATTTGCTGGCCATACTACCGTTTCATTTACTGGCAGCGAACACTGTTGACCTTAGATTTTTACGTATATTCAGGTTGCTCAGACTTTTAAAACTTATTCGGTATTCTGCTGCAATGTCGTCTCTCTTTCGCGTTATATATG
>CBFDBT010000104.1:0-9622 GCA_965603115.1 uncultured Alphaproteobacteria bacterium
CCTTTTCAGTTTGGCGCGCAACGCCTAAAAGCTTGATGCGGTATCCCAGTTCCCGTGCATATTCAATATCAATGCTCGATATATGGCGAATCCCGTCTATGGAAATATTTTCCAGATCCGGTTTACTGCCAAAAGCGAGGGCCGCTAATATGACCGTCTTGTGGGCTGTATCAATGCCATCAATATCAAAGGTTGGATCAGCTTCAGCGTAACCTAAATCCTGCGCATCCTTCAAGATGACATCAAAATCAAGCCCCTCACGCTCCATACGCGTTAAAATATAGTTACAGGTTCCGTTCAAAATTCCGTAAAGGCTGCTCACCCGATTAGCTGCCAAACCCTCGCTTAGCGCCTTAACGATCGGAATACCTCCGGCAACCGCGGCTTCAAACCTCAAAATACCACCACTGGCTTCTGCAAGCTCGGCCAACTCAAAGCCATGTGTAGCAATCAAGGCCTTATTCGCTGTTATAAAATGCTTGCCTTGCTTTAATGTTTCTTTTGCCAATGTATAGGCTGGACCATCACTGCCGCCAATTAGCTCTATGACAGCACCGACTTCATCAAGGGATGCCATATCAACGGCATTATCGCACCAAATATAATTTTCAAGAGCAACACCCCTATCCTTACCGCGGTCACGGGCAGATACAGCAGCAACCTCAAGCACTGTCCCGCTGCGATCGGCGAGCAATGCTTTATGCTCTTCTAAAATTTTTATGACACCAACACCAACGGTACCAAGGCCGGCGATAGCCACACCCATTTTGTTGTTACTACGCGACACTATCTTCTCCACTCTTACTATTCACTTTCCATTCTGCAACATATCTATCAGCGTCAGAAAGAAATTTCTTAATATTTCTACAAGCTTGTCGAATACGCTGTTCATTTTCAACAATGGCAATTCGAACATATCCTTCACCAAATTCTCCAAAACCAACCCCCGGCGAAACAGCAACTTTGGCTTCACTCAACAATAGCTTGGAAAATTCTAAAGACCCCATTGCCTTAAACTTTTCAGGCAGCGGCGCCCATGCAAACATTGTCGCCTCAGGACTGGGTATATCCCAACCAGCACTGGCAAGCCCCTCAACAAGAACATCTCGGCGTTGGCGATAAATGCTGCGAAAATCATCAATACAGCCCTGAGGGCCGTTTAAAGCAGCCGTAGCAGCAACCTGAATGGGTGTGAAAGCTCCGTAATCCAGATAACTTTTCACACGTGTAAGCGCGCCGACGAGTTTTTTGTTTCCAGAAGCAAAGCCAATACGCCATCCCGCCATAGAATATGTTTTTGATAGAGATGTAAATTCAATAGCCACATCTTTAGCGCCCGGAACTTCTAGAATAGATGGCGGCGGAGTATCTCCGTAATAAATCTCAGAATAGGCTAAGTCTGAAAGCACATAAATGTCGTTTATTTTGGCAAAATCTACGATTTTTTTATAAAACTCCAAATCAACCACTTGAGCCGTAGGATTAGATGGAAAGTTAATCACAACCGCGATCGGTCGAGGAATGGTGTGTTGCATAGCACGCGCCAAACCCTCCATAAAATCATGACCCGGACCAATCGGCACATGACGGATAGATCCGCCAGCAATAGTAAAGCCAAAAGGGTGGATAGGATAGCTTGGGTTAGGCACCAAAATAGTATCGCCCGGGGCTGTGATGGCTTGAGCAAGGTTTGCCAACCCTTCTTTGGAGCCCAAAGTTACCACCGTTTCACTATCAGGGTCGATATCCACATCAAAGCGTCGCTCATAATAATTGGAAAGTGCAAGCCGCAGACCTTTTATTCCCTTGGACTGAGAGTAGCGATGTGTGCGAGGGTCCTGCACGGCTTCACACAGTTTTTCAACAATGTGTGGCGGTGTCGGTAGGTCAGGATTACCCATGCCAAGATCAATGATATCTTCACCGCGCGCTCGAGCATCAGCTTTCATCTGATTAACCTCGGAAAATAAATAAGGCGGCAACCTTTTTATGCGATAAAATTCTTGATCCACGGGGCAATCCTCTAGCATTAGACCTGGATAGGGTGCGATAGCATGAGCACCGAGATAGGTCTAGACCATATTCACCCTATGCACAAACAAAAGGCGCCAAAAGGCGCCATTTTGTAACTCTTTATGTAAGCCTATGTGCGACTTACTCTTCCTTGCCCTTAACAATTTTTAAAGCAGCATCCACACCTTTTCCGGCCTTTTCTAAAGCCAAGCGCCGTTTTTCATTTTTGATGTTTTTCTGAATAGAAGCTATTTTAGCTTTCGTGATCAATAGCTCAGCTAATTGCCTTTCCTCATCCACCTCAATTTTTGCTTTTAATTTCTCCAATTCTTGAATTTTCATAGTTTCATTATCAGAAACCATGCCATCACTCTCATACTGAGTAACGTTTGATATTTCACTATCCGATTGATTAAGCAGAGCCTGTATTTGAACCACTTTCTGGTCTAACTTACGAATTGGGGAACTCGGAGAAATATTCTCTTCATCAGATTGGGCCCGTTTCATCAAATTTCTCATAACAAGGCTGAATTCATCAACAATGGGGGTTTGATTTGCACTAGCAGCTTTTTCATCTTGCGCATATAAAGCGCCCGACGCTAAAGCTGATATCAATATTGGTAAAGTAAAATATCGCTTTAATTTTATAGCTAAACGCATACCTGTTTAATCCTAATCGGTGTCTTTAATAACCTTACAACCACACATGGCCTTATATCATAAATTGAGTCATAATCCTGAAAAAAGGGGCGCCAAGGCCCCATAGTTGAAATCATCTTTCGATTTTATTCTTTCTCTTTTTCAGAAGGTTTTGGATTAGCTTTTTCCTCTTCAAGGGCTTTTGCTTTTTGTTCTTCAATCTGCTTTTCAAGCTCTACGCGAGATTTACGAAGTTCTTCTTCTGCCTTTTTGAGGGCTTTCAGTCGAAGTTCTGCCATACCTCCCATGGCTTCTTCCATTTCCTCAATAGCCTTTAAACGTATAGAGTGATCTTCTCCATCATTTGATTCTTCTATCTCTATGATCATTTCACGCATCTCTTCGCGTGCTTCTTTTACTTCATCTTGAAGATCCACTTGCAAATCAATAATAATCTCACGTTGCTCGTGCACATCTTTCATCGCACGCTTGAGATGACCCATTATCTCTTTATCCATTTTTCGCATTTCAATCCGCATTTCTCTTTCATCAAAACGCTGATCCCCTAAGGAATGCATGGCGGATTTAATAGCGGATTTTGCAATTTTCAGGCCTTCATATTCTGCACTGTCGGTACTTCCTAAATCAGCAAGCTCCTTTTCGACTTCAGCCAATGAAACTTCCAATTCCTCCCTCGCCTTTTCAATCGCATTGTTAGCATTTTCCATTTCAATGCGCATCATATGGGACCGTGGAACGCGAGGCGCACGTGCGGCACGAGGCACACGTGGCACACGAGGTGCACGGGCCATGCGATGTTCTTCATCAATTTTAAATTTATGAACTTTGCCAGCATCATCGGTATAAATCACAACATGCTTACCATCATCACCCTTGACAAGTTCACCACCTTCAACATCAATTTTTACTTTGCCATCAATGGCTTTTTTAACAATTTTTATTTTATGAGGCTTACCACCTTCATTTTCGACCATGAAAACGCGGACGTGATTGGATTTGCTATGATCACCGCGTTTGATAATCCTAACGCCTCTTTTGTCTACCGTTTTATCTTCATCAATCTCTTGCTGGGCTGATGTATCTTGTAAATTGCTATTAGCATTTATTGGTGAACAGGCTATCGCGGTCAGTGATACGACTGAAGCTAACGCCATACGTCGTGAAAATGTGAATGAGTTGCTCATATGTTAAATCTCCAGTTCATTGATATATTTAAAACACGTCTTTTAGTGTTTTATCTTTAATAATTCTTGCTATTGAGTTCGCTGTCATGGCTTGGGCCTGATCTCTTTTTATGGGATCATGATGCGCAGAGATTTATGAAATGGAAACAGTCTCGCGATAAACTGATGTTATATTGCGACAAAAAGAACGAGAGTGCGATGGAGTGAATTTTCTATGCGACGAGACGACTTAGTCGATAGGCAATAATAATGCGGCCACACGTCGGCCTTCCATTAACAGCACATTATAGGTGCGCGCTGCCGCCCCGCTATCCATAGGATCAAATGACAGTTTTTTAGCTTTCAGAGCCTCTTTCAGAGCCTTGGGCGGCAAAGTCATGCGCTCGCCCATACCAAGCAGAATAATGTCAGGTCTGGGAGTGTTTTTATCAAGAATATCAGCAATCTCTGGGTCAATTTCGCCATTTGGCAAAAGCTTCATGGGCCATATACCATTTTCCATGATCACCACAGGACCAGCATAACGCCTGCCCTTGACGCGAAAACCACCATCACCGTATCCGTCAACCAGCAACAAATCATCACGGTGCTCCTGACGGATGGTGATGCCACTACCTTCATCAGATGCTTTTGGCTCTTCGCTCATTGCTCAGCTATGCTTTTTCTTTAGAACTATCGTCTTCGTCTTGAACCAAATGGCTGCGCTTAACATTAAAGAACAGCAGCATTGGAGAGGCAACAAAAACTGATGAATAAGTACCAATAACAACACCCCAAATCATAGCCGCCGTAAAGCCACTAACAGCTGCACCCCCAATAAAGTATAGCGCGAACAAAGCCAATAACGTTGTCAGTGACGTCGTAATGGTTCGTGACAAGGTTTGGTTAAGCGATAGATTGATAACATCTTCAACGTCGCGTTTACTGAATTTTCGGATATTTTCTCGCACACGGTCATAAACAACCACCGTATCATTAAGCGAATAGCCTACAATTGTTAGCAAAGCTGCAATGATAGACAGGTTAAACTCAAGGCGCGTTACAGCAAAAAACCCAATGGTTAAGATAACATCATGAGTTAGTGCCAACACAGCACCCAATCCAAATTGCCACTCAAAGCGAAGCCAGATGTATATCATGACTGCTATTACGGCGAGAACAATTGCCTTGGTACCATCAACCGCCAATTCTCCAGAAACAGTTGGGCCAATACTACTGGTAGAACGAGGCGGAATAACTTCCGGCATAACTTCTTTTAAAGCGGCCAGAACAGCGTTAACGGCCTCAGCCTGCACGCCTTCACTACCTGGCTGGCGCTCAATCCTAATCATCGCACTTTCAGGTGTTCCATGTTCCTGCACTTTAATTTCACCGAGATTAAGTTCTGAAAGAGTAGAGCGAACTAGGGCAACATCAATTGGGTGCGATGCGCCAATTTCAATGGAGCTGCCCCCCTTGAAATCAATACCCAGATTAAGGCCTTCGGCCCAAAAGAGTGCTAGCGACCCCACCATCAAAGCAACAGAGAAAATAATAGCAATCATGCGGCTTTTCATGAAGTTAATTTTAGTATCATCAGGGACGAGACGTATCATTTACAGTCTCCTTACTTAAAGTGGCAATTTAGCTGGGCGCTTACGCTTCAGCCAGATCGCAAGAATTAAACGAGTAACAAGCACTGCAGTGAAAACTGAAGTGACAATTCCAATTGTCAAAGTAACGGCAAAACCTTTGACCGGACCGGAACCAAAGAAATATAAAAGGGATGCCGCGATGAATGTTGTTACATTCGCATCAATAATAGTTGAAAAGGCCTGTTTGTATCCAGTCTCCATAGCATTGAACGGATTACGCCCCATTAACTGCTCTTCTCTGATACGCTCGAATACCAAAACATTGGCATCAACCGCCATACCGATTGTCAGCACAATACCAGCAATGCCGGGCAAGGTCAGTGTTGCTTGCATAAGAGTGAGTGCACCCATTATGATAATCACGTTAGCTATTAGCGCCACATCAGCTATAAGGCCAAACAAACCATAACTAAACGCCATATAAACAATCACAGCCAAGAACCCTATAATGACAGCCTTTTCACCAGCTTCGATTGAGTCCTTGCCAAGGTCTGGTCCAACAGTACTTTGTTCTAGAATTGCTAGATCAGCTGGCAGCGCCCCTGCATTCATCAGGGTTACAAGCTCTTGAGCAGAATCAACGGTGTAATTCCCAGTGATGATACCGCTGCCACCCAAGATAGGCTCGTTAATTCTCGGCGAAGAAATAACCCGGTCATCAAGTTTGATGGCAAAGCGTTTATTAGTATGTTTGATCGTTATATCACCGAACTTCTTACCACCCGCTACATCAAAGACGAAACCAACAACCGTTGTGTTGTTTTGGTCAAATGTCACTTTAGCGCTTTTAAGATTTTGCCCCGTAAGCATTACACGACGTTCAATCGCAATTTCACCAATAGGCGTGTCCCCGTCATAATGATCAACGATCATCGAGCTTGGCTTTACACGCCCTCGAGAAATGTCGGATTGTGTCGCTGTTTCATCAACCATATGAAACGTAAGCTTCGCCTGGGTTTTTATCAAATTAATAACTTCATCAGGATTTGTCTCACCGGGTATTTGCAGAATAACGCGGTCTGATCCACTGGGCTGGATGGAAAGTTCTTTCGTGCCCTCTGGGTCAATACGTTTGCCCAGCACACTTATCACTTGCGCCACTGCATCACGCTTGCGCTTGTCCACGCCAAACTCAGTTAAGGCTAAAGTGATTGTCTGTTTCTCGTCATCCTCGGTAATATCAAAATCACGCTGATTAGCGCCAAATGGATTAGATGGATCAATAATAGCTAGTGGCCTGATTTCTTTCAGAATAGCTTCTTTTTCGCCTGCTTTTCTATAATAAAAAGTTAAGCTATTATCCCCGCCTATTTTAATGCGGCTTACTGATAAGCGTTTTGAGCGTAAATCTTTAACAGAATCGCTCAAACTGTCCAGCCGCGCGGCAATCACACTTTTTGCATCAACTGATATGTTCAGATAAAGCCCACCTTGAAGGTCAAGTCCAAGCGCAATTGACTTCTCAGGAATATACCCGCTGAGCGTATCGCGCATGTCTTGACTAAAAAAGTTCGGGCTGGCACCCCAAAGACCGAGCAAACACACACTCAGTATCATCAATATTTTCCAGCGAGGGAAATCAAGCATTCTTATCTTCCAATTTCAATAAAACTCGCCACACAACATACTGTCCCATGGCGAAATATTTATTTTGTCTTTTTATCTTCGTCTGACTTGGCAGGTTCGCTTTTGCTGCGAATATCGGACAGTGTATGTTTTACAACACGAACACGGACATTATCACCCAAATCAACCAACACCTCATCTTCAGAGACTTTAGCGACCTTTCCAATTAGGCCGCCACTGGTAACCACCTGATCCCCGCGGCGTACGTTAGAGACGAGCTCGCGGTGATCTTTCACCTTCTTCTGCTGTGGACGAATAAGGAAAAAATAGAAAACAACGAGTATAACGAGTGGCATGAACATCATGTCCATCAAACTTTGCTGTGGCTGCATTGGAGCCCCCGCAGCTTGAAGTGCAGTAATTAGTAACATAGCTCCCAAATCCTTCTAATAGGCCAGACAATATATCCAGCATCTAACAATCTGCGGCAGACTATAGCTTCGACGCCAGCAAATGCAATACTACCATGATAAAAATATCACCCTAATTGATCAGCTATAGGCCAATCTTCCATTCTAGATGGGATTATTGACACCCAAGCGCAAGACTTGGACGAAAAAAAACTTAAAACCTCTAAAATGTAGAAAAATCCGGAGCACGTTTTTCCATGAAAGCCTGCATGGCTTCTTTTGCCTCTGGTGAAGCGAGAGCCTCGCCAAACTGTTCCATTTCTATGCGGATGCGGTCTAGCACTTCTGGCAAATCCGTCTTTAGAAGTGTTTTGGATTTACGCATGGCAGCGGGCGGCTTGCTGGCAAATTGGCTCACCTTTTTGCTGACGACATCAGCAAGGTCTTCAGCACTGCACACTTCATTAATCAGACCGTATGACAAGGCTTCACCTGCCTTAAAAGGACGCCCTGATAATATAAGCTCAGACGCTCTGGTATGGCCCATAATTTTAGGCAGCAAATAGGATGAACCAGCCTCAGGCACCAATCCAAGATTAGTGAAAGGCAGCATGAAGGTCGTGCTATCAGCAGCTACAACAAAGTCACAGTGTAATAAAATAGTGGTACCAACACCAACAGCGGGGCCGTCCACAGCAGCCACAAGTGGCACAGTCGAGCGAGCAAGGGCAAAAAGAAAGCGGCTAACAGGAGAATCGAGGCTGCTAGATGGCTTATCTAAAAAATCAGCCAAATCATTACCGGCAGTGAAGATGCCATCAACGCCTTGCAAAAGAATAACCCGCACACTCATATCCGCTTCAGCCATCTCAATAGCATCAGCCATGGCAGCATACATAGGCGGTGTAAGCGCATTTTTCTTGGCGGGTCTATTCATGGTGATCGACAAGACATGATCTTGGGCATTTATTATTACGTCTGACATATTAAAGCATCCTCAGTTTTAATTATTTTCTATTTCGGTAAGTACTTAAGTGGATCATAGGTCAGGCGACCTTTTCGAATTTCAAAATGCAATTGTGGTATTTTAACGCCGCCAGACTTCCCAACACGCGCGATTATCTGCCCGCGTTTAATAGTTTGACCTTTCGTGACCAATATACGTTCATTGTGGGCATAGGTCGTCATCCAACCGCCACTGTGCTTGATTAAAAGTAAATTTCCATAACCTTCGATACCATTGCTAGCATAAACAACAACACCACTTTGCGCCGCCCGCACAGGAGAGCCAAGTTTGGCTGCTATATTAATGCCTTCATTCTTTTGACCTTCAGATTTTGGCCCGTAACGGGACACGACCTTGCCCTTTATCGGCCAGCTAAAGCCATTGCCGCTACGCGGCGGAGCTGCGAGATTTTTCCCTTGTGAACTAGTTTTGCCGCTACTCGCAACGCTACTGCTACTTTTTGAAGCCCCACCCGGAAGCTTTAATTTTTGACCAAGAGATAAAATAAAAGGTTTGCGAATATTGTTCAGTCGCATGAGTGCAGAGACATGCACGCCGTAACGCTTGGCTATATTCGTGCCTGTATCACCGCGTTTAACAATATGATAATTTCTACTAGGCACCAAAAGCTTGACCCCAAGCGAAAGCACATAAGGCGGCTTTAATTTATTCAGCTTAATCAGATCTTTGACAGGTATGTCATATCGACGGGATATACCATAAACCGTATCACCCTTTTTTACGGTGACCCTTTGCTCGCCTGATGGTGTGGCTTTCTGTGGCGCTACTTTATTTACAAATTCTCTCTTATGAAAAGGCGGCTGGGGTTTAAAGCGTGGGCGCGGCACTGGCAGTGGAGAATTGCGAGACTCAAACAGGCCACCCGTGTGCGGTGTATAGTCATACGAAGAACAAGCCGACACCAATAGCATCGCCAACATTGCGCCAATATGAGGCATTTTCGATAAATACTGGTGCATATTCTTTATCATAAACCGCAGCTTATTCATAAGATGCACCGAGAACAATGGTCTATTTCTCTATACGATCAATTACACCCATATAAGGCTTTAACACCTCAGGTACTGCAATAGACCCGTCAGCCTGCTGGTAATTCTCTAATACGGCGACAAGGGTTCTGCCCACAGC